>NZ_JARD01000025.1:0-1828 GCF_000708345.1 Microbacterium sp. Cr-K32 | reverse complement strand
CGACCCGATCGAGGGTGGTGGGGCGAACGATTACGTCTGGCCCACCGACCCCATCAACGGACACGACCTCAGCGGTGAAAGGTGGATGCCCTGTGGCATAGAAGGTGGATGCGGAGGGATTCCTAATCTCGCGACGCTGCGGGCGCGGTTGGGGCTAACCACCCCAACCAGCACAAGCTACTTCGGTGCGCGATCCTCGACGAACACTAGGGGACAACACTCAGAACGAATCAACAAAACGGCAACGCATTTCGCGACAAGATCAATAGGCAGAATCTTGGTTCTAAGATCGAGCAGACCTTTACAGTGCCGGGGCTGGGGATGCGAAGAATCGATGTGCTAACTTCGGGACGCATCGGGATCGAGACGAAGGTCGGCTACACCTCGCTGACAAGCTCCGTTAGGCTTCAGGTCCGGAAAGACGCGGCGTTGGTTGCGTCCGGCGATCTCACAAGCGTCCGCTGGTACTTCACAGCGAGTCCCACGACAGGACTTGCGGGCCCTAGCGGTCCTCTAAAGAGCTTCCTTACTCAGAACGGAATCCGGTGGCAGGTCATACCATGAACAGTTGGGCGGAGTATCCGTTGAACGAGTCAATGCCGTGGTGGTCGCTCGCTGAGCTGCCGCGTTCTGTCGCTCGCGCCGAGTTCGAGCAGTCGATGCGGCAAAAGCCCGATCGCATTGCGATACTTCACACGCTCTTGGCAAATTCTGGTATCGAATTCGACGGCAGTGATAAGTCGGTGCAGTCGCTGAATGACTGGTTTATCGAAACGATGGTGCCTGTCGCTGACAGTAATCACCTCGATCGACGCTCACAGTCCGTGTGCGAAGATGTTGCGTTGCTGTTGGGTGACTTGATGATCGATCGCCATCCAGAGCTGCGATGGGACTTCTTCGTCTGGGGAAAGAAGAACGTCTCGTACCAGTCGCATGTGATCATGGGGTTCTCACTTGAGGATCCTAAGTGGCACTCAAATCTTGGTCTTTCGCGGATCGTCTATGGGTACGGGATTCAAGTACTCGACTCTCGTCGAGGCTTACCTGTCGACGTGCGCTTGCCAGAGGATCATCCTTTGTTCGGAGTTCAAATTCCCGTCGATCCGCTCAATTATTCTGAGTTTCTCACTCTGCTGGATAAGGTAGCTCGACGGTGTCTATCTTGAGAAGCACCAACTGATTATCCTCATCACGCTGACTGCGCTCATCACGCAACTAGCCATACGAACGAGAGACCACTCAGGTCGCTGGCGCTGGGTACAGATGTGTCGCGAGTGGCGCGGCATTTGAAGGCTTGACGAACGATTCGACGGTCGCGTCGGATGACACGGGTGGAGTTGCAGCAGATCGCGTATCCGGATGGTTCGGCGCTGAGCAGTGTGGGTCGTGATGCGGCGGAGCGGGTGGTCGGTCAGGAGTGGCTGGTCGGTGGTCAGGTCGTGTCGGATGCTGTGGTGCGTTCGCAGTCGGGGCGTGTGGTGAAGCAGCAGTCGTCGATGGGGTCGGCGTCGTATTCGTCGACGTACGGGTATGACGCGGCTGGGCGGTTGGTGTCGGCGACCATTCCGGGGCATGAGTTCACGTATGGGTTCGGGTCGTCGGGTGGGTGTGGTCCGAATGCGGCGGCGGGGATGTCGGGGAACCGGACGGGTCTGACGGATGTGTGGACGGCGCCGGGTCAGGCTGCGGTGTCGACGTCGACGTCGTATTGCTATGACTGGGCGGATCGGTTGTTGTCGTCGTCGGTGACGGGGGCGATCCCGGGTGCGACGACGGTGGCGGATGGTCTGGCGGCGTCGGAGATTGTGTATGACGTGCGGGGGAACAC
>NZ_JARD01000024.1:0-745 GCF_000708345.1 Microbacterium sp. Cr-K32 | reverse complement strand
GCCGTGTCCACCCAAACCGGGGAACGACCACGTCGCCACCCCGGCCTGGTTCGTCCACGACACCCCACCCGGCAACCCCACACTCCGCGTCAACTCCGCACCGGACTTCTGACCCCACGCCGCATCACCACCCGCCGCATACAGGTAGCTCGTCGACACCGCGGGGGCATCACCAGTCGGGTCAATGGTGCGTGTGGCAATGCGTCCGGTCGCATCCCGCACGATCCGCACCGTCGTGCCATCGTCATACGTCGTCCCGATGTGCCGGTTCGCGGCATCGTACGAGAACTGCATATCGCCCAGACGAACCGTGTTCCCCCGCACGTCATACACAATCTCCGACGCCGCCAGACCATCCGCCACCGTCGTCGCACCCGGGATCGCCCCCGTCACCGACGACGACAACAACCGATCCGCCCAGTCATAGCAATACGACGTCGACGTCGACACCGCAGCCTGACCCGGCGCCGTCCACACATCCGTCAGACCCGTCCGGTTCCCCGACATCCCCGCCGCCGCATTCGGACCACACCCACCCGACGACCCGAACCCATACGTGAACTCATGCCCCGGAATGGTCGCCGACACCAACCGCCCAGCCGCGTCATACCCGTACGTCGACGAATACGACGCCGACCCCATCGACGACTGCTGCTTCACCACACGCCCCGACTGCGAACGCACCACAGCATCCGACACGACCTGACCACCGACCAGCCACTCCTGACCGACCACCCGCTCCGCC
>NZ_JARD01000023.1:0-58323 GCF_000708345.1 Microbacterium sp. Cr-K32 | reverse complement strand
GGGGTCGGTCCCCGGATCCGTACCGGGGTCGGTCTCCGGATCCGTGGGGGCGGCACCGAACACCGCGTCCCACTGCCCGGCCGAGATGCCGACGTCGCCGCGGCCGTAGATCGTGGTCTCGTTCGGGTTCGAGTGCTTCTGCCAGACGAGAACCTCATAGGTCTTCGTGCGGTCCAGCGAGCCGGCCGGTGCGTCGAGCGTGAACGTGCTCGCCCCTCCGGCGACGGTCGGCATCACGAAGGCGGCGTACCCGCCACCACCGGAGAGGCCCGCCTCCGTCCCCTTCACGATGAGCGCCGCGTATGCGCCCTCGACTTCGGGGAGACCGCTCGCCTGCACCTGCACGCTCACTCCGGAGGTGCCTGCGGAGGCGACCGTGGCAGTGACCGTCGCGCCGGCGGCGTGCGCGGGTGGCACGATCACGGCGCCGGCGGCGATGAGAAGGAAGGAGACGAAGGCGGCGAGCAGCACGCGTATGCGTGCGCTCCCCGGGGATGCTGTGGCTGTGGCGTTCACGGTTCTCCACGGCTCCGGGCGCGCAGAAGCACACGCGCGCCGGCGGTGCCGCAATGCAGTCGGGCGAAGGTTGGGTTTTGGTTAGGCTCAGCTAAGTAAGCCGCCGAACCCGAGCGTAGAGGGGGGAATCAGCGCGCGTCAAGTTTTAGGATAGCCTTGCCTAATGCGTCGCGCTTCCGCCCTTCTCCTCGTCGCCGCGTTGGCCGTCGGACTCACGGCCTGCGCCGAGCCGGGAGGCGCGGCCGCACCGGCCGCCGTCGCCGACGATGACTGCCCCCAGGCATCCGTCCCGCTCGCCGCACTCGATCTGATCGACGACGTCCGCGCGCACATCGGCCCATCCACTGCCTGCCTCTCGACCCATGCGATCGAGCCCGTCGACGACGACAGCGCTCCGACGCTGCCTGTGACGGTGATCGACAGCGAAGGCCACGAGATCGAGATCACCGATATCGACCGGATCCTCCCGATCGACATCTCGGGCACGATCGCGTCGACCGTCTTCGCGCTCGGGCTCGGCGATCAGGTCGTCGGTCGCGACGCCTCCACCGTCTTCGCCGGCACCGAAGACCTTCCCGTCGTGACCAAGACCGGCCACACGCTCAACGCCGAGGCGATCCTCGAGCTGGCCCCGACCGTCGTCCTCACCGACACCACGATCGGCCCGAAGGAGGTGCGTCAGCAGTTGCGCGACGCGGGCATCGCCGTCGTCGTGATCTCCAGCGACCGTCGGCTCGACACCACCGACGCACTCGTGACCGAGATCGCCACCGCGCTCGGCGTGCCTCGCCGCGGGGAAGCGCTCATCGATCGACTGGACGCCTCGGTCGACGAGACGCTCGCGGAGATCGCCGAGGTCGTTCCCGCCGACGAAGCCGATCGCGCCCGGATGCTGTTCCTCTACGTCCGCGGAAGCGCGAACGTCTACTACATCTTCGGAGAGGACTCCGGGGCCGACTCGCTGATCGACGCGGTGGGCGGGGTCGATGTGGCGGCCGAGATCGGGTGGGAGGGCATGAAGCCGATGACCGCCGAGGCCCTCGTCGCCGCGCAGCCCGACGTGCTGGTGATGATGACCGACGGGCTCGAATCCGTGGGCGGCATCGACGGGCTGATCGAGCGGATCCCCGCCGTGGCGCAGACCCCCGCCGGTGCGAACCGTCGCGTGATCGACATGGCCGACAGCGAGATCCTGAGCTTCGGTCCGCGCACCGCCGACGTGATCGGCGCTCTGGCCCGCGCCCTGTACGCCCCCGAGCCCGCGAAGTGACCGGGGAGGTCGTCACCCCGACTCCGACGAGGCACCGGGGTCTGCGCTTCACCCTGGTGACGGTGGGCCTGGTGATCGCGCTCGCGATCACGTGCATCGTGTCGATCACGAGCGGGCAGTACGACCTCTCCCCCGCCTCCCTCATCGGCGTGCTCCTGCGCGGCGTCGGGGTCGACACCGCGTGGGCTCCGTCGGCTTCCACCGACTACGGCGTGATCTTCACCCTGCGCATGCCCCGCATCGTGCTCGGCCTCCTCGTCGGCGCCGCCCTCGCGGTCTCGGGCGTGCTCATGCAGGCGATCTTCGGCAACCCGCTCGCGGACGCGGGCGTGGTCGGCGTCTCCTCGGGCGCGGCGCTCGGCGCAGCGGCCAGCATCACGTTCGGGCTCGCGACCTTCGGCATGTGGACCACGCCCGCGTTCGCATTCCTCGGGGGCCTGGTCGCGGTGTTCTCGGTGTACTTCATCAGTCGCTCCGGAGGTCGCACCGAGGTCGTGACCCTCCTGCTCACCGGTATCGCCATCAATGCGATCGCCGGTGCCGGCATGGCCTTCTTCACTTTCCTCGGCACCACATCCACCCGCGAGCAGATCGTGTTCTGGCAGCTCGGTTCGCTGAACGGCGCGCTGTGGTCGAACATCCAGCTCGTCGCGCCGCTCGTGCTGATCGGCGTGGTGGTCGCGCTGATCGTCGCACCGAGCCTGGACCTCTTCGCCCTCGGCGAGCGCACCGCGCGACACCTCGGCGTCAATGTCGAGCTGCTGCGGATCGTGGTGATCGTGACGGTCGCGCTGCTGGTGTGCGCGGCGGTCGCCTTCGCCGGGATCATCGGATTCGCCGGTCTCGTCGTGCCACATCTGATGCGGATGATGATCGGCCCCGCCCACGTGCCGCTCGTGATCGCCTCGGCACTCGGCGGCGCACTGCTCATCGCGGTCGCCGACCTCGTGGCCCGCACGGCCGTGCCGCTCGCCGACCTGCCGATCGGCATGATCACCTCGCTCGTGGGCGGCCCGTTCTTCCTGTGGTTGCTCGTGCGCACCCGTCGTCGCTCGGGAGGGTGGGCATGACCGTCAGGCTCCGCGGGTCGGGACTCACCGTGCGCGTCGGCGAAGGGCGGACGATCCTCGACGACGCGTCCATCGCGATCCGCTCCGGAGAGGTCCACGCTCTCGTCGGGCCGAACGGGGCGGGCAAATCCACCCTGTTCGGAGTGCTCGCCGGAGATGTCACAGCACAGGCCGGCGCGGTCGAGCTCGACGGCCAGCCGATCGAGCGCGTCAAGCCGCGCACGCTCGCCCAGCAGCGGGCTGTGCTCCTGCAGGAGAACACCGTCACGTTTCCGTTCAGTGCAGAGCAGGTCGTGCGGATGGGAAGGACTCCCTGGGCCCGCACACCGGCGGCCGACGACGACGATGAACGGGTGTCCGCAGCGATGGCGCAGACCGAGGTCACGGCACTCCGGGCCCGTGCGGTGCCGTCGCTGTCCGGCGGCGAGCGCGCCAGGGTCGCCCTCGCCCGCGTGCTCGCCCAGAGCACCGGCCTCCTGCTGCTCGACGAACCGACCGCGGCTCTCGACCTGAAGCACCACGAAGACGTCATGCGGCTGATCCGCGGACGCGCGGATGCCGGGATCGCGGTCGCCATCGTGCTGCACGACCTCAATGCCGCCCTCGCGCATGCCGACCGCGTCACGCTGCTCGCCGAGGGCAGGGTCGCGGCGACGGGCACTCCGGCCGAGGTGCTGACCGCCGAGCGGATCGAGCAGGTCTACGGCCAGGCGGTCGACGTGTTCCCGCATCCGGTGACCGGGGTTCCGTTGGTGGTCGCTCGGCGCTGATCCGCTCGGGGCTAGGACTCCTCCCGCAGCGAGCGGATCATGCTCCGGAGGATCTTCAGCGCACCCGCCTGCTCGTCCTCGGTCATGCCGGAGAGCATCCGGACCTCGACCGAGCGGACGGCGGCAGTCGCCGTCGCGAGACTCTCACGACCGCGGTCGGTGAGGCGGGCGGGGAGAGCCTTGCCGACCGGGGCCTCCGCCGGCCTGGTCACGAACCCGTCCCGCTCCAGCGCCTGCAGCAGCACGTTCATCGACTGTCGCGTGACGAATGCGCCGCGCGCGAGCTCGGAGTTCGACAGCCCGGGTCGTTGCGCCAGCAGTTCGAGGCAGGAGTAGTGGGTGATGGTCATCCCGAGCGGGCGCAGCACCTCTTCCATCGCGGCACGCAGGGCGCTGGACGCTTCTTTCAGCAGGTAGCCCAGTGAGGTGTCGAGGTCGATCCCGTCGTGGTCTTGACTCATGTCAGTATTCTGACATACGCTGACCCGTGTCAGAAAACTGACACAAATGGAAGGACTTGCCTCATGCCCGTCACCGGCCCCGACTTCATCTCCCTTCAGGCACGCGACCTCGACGCCTCGCAGGCGTTCTACGAGCAGTCCCTCGGCCTCGTCCGCTCCCCGGCAGGACCGCCTCACGCCGTCGTCTTCGAGACGGCTCCGATCGCGTTCGCCCTCCGGGACATCGCCCCGGGCACCGACCTGACCGGTGTCGCCCAGCCCGGCATCGGCACCGCGATCTGGCTTCACGCCACTGATGTCCAGTCCATCCACGATGCACTCCTCGCCGATGGCCACACGATCGTCGCGGACCCGATCGACGGACCGTTCGGCCGCACCTTCACGTTCGCCGACCCCGACGGCTACCGGATCACCCTCCACGACCGCGCCTGACACCCTCCGCGTGAGCCGGCCGGCGCTACGCTGGAGGATCGCCCACCGGAGGACCGATATCGCCATGCCGTCTGCATCCGACCTGCTCGACATCGCCCTCTCCGCGGCCTCAGCCGGAGCCGCCGTGCTCGCCGAGGCGGCGAGGGATCGCGACGCCTCCTCCGATGGACTGGGACTCCGCACCAAGGGCGCATCCGGCGACGTGGTCACCGAGATCGATCTGCGGGCCGAACGCGCTATCCGCGCCTTGCTCGCCGAGCACCGCCCCGACGACGAGGTGTCTGGTGAGGAGTATGCGACCACCGGCGGCGGCTCCGCGCTCCGCTGGTCGATAGACCCGCTCGACGGCACATCGAACTTCGTGCGCGGGCTGCCGCACTACGGGTCGTCCGTCGCTGTGCAGGACGTGGACTCCGGTGTCTGGCTCGCCGGCGTCGTGCATGCGCCCGAGCTCGATCACGTCTACTCCGCGGGGTCAGGACTCGGCGCGTACCGCGAGTCTGGCGGCATCCGGAGACGGCTGCGCGGACCGGCGACCGACGCCACTCCCGTGCTGCTCGCCGTCGGGTTCTCCTACGACCCCGAGCAGCGGGCGCGGCAGCTCGCGGAGCTCCCGACGCGCATGTCGGCGTTCACGGATCTGCGCAGCATCGGGTCTGCCGCGCTCGGACTGTGCCTGGTCGCAGAGGGCAGCGTCGACGCCTTCATCGAAACCGACCTGTACGAGTTCGACTGGGCAGCGGGCGCGCTCATCGCCGAAGAGGCAGGGCTCATCGTGAAGCGTCCGGCGACTATGCGGGGCGGCATCGTCGCCCATCCACCGCACCTGCCGGTCGCGTAGACCGATCCGAAAGCCCGCGATCTCTCACCCGAACGGGGCTGGACGGGGACCGGCGCCCCTACAATCGCGGTGAGGCGAAGCGCCAGGCCGAGATCCGGGCACCGGCGCGAGGGAGGGCTCTGGTGTTCGGTTCGAAGAAGAGGAAGCAGAAGCTCGACGACCTGATGGAGCAGCTCCGTCCCGACCTGAGTCGGAAATCGCTCGGCGTCGGACCCGACTTCCCCGGCGTCGCCCCGAACCCGCTCCTGAGCGGTGAGGCACGCAGGCGCAATGCGGAACTGCGCACAGGCACGCTCGCGCTCGGCGTTCTCGTCGACTGGCGGGAGGTCAGCAGCGACGGCAGTCCCCGCGTGGTCCTGATGCTCGATGTGGAGACCGCCGACGGCATCTCGTTCCGCGGCATCGCGGACGAAGACCTCACGATCACCGCGCTCACCCGGCTCGCACCCGGGCAGACGATGCCGGTGCGCTACCGTCCGGCGGTCATGGACCACTACGTCGCCCTCGCCGAAGACGCCGACCCCGTCCGTGTTCAGGAGCTCGCCGACGAGATCGCGAGTCGCCGGCGGGGCTGACCCGCACCGCGCCCTAGACGCCGGTCTGACCTGTGCCCTGCTGCTCTCTCACGACCTCCTCGAGGAACCGTGCCACGGCGACCGAGCCGGGATCCGCGTGACCGACCGAGCGCTCCTGCTGCCAGCCCGCGCGACCACGCCGAGACTGCCATCCGCTGCTCTCGGTGACCGCGGCGAGCGCCGCCTCCGATGCTCCGGCCGCATCCGCTCCGGCCTCCAGCGCTTCCGCGACGGGGAGCAGCACGTCGATGACGGTCTTGTCGCCGCGCACGGCCCCGCCCTGCGCGCCGATCCTCGCCGCCACCGTCTGCACGATGTCGGCGAGGCCAGCGCGATCGAGGTGGATCCCCTGCGGCACCTGCTCCGCAGCGGCGAGCAGGCCGCTTCCGAGCAGAGCCGCGAAGGTCGAGGGGTTCGCTGCGGCGAACGCATCACCCGCCGCGCGCAGGATGCTGCGGGCGTCGAGGTCATCCGGAAGTTGTCGCAGTGCATCGGCGACCGCCGCGCTGCCGACCGCGACCGTGACACCGAGGTCGCCGTCGCCGAGCGCGGCATCCAGGGTGCGGAGCTCTTCGCGGTGCCGCTCCATCTGCGGCAGCACGGTCAGGAGCAGGTCGCGCAGGTCGCTGCGGGATCCGGCCAGGGTCACCTCGACCGTGGCCGCGTCTTCGTCAACGGCGGTCTCGGCCATGAGCACGCGCCCCACCGGAGCCGCCCCCTGACGGAAGAACGGTGATCCCGCCGGGTCGTGCAGCAGCTCCTCCAACTCGTCGTCGAGCTGCATGATCGACAGCGAGGCTCCGGCCATCTCCAGGCTTGTGACGTACTCGCCGATGAGCCGGTAGCCGATGGTCACCCCGGCGTCCGCGAGCGTGTGATGCACCCGCCGATACATCACGTAGAGCTCTTCGAGCGGCGTCGAGCCCAACCCGTTCACGAGCACGGCCACTCGGCGCCCCTCGGTCAGGTCGAGCTCCGTCCCGATCTCAGCCAGGAACCGGTCGGTGATCGCATCTGCCGTCTCCAACGGGCCGCGGTGGGTGCCGCGCTCTCCGTGGATGCCGACACCGATCTCCATCTCGCCCTCATCGAGCGTGAAGGTCTCCTCCCCCGCTGCCGGGAGCACGGTCGGCGACAGGCCGACCCCCATGGTGCGGGTCGACTCCGACGCCTTGCGGGTCACCCGCTCGACCTCGTCGAGGGAGGCCCCGCGGTCGGCCATCGCCCCCGCGACCTTGTAGACGAGCACGAGCCCTGCCACACCACGGCGGGAGTCCGCGCGATCGGTCGGCGCGGACTGGATGTCGTCGGCACCGAGCACCGTGCGCACCTCGATGCCCTCGGCACGGCAGCGCTCGGCGGCGATGTCGAAGTTCAGCACGTCGCCGCCGTAGTTTCCGTAGAGGTAGAGGAGTCCGGCGTCGGAGTGCACGGCGACGGACGCGGCATGGATCTGGGCGGAGCTCGGCGAGGAGAAGACGTTCCCCACGGCGACCGCCGAGCACAGGCCGCGACCGACGTAGCCGAGGAAGAACGGCAGGTGCCCCGAACCGCCACCCGTGACGATGCCGACGCGCCCCGGTGCCGGAGCATCCGTCCGCGCCAGCGCACGTCGGTCCGCCGTGACCGCCCGCAGCTCGTCGGGGTGCGCGAGGAGGATGCCTTCGAGCGTCTCGTCTACGAACGTCTGAGGGTCGTTGATGATCTTGCGCATGTCAGTGCTCCTGCCCGGAGAGGATCGGATCGTAGGCCGTGCGGTCGATGAGCACCCGCCCGTCGGCCTCGAGCCTGCCAGAGGACCGCAGGTCCTTCACGATGTCCCAGTGGATGGCCGACTCGTTCTTGCCCCCGCACTGCGGGTAGGAGCGGCCGAGCGCGATGTGCACCGTGCCGAGGATCTTCTCGTCGATCAGCAGGTCGCCGGTCATCGTCTGCACATGCGGGTTGGTGCCGATGCCGAGCTCGCCCACGCGGCGGGCGCCGTCGGCCTCGAGGATGCGCTCCACGAGGTCGAGGCCGCGGGTGGCCGACACCTTCTCCACCCGCCCTGCCACGAATTCGAGCCGGAGGTCGGAGATGGTCGCCCCGCCGAACCAGAACGAACCGGGGAACGTGATGTGCCCGTCGACGCCGTCTTCCACCGGAGCGGTGGCGACCTCGCCGTCGGGCAGATTCGCCTCCCCCGCGAACGGCACCCAGGTGCGGCCGGCGCAGTTCAGGCGCAGATCGGTGTCGTCGTCGAGGATGCGCACGACCGACGTGCTCTTCAACTCGACGCAGAGCTGTTCGAGGTGCGCGCGGTGCGCGGCCCAGTCGGCGAGCGTGCCGGCGAAGAACTCCCGCTCCAGTTGCGCGCGGGGCACACCGATGAGCGCCGCCCACTCAGGAGTGGGGATGCGCACGAGAGTCCACTTGGTGCCCTGCCAGCGTGCGGTCGACACGAGGCCCTTGCCCTCGCGCTGCAGGCTGAGCCTGGCGCCGTCGATCTCCTCCGCCGGCGGTTCCATACCTCGGAACGAGACGTGCACATCGGCCCACTCCATCGAAGCCAGCTCGAGCGGTGCGGCCTCACGCAGCAGCGACTCGCTCCCGTGTTCGAGCGCGAACCGGTCGTACTTCTCCTCGACGAGCAGCACCTGGGGCATCCCGCCCCGGCGATACACCTCCTCCACGAAGGCGTCCACGGCATCGAGCACCGAGGAGGTCGTCGCGAACACCGAGACCTTCGTGCCCTCGCCGACCTCGTTCACCTCGGCGAGATGCTCCGCCAGTTCCTGCCACCTGCTCATCAGTCCACCTCTCTCAGCGCGCGCAGGGCGCGGTACGTCTTCGGGAAACTCTCGTAGGCGGC
The DNA here is from genome assembly GCF_000708345.1 of Microbacterium sp. Cr-K32. Lineage (NCBI taxonomy): Bacteria > Bacillati > Actinomycetota > Actinomycetes > Micrococcales > Microbacteriaceae > Microbacterium > Microbacterium sp. Cr-K32. The sequence continues at coordinate 49,537 of NZ_JARD01000023.1, read as the reverse complement.
CTGCAACTGCGGGGCGGGATTCTCCTGGGGTACGACCTCGCCCGGGAAGGCGACCCAGCTTGCGGCCTGCTTCTCCGTCACGGCACCCAGGCCGATCGCCGCGAGCATCGCATCCCCGTAGGCCGCCCCGAGCGTCGCGGCGGTCTGCTGACGAAGACCCGTCAGGTCACTGACCGTCTGCACCATCACCTCGTTGTGCGTTCCGCCGCCGATCGCGACCACGCGCGGCTCGGCAGCACCGGCATCGAGCAATGCGGAGACCGCGAGCGCGATCGACTCCCCGACCCCTTCGACCACCGCACGGGCGAGATCGGCACGACCGGTCGCGAGCGTGAGACCGCTGAACAAGGCCCTGGCATCGGGGTCGTGCAGGGGTGTGCGCTCCCCGCTGAAATGCGGCAGGTGCAGCACGCCGTTCGCGCCCGGCGGCGCTGAGCGCACGAGTTCCATCAGGCGCCCGAACATCGCCGTGTCGCCGTCGCCGTGGTCGAGTCCGAGCATGTCGGCGATCCATCGCGTCGCCGTGCCCGCCGTCGAGGTTCCGGCAGCGAGGACATAACGCCCGGGCAAAGCGAACGGCGCCGCCCACAGCCGCGGATCCGCATGCGGCTCGTCGGTCACGCGGATGAAGTACCCGCTCGATCCGTACATGAGCATCAGGTCGTCGGTGGCCACGACCGATGCGCCGACCGCCTCGGCGACGGCATCCGTCGTGCCCACCAGCACCGGAGTGCCCTCGGGGATGCCGGTCGCCATGGCCGCCGCGGCTGTGACCGTGCCCGCGACATCCGTCGACCACCCGAGCCGCGGCAGAGTCTCCGGGCGGATCAGGTCGTCGATCCCATCGAGGCCCCAGTCGAGCCGAGCGAGGTCATAGCCGGGGTGGAAGTACCCCGCCGTCGCGTGGTCGATCACGACTTCGCCGGTAAGGCGCGCGACCAGATAGCTCTGACTGGTGAGATACCACCGGGTGCGTGCGGCGACTGCTGGTTCGTTGCGCTCGATCCACAGGATCTTCGGGCCCGCGGACTGACTCGTCAGCGCATTGCCCGCCCGCCGGAAGATCTCCTCGCGCCCGAGGCGCGTCTCGAGGATGTCGATCTCCGCAGTGGCCCTGGTGTCGACCCCATAGAGGATGGCCGGGCGCAGCGGACGCAGCTCGGCATCGACCGGCAGCACGCACGGACCGATCGCGCTGCAGGCGACCGCGGCGATCACGGCATCCGGCATCGCCTTCCGTAGCGTCGAGGCGACCTCGACGACATCGTGCCACCACACTGCATCGGCATCCTGCTCGACCATGCCAGGCGCGGGAGTGCTGATCCCGTGCCGGACGCGCGCCTCGGCGTGCACGTGACCTGTGGCATCGATCAGCACGCCCTTGGTCTCATAGGTTCCGACATCGATGCCGAGGAACAGTTCCATCAGGATGCCTTTCGGATGCGCGGGTCAGGCCCGGGGGATCTCTGCGAGCGCGATCGTCTCGGTCTGACTGCTGGGTGCCCGGCGCGGCCTTCGTTTGACCCTCACCTGATCGAACACCATCACCGCGATCAGGATCACCCCCTGCGCGATCGCGTACTCGTAGGCCGAGAGCCGGATCGCCGTGAAGCCGGACTGCACGACCTGCAGCACGAGCGTCGCGAGGACCACTCCGGTGATGGTCGCGAACCCGCCGGTGGGGTTCGTGCCGCCGAGCACCGCGATCACGATCACGAGCAGCACGTACGACGTGCCGTAGTCGGCGCTCGCCGTCGGGTTGCGGGAGAGGAACACCAGACCCGCGATGCCGCCGAGCACACCCGTCGTCACGTACGTGCCGTAGAGCACGCTCGTGCTGCGGATGCCGGAGTACATCGCGGCCGTCGAGTTCGCCCCCTGCAGCTGTGTGCGTCGTCCGAACGGCGTACGCGTGATCAGCACCCCGATCAGAACAGCGACCACGAGGAATTCGAGGAACAGAAGAGGGATGCCGCCGACCGTCGCCTGCCCGACCGTGGAGAGCACCGCCGGGGCGCCGTAGAGCGTGGTGCCCCCGGTCCAGACGATCGCGATGCCGTTGAAGATCTGCATCGTGGCCAGCGTCGCGAGGATAGGCGTGACGCCTACCGTCGCGATCAGGAAGCCGTTGACGGCTCCCGCGAGCGCGCCGACCAGGACGCCGACCAGGGCGATGAGGCCGCCCATCGACTCGGCGGTCGCCGGATCGCTGCTGGCGATCGCCGTGAACATCGTGCTGACGGTGATCGCCGAGAGGTTCGCGATCGCCACCAGTGACAGATCGATCCCTCCGGTGAGCATGGCGAGCGCCATGGCGATGGCGAGGATGCCGACCTCGGGCGAGGCGACCATCATGTTCTGCAGGTTGATCGGATTGAGGAAGACCCTCGGGCTCAGGATCGCGAACAGTCCGAACGCGAGTGCGAACAGCACCAGCATCCGGCCGACGCCACGATTCACGTGGATACGGCCGAGCAATGACCGCACCGACCGATCGACCTGGTCGTTCATCCGGGCGAACTGCCCGGGAGGGGTCGTCTGAGGCATGGTCACTCCTTCACCGTGTCGAGGACGAACGTCCGACGAGAGGCGCGGCGGGCCATGACGGCCTGGATCCCCACGCCGATCACCAGCAGGAACCCGACGGCGGCACGCTGCCAGGCCGTGGGCACGCCCATCAGGATGAGACTGTTGTTGATGATCTGCACCAGCAGCACGCCGAGCACGGTGCCGGTGACGGTGCCGCGTCCGCCGAAGATCGAGGCCCCGCCGAGCACGACCGCGGCGATCACGTCGAGCTCGGTGCCGACCAGGTCTTGCGGGTTGGCGCTGCGCCCGAGCACGACGTGGATGAGTCCGCCGATCGCGGCGACCGCCCCGACGAGCACGTAGAGCATGATCTGCAGGCGCACGACCGGGAAGCCGGCCCGTCGCGCCCCCTCCAGGTCGCCGCCCATGGCGTAGATGCCGCGGCCGAACATCGTGCGGCGCAGAACGAACGCGGCACCGATCACGAGCAGCACGACCGGCACGATCAGCATCGGCAGATAGGCGCGGGTCGACTCGATCGAGATGAGGTTCGCCGTCGACAGCCAGGAGATGCCATCCGGCAGCTCGGCGATGTACTTGGAGCCGATGTAGGCGAGCAGCACGCCCTTGAAGATGCCCTGCGTCGCGAGAGTCACGATCAGGGTGGGGAGCCGGAACCGGGCGATCACGATGCCGTTGACGAACCCGAGGGCGCCACCGATCACGATCGCGAACGCGAGGATGCCGATCAGTCCGAAGTCGAGGGTTCCGCCCTGGGCGAGTGACACGGTCGTGTAGGCGGCGAAGATGCCGATGGCCGCGAACGACACATCGATGCCGCCGGAGATGATCACGAAGAGCACCGCGAGCGCGAAGACCATCGGCACCAGAGTGGAGCGCAGGATGGAGAACAGCGTGTGCACGCTGAAGAAGGCGGGGTTCACGGCGCACATCACGATCACCAGGACGAGGATGATGCTCGCGAGCACGAGCTCGTTCGACATGCGTCCGATGCGGGGAAGGCGGATGCGGGCGTCAGTGGCGCTCACGCGGCCATCACCTCCTGGATTCGAGGCGCGGCGATCTCGTCGCCGGCCAGTCGTGAGACGATCTCGCCGCGGCGCACCACGAGCACGCGGTTGCAGAGCGAGACGAGTTCGGGCACGTCGTCGGAGATCATGATCACGCCCATCCCGTCGTTCGCTGCCTCGCGGAGGATCTGCAGGATCTCTTCCTTCGACCCCACGTCGACACCGACCGTCGGTCCGTTCAGGATCAGCACCCGCGGCTTGGTCGCGAGCCACTTGGCCAGTACGACGCGCTGCGCATTGCCGCCGGACAGCGATCGCACGGGCGCCTCGACGCTCGGCGCCTTGATGCGCAGGCGCGAGAACAGTCGGGAGATGGTCTCGGCGGTGCGCTTTCGACTCAGCAGCACCTTGCCGACCGCGTGCTCGCTCAGGGAGCCCGCGATGATGTTGTCGGAGATCGACTTGTCGAGGAACAGGCCCTGGGTGAGCCGGTCCTCCGGCACGTATCCGATGCCCGCGTCGACGGATGCCCGGATGCTGCCTGGTCGCACGGCGCGGCCGCCGACGGTGACGGTTCCGGACTGTGGAGTGAGCAGGCCGAACAGCGCATCGGCGATCTCACCACGGCCCGAGCCGAGCAATCCGGTGAGGCCGAGGATCTCGCCCGGCTGCAGGTCGAAGGAGACATCCGTGAAGGCGCCAGGCAGATCGAGGTGCTCCACACGCAGCAGCGGCTCAGCCTCCTCGTCGACCTCGACGACGACGCGCGAGTCATCCACCGCACGGCCGGTCATGGCATGGGTGAGGGAGGCCACGTCGAACTCGTCGGCCGGACCGTTCGCGACCAGGCGCCCTGAACGCAGCACCGTGATGTCCTGCGACACCTGCAATACCTCGTCGAGCTTGTGGCTGACGAACACCAGGGCGACGCCGCGTTGCTGCAGTCGGCGCACGAGAGTGAAGAGCCGCTCGACCTCGGAGTGGGTGAGAGCCGTGGTCGGCTCATCCATGAAAATGACCCTGGCATCCTGCACGAGCGCCCGGCAGATCGCGGTGAGCTGCCGGTCGGCAACCGAGAGCCGTTCGACATCGGTGTCGAGGTCGAGGGTGAGCCCCAGCTCCTCGACGATGCGCTGCGCCTCGGGACGCCGCTTCTTCGAGCTGTAGAGCTTGCGCCGCGCGGCGATCGCGGCCGGGAGCACGATGTTCTCGGCCACGGTCAGGTTGGGGAAGAGCGAGAAGTCTTGGTAGATGACCTGGATGCCGGCGCGCAGGGCCTGCGTCGGCGAGAGATGGGTGAGCGGTTCGCCATCGAGCAGGATCTCCCCCGCCTCCGGCTTCTCGACCCCGCTGATGATCTTGATGAGCGTGGATTTGCCGCATCCGTTCTCGCCGGCCAGGCAGTGCACCCGCCCGGGGTAGAGGGTGATCGCGACGTCGTCGAGTGCGACGACCCCACCGAACACCTTCCGCACCCCTGTGACCTCGAGAACGGGCCTGGGCTCGGGTGCGTGCCCCGCCTCGGGCGCCGGCTGCGCCTGTTCTGCGTTCATGTTCTTCCTCCGGGGCGGGGCCGCACGCTGGCGACCCCGCCCTGAGTCGTGGTGGACGTCGGGTCAGAAGTCGTAGTCGTCGACGTTGTCCTTGTCGACGATGACGGCGGCGTCACCCACGTAGACGTTGTCGAAGCCGTCGAGCTTCTTCAGCGAGTTGTAGCCTTCGATGCCGAGGTCGGTGCCGTCGGTGATCTTCTCGCCGTCGACGAGCAGCTGCGCGATCTTGAGCTGCGCCTTGCCGGCCATCGCCGGGTCCCAGAAGAAGATCTTGTCGATCGAGCCGTCGACGATGTACTTCTTCGCCACGGACGGGATGCTGGTGCCCATCACGCAGACCTGATCCTCCAGACCGGCCTCCTGCACGGCGCGGGCGATACCGGCGACGTCGGTGCCGGCCGACCCCTGGAAGCCCTTGATGTCGGGGTACTTCGCGAGCAGCTCCTTCGCCCGCTGATAGGCGACGTTCTCGTCTTCCTTGCTCTCGACCGGCTCCTCGACACGTGTCAGGTCGGGGTACTCCGCCTGCTGCTGGTCGTAGGCGCCGCCCACCCAGTCCATGTGGGTCTTGGCCGTGAGGCCTCCGACGAAGGAGACGTACTGTCCCGAGTCGCCCATGCACTCGGCGAGGTTGTCCATGATCTTCGCGCCATAGGCCCGGTTGTCGAACGCCTCGATGTCGATGTCGGCGTTCTTGATGCCTGCAGCCTCGTGGGCGACGACGATGATCCCCTGGTCCCTGGCCTGCTTGAGCACGGACTCCAGCGCCTCTGGCGAGTTGGGGACGACCGTGATCGCGGCGGGCGACTGGGCGATCAGGTCCTGGATGATCTGGATCTGCTTCTCGGGGCTGGCGTCGTCCGCACCCTCCTGGCGGGCGTCGATCCCGGTTTCCTCGGCGAACTCCTTGACGCCGACCTCCATACGGTCGAACCAGCCGACACCCGAGATCTTGACTACGGTGACCATCGCGCCGTCTTCCGCGCTTCCGCCGGTATCGCCACCACCGGTGGTGCCGCCGACCTGACCGCAGCCGGCGAGGGCGAGCATCGCCACGGCACCGAATCCGACACCTGCAAGCAACTTCGTCTTACGCATGTTCCACTCCTTCGTGTGTGAACCAGTGTTAGTTTCCACCACCCCCACGGAGGAATGGGAAGAAATCTCATCGCTGTGGAACAGTAAAACGTGATCCCGCCGGTTGTCAATGCGAAATCTCACACCCGTTGCGCAACCGTTGCGCAACGGCGAGACCGAAGGAACGACGCAGCTAGAGCGCGGGAACGGCTTCGATCTGCACACCGGCCGCACGCAGGCCGACGAGCGCGGGATGGTCCACCGCTCCGTCGGTGACCAGCAGGTCGACCTCGCCGGGACCCGCGACATTCGTCAGGTGCACCCGGCCGAGCTTCGACGCGTCGGCGACGACGATGACGCGGTCACAGGCTTCGATCGCCGCGCGCTTCACCGCTCCCTCCTCGTTGCTGTAGTCGGAGAGACCGCGCTTGCCATCGACGCCGGAGACGCCCATGACGTAGACGTCGCAGTTGTAGCGCTTGAAGGCCTCGATCGACTCGGCTCCGACCAGGCTGAGTTCGCCGGGACGCACCCTCCCGCCGGTGACGAGGATCGTGGTGTTCGGCTCGTCATGGAGCTCGAGCGCGACGAGGATGCTCGGCGTGACGACCGTGAGTCCGAGGCCTTTGCCGACGATGGCCCTGGCCACCGCGAGGGCGGTGCTGCCACTGTCGAGGACGACGGTCTCGCCGTGATTGAGATGGGCGACGGCCGCTGCCGCGATATTGATCTTCTCGCGTGCGCCCATCAACGCCCGAGAGTTGAATCCGGGCTCCACCGCCGTCCCGTGGGCGGCGATCACACCACCGGTAACCCGGCGCACGCTGCCGCGCTCCTCGAGGAGTTCCAGGTCGCGCCGAATGGTCATCTCGGAGACGTCGAACTCCAGCGCGAGGGCCTTGAACTCGGCCTCCCCATCAGAGAGGACCCGCTGTTCGATCAGCGCGCGGCGCTCATGGGCTTCCATCCCGACCTCCTCGTGTGGCAGATCCCACCTTAGGCGACACGCTTGTGTGAATGAGTAACTTGTGCTTTGCTCATCGTGAATCTTTCACAGAGTTTGTGATCCATTCCGAAGAAACGAGGAAAGACATGCCCAACTGGCTCCCCGAGGTGTTCGGCACGCAGAAGCCGATCGTGGCGATGCTGCATCTGGCCCCGCTCCCCGGCGACCCCGGCTACGACACCGCGGCCGGAATGGCCGCGATCGTGAATCGCGCCAAGGGCGAGCTCGACGCGCTGCAGAGCGGCGGCGTCGATGCCGTGCTCATCTCCAACGAATTCAGCCTCCCGTACCTCACGAAGACCGAGCCGATCACCGCGATCAGCATGGCTCGCATCATCGGCGCGCTGCAGGGCGACCTCGCCGTGCCTTTCGGCGTGAACGTGCTCTGGGACGGCCGCGCCTCCATCGATCTCGCCACCGCCACCGATGCGGCGTTCGTTCGTGAGATCTTCACCGGCGTCTACGCCAGCGACTTCGGCCTCTGGAACACGAACGTCGGTGAGGTCGCGCGCCACCGACACCGCATCGGCGCATCGAACGTGAAGCTGCTGTTCAACATCGTGCCGGAGTCGGCGGCCTACCTCGCCGAGCGCGACCTCGGGTCCATCACCCGCTCCACGGTGTTCGCGACCAACCCCGATGCCCTCTGCGTCTCCGGGCTCACCGCCGGCGCCCCCACTGACACGCAGTCGCTGGCCATCGTGAAGGAGAACGCCGGAGACGTGCCGGTATTCGTCAACACCGGAGTGCGCGCCTCCAACGTCGCCGACCAGCTGGCAGTGGCCGACGGGGCCGTCGTGGGCACCTATTTCAAGCACGACGGCAGGTTCGAGAACCGCGCCGACCGCGCACGGGTGGAAGAGCTCATGGGTGCTGCGAAGGCGTTCCGGTCGCAGCTGGCCTGACACGCGACCGCCGGCCACACGGAGCCGCCCCGCGATCCTGGTGACCGCGGGGCGGCTCCGTGTGCCTCAGGCGCGTCCCGTGCGGCTGCGCTAGGGACGCACCGGCAGCACGTCGCTCAAGTCAGCGCGCGTGCCCGAAGCGTGGATGCGTCCGCCGTCTGCGGCATCCGCCCATCGCTCCGTGCCGGTGGACACGGCGATCCAGGTCGCCGCATCCATCTCGACCACGTTCGGCGGCGTGCCACGGGTGTGCCGGGGGCCCTGGATGACCTGCACCGCACCGAAGGGAGGCACTCGCACTTCCACGCTGTTGCCCGGTGCCTTCTCGTCGAGCAGCTGCAACAGATAGCGCACGGCGGTGGCGAGATCGATGCGCTGCGGCTTCACGCCCGAGGCATCCGCGGAGCGGACGGCATCGAGAGCCGCGCGTCCGTCGACGATGTCGATCTTCCTGGCCATCTCTCCAGACTACGACCGACCGCGCGCGACGAGTCCTATGCTCGGACGCATGAGCATGCATCCCCAGGGCGCCCGCGCCGAGCTGCTCGCGGCAGTCGCCGACCATTCGTGGGGCGTGCGGATCCCGCCACTCGCCGACCCGCAGAGCGCGCACGACGCGGCTGTGCTCATCCTGTTCGGCGTGCTCGATCGCATCCCCGCCCCCACGACCGACGCGGCCGTCGCCCGTGACCTCGACGTGCTGCTGCAGCGACGCGCGCCCACCCTGTCGTCCCACCCCGGTCAGGTCTCATTCCCCGGTGGACGCGTGGAGCCGGACGATGCCGACGTCGTCGCCACGGCGCTGCGCGAAGCCGAGGAGGAGACCGGGCTCGATCCGGCGGGAGTCGAGATCCTGGCCACGCTGCCGGAGATCCCGCTCGCCGCGAGCAACCATCTCGTCACGCCCGTCCTGGCATGGTGGCAGTCGCCGTCGCGGGTCGTGGCGGTCGATCACGCCGAGACGGTCGAGGTGTTCCGGGTTCCCGTCGCGCAACTGCTCGCCCCCGAGACCCGGTTCACCTCGACGATCACCCGCATGGGGCACACGTTCCGGGGCCCGGCGTTCGACGTCGACGGCACGATCGTCTGGGGCTTCACCGCGATGGTGCTCGATGCGCTCTTCGACGCGGCCGGCTGGACCGTGACCTGGGATGCTGCCGTCGAACGGACCGTCGACCTCTGAGCCCCACCGAAACCCGGAGCGCGACCCTCGGTAGTCTGGACGGGTGAAGATTCTCGTCCTCGGTTCCGGTGCCCGTGAGCACGCGATCATCCTCGCCCTGCGGGCTGAGCAGACGGAGCACGAGATCTTCGTGGCTCCCGGCAACGCCGGCATGGCACAGGATGCGAGCCCCGTCTCGCTCGATCCGCTCGACGGCGGCGCAGTCACCGCGTTCGCGCATGAGCACGCGATCGACCTCGTCGTGGTGGGCCCCGAAGCTCCGCTCGTCGCCGGAGTCGCGGATGCCCTGCGCGTCCGCGGCATCCCGGTGTTCGGACCGGGCAAGGCCGCAGCGCAGCTGGAGGGCTCGAAGTCGTTCGCGAAGCGGGTCATGGATGCCGCCGGCGTGCCCACCGGCCGTGCCGTGCGCGCCGCCACCACGGCAGAGGTCGAGAACGCGTTCGACGATCTCGGCGCTCCTTACGTCGTGAAGGCCGACGGTCTGGCTGCGGGCAAGGGCGTCATCGTCACGTCCGACCGCGCCGAGGCGCTCGCGCACGCCGAGCAGTATCTTCCCGCCGGCCCGGTGCTGATCGAGGAGTTCCTGTCCGGTCCCGAGGTCTCCCTGTTCTTCCTGAGCGACGGCGACACCGTGCGTGCGCTCAGCCCCGCCCAGGACTTCAAGCGCGCACTCGACGGCGACGCCGGCCCCAACACCGGTGGCATGGGTGCCTACTCGCCGCTGCCCTGGCTCACCGAGCAGTTCGGCAGCGAGCAGGCTTTCGTCGACGAGGTCACGCGCGACGTGGCACTTCCCGTGGTGCGCCAGCTCGACGCAGAGGGCACGCCGTTCATCGGACTCCTCTACGCGGGCCTGATCCTCACCCCCGCCGGCGTGCGCGTGATCGAGTTCAACGCGCGCTTCGGAGATCCGGAGACGCAGATCGTGCTCCCGCGACTGGTCACCCCGCTGTCGGACCTGCTGTTCGCCGCGGCCTCGGGAACCCTCGAGGATCAGCCGGATCCCGTTTTCAGCGACGATGTCGCCATCACGGTCGTGCTGGCCAGCGAGGGATACCCCGAGGCACCGCAGACCGGCCGCCCGATCGAGGGCCTCGCGGAAGCCGCAGCCGTCGAGGGCGTCCGCATCGTGCACGCCGCGACCGCGAGCCCGGATGCTCCCGGCGGATCGCTCATCGCGACGGGAGGCCGTGTACTGAACGTGGTGGCGGTGGCTTCCGACTTCCGCACCGCGCGCGACCGCGCGTACGAGGCGATCGCCCGCATTCATCTCGACGGCTCCCACTACCGCACCGACATCGCCGCTCGCGTCGCCGAGTAGCCCTCCGCGCCCCGCCCCTGCCCCGCCGTCCCGCCCCGGCCCGTCCCGCCCCCTCTGTGTGCCCCCTCCGCCGAGCGCACGGGGTCTCGACGAGTGCACGGCTTCCCGACGCGGATACCCCGTTCGCTCGGCGAGTTCCCGTGCACTCGGCAGCACCACGAGCGGGGATACGTGAGGTGCGGTCGCGCGAATTCGGGCGAATGCGGGAAGGAATCCTGCCAACGTACGGGTTCGCGATTGACACGGGGGACTTTCTTCAAGAAAGTTAGCGGATGCCGCTCCGCTCCGACTGGTCCTCTGCGACCTGCCCCATCGCCCGCACCGCCGACGTGCTCGCCGACCCCTGGGTGCTGCTCATCCTGCGCGAGCTCTTCTCCGGCCGCACGCGTTTCGATCAGCTTCGTGACGCCACCGGCGCCGCCGACTCGGTGCTCTCCCGTCGCCTGACCGCGATGGGCGAGGCCGACCTCATCGCCCGCGAAGACCCCGACGATGCGCGCAGCGGCTATCGACTCACGACCGCCGGACGCGAGACGCTTCCGATCCTGCACGCCTACGCGCGGTTCGCTCGCATCACCGACCCCGACGGGCCGTGGGGACTGACCGTGAGCTGCGGCCGCTGCGGCGATGTCTCGGACTCCGTCGACTGGTGCGCGACCTGCGCGGCACCGCTCGACGCCGGCAGCACCCGGTGGGCACGGCGCAGCATGGGCGGGGAGCCCTTCGCCCTTCTCGCCAGAGACGCGGCATGACCGCCGAATCGCTCGACGGTCCGATCGACGACCCCCTCGGCACGCGGCAGCGCCGCTTCCACCCTGCCTGGACCGTGGCCATGGTGGCCCTCATCGCGCTCATCGGCGCCGCCGGGTTCCGCGCCGCGCCCGGTGTGCTCATGGTGCCGCTCGAGGAGGAGTTCGGATGGACCACGGCGGAGCTCTCGCTCGCGGTCTCGATCAACCTGCTGCTGTACGGCCTCATCGCCCCGTTCGCGGCCGCCCTCATGCAGCGCTTCGGCATCCGCGCGGTCACGGTGGTCGCACTCTTCGTCATCGGAGCGGGCGCGGCGCTGAGCGTCTTCGTGGCGACTCCCGGCCAGCTCATCCTGACCTGGGGTGTGCTGATCGGGCTCGGCACCGGATCGATGGCCCTGGTGTTCGCCGCGACCATCACCGACACCTGGTTCGCGACCCGGCGCGGGCTCGTCTCCGGCGTGCTCACCGCCGGCAGTGCGACCGGGCAGCTGATCTTCCTCCCCGTGATCGCGGCTGCCGCGGAAGACGTCGGATGGCGCGGGGCGTCGCTCATCATCGCAGGCGGCGCCCTCGCCGTCGCGCCCCTCGTCTGGATCTTCCTGCGCAACAGACCGAGCGACCTCGGGGTCGCCCGGTACGGCGAGACCACGCCCGTCATGGCGGCGGATCCCGTTCCTCGGGGCACGGCGTGGGGTGCGGCGAAACTCGCGATCTCCACCCTGAGGGAGGCCGCTCGCACCAAGACCTTCTGGGCACTGGCGATCGGCTTCGCGATCTGCGGAGCGACGACCAACGGACTGATCGGCACGCACTTCATCCCGAGCGCGCACGACCATGGGATGGCGACGACGACCGCGGCCGGGCTGCTGGCCGTGGTGGGCGTCTTCGACATCGTCGGCACCGTGTTCTCCGGCTGGCTCACCGACCGGGTGAACCCGCGCATCCTGCTCGCCGCCTACTACGCGCTGCGCGGAGTGAGTCTGCTGTTCCTGCCGAGCCTGCTCTCGGCCGAGGTGCAACCCAGCATCATCGTGTTCATCGTGATCTACGGGCTCGACTGGGTCGCGACCGTGCCACCGACGATCGCGCTCTGCCGTGAGGTCTTCGGAGACAAGGGCCCGCTCGTGTTCGGCTGGGTGTTCGCGGCCCACCAGATCGGCGCCGGCATCGCCTCGGTCCTCGCCGGGATCGTGCGCGACCACACCGGCCAGTACACGTTCGCCTGGTTCGCCGCCGCCGGACTGTGCGCGGTCGCCGCCCTCGTCAGCGCGACCATCCGCCGCCACCCCGTATCCGTTCGCGAGTAGCTCACCCCATCCCGCACCGCACCGCACCGCACCGAGTGCACGGGAAGCTGCCGAATGCACGGCTTCTGAACGCAAACTTCCCGTGCACTCGGCGAGTACACGGGAAGTCGACGCGGATGTGCGCCAGGCTCAGAGCACCTTGGAGAGGAAGTCCTTCAGGCGTTCGTTCTTGGGCGAGCCGAAGAGCTCGGCGGGCGGGGCCTCCTCGACCACGACACCGCCGTCCATGAAGACCGTGCGGCCGGAGACCTCGCGCGCGAAGCCCATCTCGTGCGTCACCAGCACCATGGTCATGCCGCCGGACGCCAGGTCGCGGATGACCTGCAGCACCTCACCGACCATCTCGGGATCGAGCGCGCTCGTGGCCTCATCGAACAGCATGATCTCGGGGTCCATCGCGAGCGCACGCGCGATCGCGACGCGCTGCTTCTGACCACCGGACAGGGATGCGGGCTTCGCATCGGCCTTCTCCGAGAGACCGACCCGCTCCAGGAGCGACAGCGCCCGCTCACGGGCCTCGGCCTTCGTCATCTTCCCGCACTCCACCGGCGCGAGGGTGATGTTCTCGAGCACCGTCATGTGCGGGAACAGGTTGAAGTGCTGGAACACCATGCCGATGCGCTGGCGCACCTCGTCGAGCTTCACGCTCTTGTCGGTCAGGTCGACGCCGTCGATGATGACGTGTCCCGACGTGGGCTCCTCGAGCTTGTTGAGGCAGCGCAGCAGCGTGGACTTGCCCGACCCCGACGGACCGATGACCGCGACGACCTCGCCGTCTTCCACCGAGAGGTTGATGCCCTTGAGCACCTCGTTGTCTCCGAACGACTTGTGCAGGTCCTGCACCACGATCTTGCTCATGCGTTGAACGTCCTCTCCAGGCGGTTCGCGAGCAGCGTCAGCAGCGTGATCACGACGAAGTAGATGATGGCGACGATCGTCAGCACCTGTGCCGACAGGTACGTCGAGGCGATGATCTGGCGAGAGACGAACGTCAGTTCCGCCAGGCCGATCACACTGATCAGCGAGGTGTCCTTCAGCGTGATGATGCCCTGGTTGACGAACGACGGGATCATGATGCGGAACGCCTGCGGGAGCACGACCTTCTGCATGGTCTTCCAGTGGCCGAGACCCAACGAGCGCGAGGCCTCGTTCTGTCCGGGATCGACCGCCTGGATGCCTCCGCGGATGATCTCGGTCATGTACGCGCCCGTGTTGAGCGAGAGCGTGATCGCTCCGGCGACGAACGGGTTGAACGTGAGGCCAGGGAACAGCTGCGGGATCGCGAAGAACACGAAGAACGCCTGGATGAGGATCGGCGTCCCGCGGAACACGTAGACGTAGGCCGTCGCGATCCAGCGGAACGGTGCGAACTTCGAGACCCGGCCGAAGCCGAAGATGAGCCCGAGGATGAAGGCGGCCACGATGGCGACGATCGTCGCGAGGATCGTCAGCCACAGGCCTTCCATGAGCGCGGGCCAGTACTGCACCGCGACCGAGATGATGTCGGTCGGCTGCGACGATTCCTCGCCGCCCGCCAGGTACGTGTCGACGATCTTGTCGTACTCGCCCGAAGACTTGAGGTTCGCGAGTCCGGCGTTGAACATCTCGATCAGTTCGGGGTTCTGCCCCTTGTTCACCGCGAAGCCGTACTCGCCGCCGAGCTCGGGCTCACCGATCAGGCGGAAGCCGGAACCCTGCTGGATGCCGTAGGCCAGCACCGGGAAGTCCTCGAAGTAGCCGACCGCCTGGCCGGCCTTCACGGCATCCACCATGTCGGTCGTGTCCTGGTACGGGGTGACCTTGAAGCCGTACTCGTCCTTGTTCTCGTCGGCGAAGGTCTGCCCCTGCGTGCCGGTCTTCACGGCCACGGCCTTGCCGTCGAGGTCATCGAGCGACTGGATGTCGCTCGACTCGAGCACGCCGAGCTGGATGCCGCTGGTGAAGTAGGGCTCGCTGAAGTCGAAGGTCTTCTGTCGCTCCTCGGTGATCGACATGCCGGCCATGACCGCGTCGACCTGGTTCGACTGCAGCGCCTGCACCGCGGCGTCGAATCCGAGCTGGCGGATCTCGACCTCGAAGCCCTGGTCCTTCGCGATCGCGCGGAGCAGGTCCATGTCGATGCCGACGAGGTTGCCGTCCTTGTCGGTGAACTCGAACGGCGCGAAGGTCGTGTCGGTGCCGATGACGTACTTGTCGCCGTCGCTCGCGGCGGTGGCGGGGGCGGCTCCGGCGAGGAGCGCTCCGACGGCGACGAAGGCGACGAGCGCGGCCGCACCGGCGGTGCGCATCGATCGGCGCAGGCGGCCCGCCGCGGCGGATGGATTTCGGATCACGACGTGTGCTCCTCGGGTCGACAGCAGCGACCGGACGACCGCCGAGGATCTACCCTAGCTCGCGGCGAGTCGGGTCCCCGAAATATCGATCCAGTACCGCCGCACGCGGGGCCGCCCGGCCTCCGGCGCATCGATCACGTCTTCGAGCTCGCCACCGGCGCCCTCGATGGTGCGGATGGACCCGATGTTGTCGTCATCGCAGGTGAGCATCACGCGTTCGTACCCCTCCACCTTCGCCTGGCGGAGAATCTGCCGCATCGCCTCGCGCACGATCCCTTCGCGGCGACGGGAAGGGATCACCGAATAGCCGATGTGGCCACCGAAGCGACGCAGGTAGTCGTTGAGCTCGCGGCGGAAGGAGAGGAAGCCGACCACCTGGTCCCCCTCGGTGATCCAGTAGTAATCGCAGGGCACGTGGCCCTCCGGGAGAACCGCACCGGGTGTGGCGTACAGCTCTGCGCGCTCGACGAACTCCTCGAAAGCGGCCCGGTCGGGCACGAAACCCTTCTCGAGACCGCCCCCGTCGACGTGTCCGCCCTCGAACTCGCCCACTGCGGCGGCCCAGGATTCGAAGAGGTCGGTGGTCGGTCGAGAGAGTGCGATCGTCATCGCCCGATGACACCAGAAAGGGGCCGGGTCCGCAAACCGACGGACACGACCCCTTCCCGGGTTCGACTACTCGGCCCGCACGGCCGCGGGTGCCGCCGCCTCCGTCTTGTCGTAACGACCGAGGAACAGCGAGGCGATCAGGGCGACCGCCATGACGCACGCCGGCAGCAGGATCGACTGCGACATCCCCGCCGCGAACCCTTCGGCCACCTGGGGCGGCAGCGATCCGCCGGTCGAGATGCCCGCCGGGGCGTCGGCGAGGCCCGGAAGGTTCGCCTCGAGACGCGACTGCATGAACGCGGCGATGGATGCCGAGCCGATCACCGACCCGATGGTCCTGGTCGTGTTGTAGATGCCGGCGCCCGCCCCCGCCTGACGCGGCGGCAGCTTGCGCGTCGCCGTGGTGGCGAGCGGACCCCACATGCCGGCGTTGCCGATGCCCATCAGCGCAGAGGGAAGCAGGAACATCCAGATCGGGGTGTCCATGTTGATCAGTGCCGAGTACCAGACCAGCGCTCCGGCGACGCAGAGCAGGCCGGGGATGAGGATGATGCGCGGATCGACCCGGTCGAGCAACTTGCCCGCGGCCGGGGCGAGCACACCCGAGAGCACCGCCATCGGGATCAGGAGCAGTGCCGCTTCGGTGGGCGTGAGTCCACGTGCGGTCTGCAAGAAGAACATCATCGGCAGCGACATGCTCGTCACCGTGAAGCCGACGGCGGCGATCGCCACGTTCGCGCCCGAGAAGTTGCGGTCGCGGAACAGGTCGAGCGGCACCAGCGGCTCGCTGCGGGTCTTGGCCTGCTGGAAGATGAACAACCCGAGCACCACGAGACCGACGATGATCAGGCTCCATACCGAGATCGGCCCCCAGATCACACCCCAGTCGTACTTCTCGCCCTCCTGGAGTCCGAACACGATGAGGAACAGCGCCACGGCGCTCAGCACCACACCCACGATGTCGAACCGGTGCGGATGCGTCGCGAGCTTGGGCACCAGACGCCAGGCGAGCACGAAGGCGACGATGCCGACCGGGATGTTCACGAAGAAGATCCACTCCCAGCCGAAGCCGTCGACGAGCAGACCGCCCACGAGGGGACCGACGAGAGTCGCGACACCAGCGGTCGCCCCCCAGAGACCCATCGCGGCGCCGCGGCGCTCGGGCGGGAAGGTGCGGGTGATCACGGCCATGGTCTGCGGCGTCATGAACGCCGCTCCGAGACCCTGCACCGCGCGGGCGACGATCAGGCCCTCGAGTGTGGTCGACAGTCCGCACCACAGCGACGCGAGGGTGAAGACCGCGAGGCCGATCAGGTAGATGTTCTTCGGGCCGAAGCGGTCACCGAGGCGTCCGGTGATCAGCAGCGGCACCGCATAGGCGAGCAGGTAGGCGCTCGTGACCCACACGACGTTGTCGAGATTGTTCGTGTTCGGGTCGAGCGCCGCCTTGATGGCCGGGTTCGCGACCGACACGATCGTGGTGTCGACGAGGATCATGAAGAAGCCGATGACCAGCGCCCAGAGGGCGGGCCAGGGGCTCGTGGGCTTGTGCCCCACGGAATAGGTGCCGGTCGACGGACCGGAGGTCGAGGGCGTGGACACCGGGGGGCGGTCTCCGTCGCGAGGGGTATCTGTCATTGCTGTGCGGCCTTTCGCTGAGCGCGGTAGCGGTCTGAGTTCTGGAATGCCGTGGGACCCCACGGCAGGACTTCGGTCTGGAGACGGTCCAGGAGGGTGTCGAGCCAGCGCAGCTCGGCGTCCAGCAGTGCCTCCTGACGCTCGATCTCGACGAGCACCTGCTCGGGCACGCTCTTCTCCCTGGCCGCCCGCAGGCCGTCACGGTGCCGCGCGTGATCGCCGACGAGCGCCACCCGCCGCTCCTGCAGGAGGTCGATCACCTCCGGCCTCTCGAGGTTATGGGCCTCGGCGAGCGCGATACGGAAGTCGGCAGGTCGGTCGATGCGGGGCAGCTCGCGCCGCACCCACGTGACGACCGCGTCGCGTCCGGCATCCGTCAGGGAGTAGGTCGTGCGCTCCGGACGATTGCCCTCGCGGTCGATGCCGAGCTCATCGATCAGCCCGGCACGATGCAGCCGGGACACCGTGTGGTAGAGCGTCCCGTTGGTGATCGTGATCAGGCGATCATCGTGGCGGGCCCGCATGAGCCGCACCATCTCGTAGGGGTGCATGTCGCCCTCGCGCAGCAACGCGAGCACCATCACCCCCATGGGGGTGAGTCGGTCGACGGCATCCTTCTTCATGTCCCCACCTCAAATAGTCCATGTGGACTATACGCCCCCCAACGGACACCGACAAGACCGACATCCGCGGTCCCTCAGCTGATCAGCCCAGAGCGGCCGCGAGCTGCGTCGCGGTGAGGGGTCGGTCCGCGTAGACGAGCCGCATCACCGCAGGATCGGGGTTGCCGACATCCGGCGCGCGATGCACGAGGCGGAGGCCCAGCTTCTCCGCGACGTGCGCCGACGCCCGGTTGTGCTCCACGAGATAGGCGATGACCGGTCGATCGGGGTCGACGAGCCGCGCCTGCTCGATGCCGGCGCGCGCCAGCTCGGTCGCATACCCGTGCCCGTGCTGGTCGGCCGCGATGCGGTAGCCGACGTTCCACACCTCGCCGCGAAGCAACGTGCAGCCGCCGTTCCCGATGATCTCGCCCGTGTCGCGCAGACGTGCCACCCATGATCCGAGTCCCGCCTGCTCCCAGCTGCGGTCCCAACGCCTCATCATGTCGAGAGTCGCGGCGGGGTCGGTGTGTCGAAGGCTCGGGAAGTGCGTCCACACCCGCGGATCGTTCTGGATCGCGAAGATCGCATCGAGGTCGGCCTCCACCGCCCGCGACAGACGGAGCCGGTCGGTGAAGATGTCGTCAGCCACGCCTCCACGCTAGACACCGGCTCCGACACCCGTCGGCGCGACCCACGGACGCGGGCGATCGCGGTCGCACGGAACCGGGATAATAGGCGGGTGAGCACACCTTCAGAAGGCACGGCACAGAGCATTCCCGGCTGGCGGCACATCTACTCGGGCAAGGTCCGCGACCTGTACGCCTCGGAAGACCCGGCGGACACCCGCATCCTCGTCGTGGCCTCCGACCGCGTGAGCGCCTTCGACTTCGTGCTCTCCCCCGGCATCACCGACAAGGGCGCTCTGCTGACACGGCTGAGCCGCTGGTGGTTCGCTCAGCTCTCCGACTTCCCCAACCACATCGCCGCGGGCGAGCTGCCCGAGGCCGTCGCCGATCGCGCCATGCTCGCGCAGTCGCTCGAGATGCTGCCGATCGAGTGCGTCGTGCGCGGCTACATCACCGGTTCCGGCTGGGTCGAGTACCAGGAGAGCGGCACCGTGTGCGGCATTCCGCTCCCGGCCGGCCTGCAGAACGGCGATCGGCTGCCCGAGCCGCTGTTCACCCCGGCGTACAAGGCCCCGATGGGCGAGCACGACGAGAACATCACGTTCGAGCGCGCCGTCGAGCTCGTCGGCGCCGAGCGGGCGGCCGAACTACGCGACACCTCCCTGGCGATCTACACGGCTGCGGCCGCCATCGCTGAGGAGAAGGGCCTGATCCTCGCCGACACCAAGTTCGAGTTCGGGACGGATGCCGACGGCACCCTGCGCCTGGCCGACGAGGTGCTCACGAGCGACTCCTCCCGGTACTGGGACGCCGAGGCCTGGCGCACCGGCACCACGCCGAGCGCGCGCATGGCGAGCTTCGACAAGCAGATCGTGCGCGACTGGCTGGCCGCGAACTGGGACCAGCAGGGCGAGCCGCCGCTGCTTCCGGACGACGTGGTCGCGCGCACCGCCGACCGCTACCGCGAGCTGATCGAGCGCCTCGGCGCCTGACTCGCGACCGTCGAGGCCACTCGTCACGCAGGTCCGCGCACCGGTCCGCGGACCGGTCCGCGGACGGATGCATGACGACCGGACAGATGCATGACCATCGGCTGCGCGCCCCTCATGCATCCTTCATCCGCTCCTGCACCTGAGCGCAGGTCGGCGCCCGCGCTCAGGAAAAACTCAGGAATCGGTAGTGTTGCTCCAGCACTCCTGCCATCCCCCGAACCTTGAGGAGCCCGCATGGCCCTGTGGAAGCTGCACGGAAACGGCCGCACGGTCGAGCCCGGTGCCGTCGTCCGTCCCGACGAGCGCCTGAACTGGCCCGCGACGATCGCGATCGGTCTCCAGCACGTCGTGGCGATGTTCGGCGCGACGTTCCTGGTGCCGATCATCACCGGGTTCCCGGTCGCCACCACGTTGCTCTTCAGCGGTGTGGGCACGATCCTGTTCCTGCTGGTCACCCGCAACAAGCTGCCCAGTTACCTGGGTTCGTCGTTCGCGTTCATCGCGCCGGTGACCGCAGCGACCGCGTCCGCGAACATGGGCACCGCCCTGGCCGGGATCGTCGCCGTCGGCGTGCTGCTGGCGATCATCGGCGTCGTGGTGCACACGGTCGGGGTGAAGTGGGTGGACCGCTTCCTGCCGCCGGTACTCGCCGGAACGATCGTCGCCCTCATCGGTTTCAACCTCGCGGGCGCAGCGCACAACAACTACGCCGCAGCGCCGGTGACCGCGACCTTCACCCTCGCCATCACCATTCTCTTCGCCGTCGTCTTCCGCGGCTTCCTCGGCCGCATCTCGATCTTCCTCGGCGTCATCGCGGGGTACATCTTCGCGGCGTTCCGCGGTGAGCTCGACTTCGCAGCCGTCGAGAAGGCGGACTGGGTCGGCCTTCCGACCTTCACCTTCCCGAACTTCACCGAGCCCGGCACGCTCACGGCGCTTGCGATGTTCCTCCCGGTCGTTCTCGTTCTGATCGCCGAGAACGTCGGCCACGTCCGCGGTGTCGCGACCATGACCGGAGACGCGACGGTGAACCAGCAGACAGGCAAGGCGCTGATCGCGGACGGCGTCTCGACGACCCTCGCCGGCTTCTCCGGCGGTTCCGGCACGACGACCTACGGCGAGAACATCGGCGTGATGGCGTCCACCCGCGTCTACTCGACCGCCGCCTACTGGGTGGCGGGCACGGCCGCGATCCTGCTCAGCCTCTCCCCGAAGTTCGGCGAAGTCATCAACTCGGTGCCCGCCGGTGTGCTCGGCGGCGTGACGACGGCGCTCTACGGTCTGATCGGGGTCATCGGCATCAAGATCTGGGTCGACAACCGCGTCGACTTCTCGCGCCCGGTCAACCAGTACACGGCGGCCGTCGCGCTGATCATGGCGGTCGGCGGCTTCATGATCAAGGACGAGGCTTCCGGCTTCGAACTCGGCGGCATCGTCATCGCCACGGTGGCTGCGATCCTCATCTACCACCTCGGCAACCTGATCGCGCGCCTGCGCAAGACCGGTGCCGACGACCCGAAGCCGCTCGAGGCGGTCGGTCCGCTCGGCGGCGACCCCGAGTAGGCCGCGCCGCGCACAGACGGAGATCCCGGATGCCTCTCGTGAGGCATCCGGGATCTCTGCGTTTCGGGTGGTGCGCCAGAACGCTCAGTCGATGACCGCGAGCACCCCATCGGCGGCGACCATCGCGGACAGCTCGACCCGCTGAGACAGCGATCCGGATCTGTGGGAGATCACCGTGGTCTCCATCTTCATGGCGTCGAGGACCGCGACCGGCTCTCCCTCCGCGACCTGGGTGCCGTCGTCGACGAGCCAGCGCACCAGCGTGCCCGGCACCGGTGCGCGCAGTTCGGTCGGCTCGGACGTGGGCGCTGCGGGCGCGGGGGCAGCCGGACGACCGAGGCCCGACAGCAGCCCGGCCGGGAGACCCAGCATCACGCGTCGGCCGTCGATCTCGACAGGGAAGCGCTGCAGTGCGGAGTCCGACACGGCCGCCGGCCGCGACTGCGTCTCCAGCTTCGGCAGCAGGGAGCTCTCGATCCACTGCGTGTGCACCGCGAAGGTCGCCGTACCGAACGCCCTCTCGTCGAGCGCCATCACGTCGAACGGGATCACCGTCGCCGGCCCCTCGACGGTCAGCTCACGCAGAGCCCGCCGCGCCCGCACGATGGCCGCATCGCGGGACTCGGCGTGCACGATCAGCTTGGCGATCATCGAGTCGAAGGCCGGCTGCACGACGTCGCCCTCTTCGATGCCGCTGTCCCAGCGCACGCCGGGTCCGCCGGGGATCCGCAGTCTCTCGACACGACCGGGGCTCGGCAGGAAGCCGCGCCCGGGGTCCTCGGCATTGATGCGGAACTCGAACGCGTGCCCGATGGGTGCCGGCGTCTCGACGAAGGACGGACCTTCCCCGAACGCGATGCGGAACTGCTCGCGCACCAGGTCGGTTCCGGTGACCTCCTCGGTGACCGGATGCTCCACCTGAAGCCTTGTGTTCACCTCGAGGAACGAGATGGTGCCGTCGGCCGCGAGCAGGAACTCCACGGTGCCGGCCCCGCGGTACTCCACCTCGCCGCAGATCGACCGTGCCGCGTCGTGGAAACGCGTCCGCTGTTCGACGGAGAGTCCCGGCGCCGGCGCCTCCTCGATGAGCTTCTGGTTGCGACGCTGCATCGAGCAGTCGCGGTCGCCGACCACCACGACACCGCCGCGCCCGTCGCCGAGCACCTGCACCTCGATGTGCCGCGGGCTCTCGAGGAAGCGCTCCACGAAGCACTCTCCGCGACCGAATGCCGCGATCGCCTCGCGAGTGGCCGCGTCGAAAGCCGCCGCGACCTCGGACAGCTCACGCACCACCTTGAGCCCGCGGCCGCCACCGCCGAACGCCGCCTTGATCGCGATGGGGAGTCCGTGTTCCTCGGCGAACGCCACCGCCTCCTCAGGTCCGGCCAGCGGCTCGTCGGTACCGGCGGCGAGCGGCGCTCCGACCCGCTGCGCTATACGGCGAGCGGTCATCTTGTCGCCGAGTGCGTCGATGCTCTCGGGCGACGGCCCGATCCAGACCAGCCCGGCATCCTCGACGGCCCGTGCGAACGCGGCGCTCTCCGAGAGGAAGCCGTACCCGGGGTGCACGGCGGTCGCATCCGCCCGGCGCGCGGCGGCGAGCAGCGCCTCGATGGAAAGATACGTGTCGGCCCCCGTTGCTCCCGCCAGGCCCACGGCCTCATCGGCCAGGCGCACGTGCAGGGCGTCGGCATCCTGATCCGCATAGACCGCGACCGAGGTGTATCCGGCCTCGGCGCAGGCGCGGACGACGCGCACCGCGATCTCCCCGCGGTTGGCGATCAGGACCCTCTGCGTGGTCGGCTCGGTCGACACGGTGGTCATGAGGACTCCTTGACGGTGAAACGAAGACGCACTCCCGGAGCCAGTTGACCGGCGAGGTCGAGGCTGCGGTCCGTGAGGGCGCCGATGATGGGGTATCCCCCGGTGAGCGGATGATCCGGCAGGAACAGGACGGGCTGCCCATCGGGCGGCACCTGGACGGCCCCCGTGACAGCACCCTCGCTCGGCAGTTCACCACCGACCGCGCGCTCCAGGGGCACCTCCCCCTGGAGCCTGATGCCGACGCGATCCGAACGCGGCGTGACGGTCCACTCCTGTCCGGTGAGGGTCGCGAGCGCGTGCGCCGTGAACCAGTCGTCCCGAGGGCCGAGCGTGATCTCGAGGTCGACGAGCTCTCCCGAGGCAGGGAGCTCGCGCGGCAGCGCATCGGGCTCGACGGGATGCGGCGCCGCGCCGCCGACCGGGACGACGGCACCTGCCACGAGCGCTTCCGGGCCGAGCCCGGCGAGGGTGTCCGCCGCACGGCTGCCCAGTGCGGGCACCGCATCCAGGCCTCCTCGCACGGCGACGACGTAGCGCAGCCCGCGCTCGGGGTGACCGAGGGTCAGTTCGTCGCCGTCGACGGTGGCGAAGGGCTCACCGTGCGCCACGGAACGAACGGTGCCGCCGACCTCGGTCAGGCGGAGCGCGCCGATCGCGCCGGCGACCGCGGCGACGCCGGCTCCCCGGAACCGCAGGACCGCTCCTCCGACGCTCTCGAGCACCGCGGCGTCGCGCGCATTGCCCACGGCACGGTTCGCGTCGTGCATGGCCCGGCGGTCCGCAGCCCCGGATGCCGAGACGCCGAGTGCCGCATAGCCCGGGCGCCCGGCGTCCTGCACGAGCAGCTGCAGCGACGGGCGGACCACCTCGACGGCAGCTCCCGCGCCGAAACCCAGACCATCCGCATCCGTCGCGGAGTGTTGCGCCGCGACGCGCGGTGCGTGCGTCGGGTCGTCTCCGTTTCGGCCCGGGTGACCGCCCTCCAGCCGAGCGGCCTCCCGCACCTGCGCGAACCGCACCGCCGTCCCGGGCGACAGCAGCGCGGGAGGGTTCCGCTCGATGTCCCACATCACGGCGTCCGTGCGTCCGATGAGCTGCCATCCGCCCGGGCTCTCGCGCGGGTAGACGCCGGTGAACTGCCCGGCGAGCGCGACCGAGCCGGCGGGCACGCGTGTGCGCGGCGACGATCGGCGCGGCACGTCGAACAGGGGATCGCTGCTCACGACGTATCCGAAACCGGGGGCGAAACCGGAGAACGCCACCCGCCAGTCCGCGGCGAGGTGCCTGTTGACGAGTTCCTCCGCCGAGACGCCCAACAGCGATGCCGCCTCGTCGAGGTCTTCGCCGTCGTACCGCACCGGTACGGTGACCTCGCCGGTGCCCGGCGGATGCGCGGTGTCGATCTCGGTCGCGGCCAGCACCGCTGAGAGATCGGCGGCCGAGACCCGGACCGGATCGAAGCGCACGAGCACGGTGCGGGCGCCGGGGATGCGCTCGACGATGCCGGGCACGCCCTCCCACGCGAGGTTCAGGCGCATCGCCTCGTCGAGGTCGGATGCCTCGACGAGGAGAGCGTGATCGGATGCCGTGAGGATGCGCATCAGACGAGGTACTCCGCATCCGGAACATCGGTGATGAACATGTACCCGGGCGCGTGCGTGATCGCGAACGGCGGCCTCGAGGCCATGATCGCGGCCTGTGGGGTGACACCGCAGGCCCAGAAGACGGGCACTTCGCCGTCGCGCACCTCGGGAGCATCCCCGAAGTCGGGATGCGCCAGGTCGTGGATGCCGAGCGATGCCGGGTCGCCGATGTGCACCGGAGCGCCGTGCACCGCGGGAGTGCGGCCGGAGATCTGCACGGCATCCGCGACGCGAGCCGCGGGGATCGGACGCATCGAGACGACCATCTCTCCGCGCAGTCGTCCGGCGGGCGCGCACGACACGGAGGTGCGGTACATGGGCACGTTCCGGCCGAGCTCCTGATGGCGGATCGGGATCCCTGCCCGTACGAGTCCGGATTCGAAGGTGAAGCTGCATCCGATGAGGAAAGCCACGAGGTCGGGATGCTCCGCCCAGGCCGCAGTCGCGTCGGCGACCTCCTCGACCAGCTCCCCCTCGCGCCAGATGCGGTACCGGCCGATGTCGGTGCGGATGTCGCTGCCGGGCGCGAGCCGTGACTCCACCGCGCCCTGCTCGATCACCTCGAGCACCGGGCACGGCTTCGGGTTCCGCTGCGCGAAGAGCAGCATCTCGAAGGCCCAGTCGGCCGGCACCGCGATGAGGTTCGCCTGGGTCAGCCCGACCGCGACTCCGCTGGTCGGCTCGGCGTGACCGGCCCGGATCGCGGCGCGAGCAGCGCGTGCGTCGGCGAGTTGGTCGGCGGTGGCGAGAACGGTCATGTCAGGCGCCCGCGAACGGGGCGATCGTGATTCCCGCCTCCTGCAGCATCCGCTTGGTCTCTGCGGCCATGGCCACCGAGCCGGGACTGTCGCCGTGCACGCAGATCGACTGCGCGACCACGGGCACATCGGTGCCGTCGATCGCACGGATCACGCCGTCGGCGGCGAGGCGCACCATGCGCTCGGCGACCGCTGCCGGGTCGTGCAGCACCGCGCCCTCCTCGGTGCGCGAGACGAGCTGCCCGTCGGGCTGATACGCGCGGTCCGCGAACGCCTCGGCGGCGACGGCGAGCCCTGCCCGCTCGGCCACGTCGAGCACGACGCCTCCGGAGAGCCCGAGCAGCACCAGACCAGGGTCGATCGCGCGGATCGCGGCCACGACGTCCTTCGACTGCCGCTCGTCGCGGGCGATCGTGTTGTAGAGAGCGCCGTGCGGCTTGACGTACGAGACCCGGCCGCCGACCGCGGAGGCGAGCCCGATGAGCGCACCGAGCTGGTACTCGACGTGCGCCTGCAGCGTGGCCGAGTCGATGTCGACCTTCGTGCGTCCGAAGTTCTCGTAGTCGCGGTAACCGGGGTGCGCGCCGATCACCACGCCGTCCGCCACGGCAGCCGCGAGCGTCTCGCGGATCCCCTCGGGGCTGCCGGCATGGAAACCGCACGACACGTTCGCGCTCGTGACGAGGCGGAGCATGCTCGCGTCGTCGCTGACGATCCGGTCGGCGACGTTCTCGCCGAGGTCCGAGTTCAGGTCGATCGATGTCATGCGATCACGCTCCGATTCCGAGGAAGGCGAAGATGGGGCCGACCGAGACGATACCCATGTACCAGGTGAGCAGCGTCACGAGCGTACCGGCGACGAGCAGCCACATCGGGTACTTCTTCGAGCCGAGCAGGTCGCGACGGAACCAGCCGATGTACATGAACACCGTGAGTCCGATCGGCAGGATCAGGCCGTTGAAGCCGCCGACGAACACGAGGATCGCCGCAGGAGCGGTACCGATCGAGAGGTACACCGCCAGCGACACCACGATGAACGCGACGGTCGCGAGCTGCAGCGGCCACCCGCCCTTGAGCTTCGTGGTGAAGGTGGAGAGGAAGGTGGCGGAGGTGTAGGCCGCACCGATGACCGAGCTGATCGCCGCGGCCCAGAAGATCGCACCGAAGATGCGGAGGCCGGCGTCGCCGAGCACCGCGCCGAACGCCTGACCCGCGGGGTTCGCGCCCTGCCCGGAGAGGTCGAGCGTGACGCCGGAGGCCACGACGCCGAGGATCGCGAGGAACAGGACGTAGCGCATCACGCCGGTGACGAGGATGCCGTTGGTCGCCGCACGCATGACGGGGCCGGCGTGCTCCGGTCCGGTGTGTCCCGAGTCGAGGTAGCGGTGGGCGCCGGAGTACGTGATGTATCCGCCGACGGTGCCGCCGACGATGGTGGTGATGGTGGCGAAGTTCAGCTCGTCGGGCACGAAGGTCTGGCGCAGCGCCTCGCCGATCGGCGGCTGGGCGATCACGGCCACGACCACGGTCATGACGATCATGGCGATTCCCAGCACGACCAGCACGATGTCCATCACGGGGCCCGCCTTCTTCACCAGGAAGATGATGATCGCGAGGGCCGCGGTGACCATGCCGCCGAGCTTGGGGTCGATGCCGAGCAGGGCGTTGAGTCCCAGTCCGCCACCGGCGATGTTCCCGATGTTGAAGGCCAGCCCGCCGATCACGACGAGCACGGCGATCAGGTGTCCGGAGAAGGGGATGGCGCTGTTCGCGAGTTCGCCGGCGCGCTTGCCGGACGAGGTGATCATGCGCCAGACGTTCAGCTGCACCGCGATGTCGACGAGGATCGAGATGAGGATCGCGAACGCGAAGGCGGCCCCCATCGTCGCTGTGAACGTGGCGGTCTGCGTGATGAAGCCGGGGCCGATGGCGCTGGTGGCCATGAGGAAGATCGCGCCGATGACGGCACTGCGGCCCGCGCGCTTCTTGGCGGACGAGAGGCGGGCTTCGTCCTCCGGGGAGAGGGAGGCGGTGGTCTGCTCTGACATGCGGGGGGTTCCCATCGTCGTTGGTGGGTGTCGGGTGACCCCCAGTGTAGAACGGATAGGCATTGATTGTTCAACAATCGTGTTACGGCCGTGCTACAGAACGGTTGCTTTCGTGTGATTTCCCTCCTGCGACCGCAGACGATGCCGCAGCCCCGCCGCCTACGATGAAGGCATGAACCAGCAGGGCCCGCTCGCCGACGTCCTCCGTCAGCGCATCATCGACGGCGACTTCGCGCCGGGGTCACGACTCTCGGAATCAGCCCTCGCCGAGCAGTTCGACGTCTCGCGCAACACGCTTCGCGAAGCCTTCCGTGTGCTCGCCGAGCAGGGCCTCGTCGAGCACATCCCCCACCGCGGGGTCTCGGTGGCGTCACCGACCATCGCCGACGTGATCGACATCTATCGGGCCCGCCGCGTGATCGAATGCACCGCACTGCGCCAGTCCGAGCCCGAGCACCCCGCCGTGCAGCTCATGCGCGAAGCCCTGGCCGAGGCCGAGGAGCAGCTGCCGCACGAGGATTGGCGACGCATCGGCAGCGCGAACATGGCCTTCCACGACGCGATCGTCGCCCTCGCCGACAGCGCACGGCTCGCCCGCACCTACCGCGATGTCGCCGCCGAGCTGCGTCTCGTCTTCCTCGAGATCGACGAGCCGAGGTCGCTGCACGAGCCGTACGTCCGTCGAAACCGCGCGGTGCTCACGGCTCTGCTGGAACGGGGACCCGAAGCCGCTGCGGAAGAACTCGAGCGCTACCTCACCGCATCGGAGCGCAGTGTGTTGGGGGCTTTCGCCCGCATGGGCCACGCCTGACCCCCGACGTCTCGCCGGGACGCACACCACCTTCGACCAGAACGACGTTCGGTATTTTTGACCTGAGTGCATAAATCTGTGAACGTGCCGGGAGATGCCTTGCCATCGCGTGAGAGCCATGCTTACCGTGAGCGCACTTCGACAGGATCGGCTGCGCAGAGTTGCTCACCTTTCCGCCGGGGGCCGCGTGCCGAGGGGGCGCGCGGAATCGTTCAGATCGAAAAGGACTACTACTTTGCGACTCACGAGAAAACTGGCGTTCGCCGCTACCGCGGCTGCTGCGCTCTGCCTCGGCACGGTCATCCCCGCTGCCGCGAATTCCGCACCCGACGCCGATGACATCCCCACCTTCCAGGAGTTCGAGGCGTCGACCTACCGAGACGTCGACGGTGCCTACGTCGTCAACGGAGACGAGGTGATCTCCAACCAGGGCGAACTGCGTTCGTTCTACGAGCAGCTCCTCGGCGCCGACCCCGTGACCAACGGTCTCATCGTCAACACCGTCAACACCGTCGACGACAAATGGTCCGACGCGCAGGTGGCGAACCTCACCTATTGCGTCAGCACCGCCTTCGGTGCACGTCACGCCGACGTCGTGAACGCGATGGAAAGCGGTGCTGCCCTCTGGGAAGCCGCATCCTCGAAGATCGACTTCATCTACGACAGCAGCGCCGATGCCAACTGCACGACGCGCAACAACGCCGTCCTGTTCTCGGTGGAGCCGGTGCAGACGACGCAGTACATCGCCAGGGCCTTCTTCCCGAGCACCGCACCGCGTCTGCAGAACGTCCTCATCGACGACTCGATCTGGACCCCCGGCTCGTCCTGGACCCCGACGAACGTGCTCGGCCATGAACTGGGCCACGTGCTCGGCTTCCGCCACGAGCACACCCGCCCGGAGGCCGGCACCTGCTTCGAGGACAACAACTGGCGTCCTCTGACGCCGTACGACTCCTCGTCGATCATGCACTACCCGCAGTGCAACGGATCGTCCGACGACCTGTCGATGACGAGCGTCGACACCGCCGGAGTCGTCTCCCTCTACGGGAACTGACACCGGTCAGCACGTCGGAATCAGCGGGGCCCGGTCGTTCGCGACCGGGCCCCGCGTTCGTCCGTCGTTCAGGCGGAGTCACCCGGCAGTTGCTCGCGCCCCCGCAGAGCCGCCGTGGCCCGCGGCCGCGGCTCACCGTCACGCAGCGGAGCCGGTGGCGCGATGGACGCCGTGGGCTCGGGGAGTCCGTACCGTCGGAACATCCAGCGGCGGGCCTCCTCGAGCGGATACGTATCGCCGAAGACGGCGGATTTCACGAAGACACCCTCGATCGTGCTGCGCAGCATCACCTCTTCGAGCGCCGGGTCGTCGGCCCCTCGCGCGCGGAAGAGGTCACGGACCGCGTCCTCCGCCGCGGTGGCGCCCGCCTCGTGCCGGGCCTCCGACTCCGCGAAGAGTCGATGCGTGGCCGGCTGCTGCTGCATCGCGAGCACCGCGCGCTGCAGCGGTATCGCATAGGCGGTGGCCGTGAGAGCACCGTCGATCACCGCGGCGAGCATCTCGTCGGGCGTGCCCTCGACGCGGGCGAAGCCGAGCACGGTCTCGAACCAGCGATCGATCACGGCGGCGACGAGTTGCTCCTTGCCACCGAAGTGATAGTTCACGAGCCCCTGGGCGACGCCGGCACGCTTCGTGATCTCGGCGATGCTCGCCCCTGCGACGCCCCGTTCGCTGAACGTCTCGATCGCCGCCTGCAGGATGTTCTCCCTGGCACGCTCGCGGGCCAACCGGTTCTGCTCGTCGGAGCGCGCCACGTGGCATCCACCTCCTGAGTCCCGCCGGTCCGTCTTTCGAAATCGCCCCCCTGCCGTATAGATTACTCACTGAATGTTCGTTCAATCTATGAACCGACACGGATTCACCCTTCCCAGGAGCACCCATGCACTCTTTCGCGAGCGTCGACTTCAACAGCGTCACCTCGATCTTCGAATGGCTCGTGAGCCAGTGGTGGGCGTGGACGATCGTCGGGGTCGTCGTGCTGTTCTTCCTCGTGATCTGGATCCTGCCGGCCGCCAAGGTCAAGGCCTCGCCCGAGCACCCCACCACCGGGGTCGAAGCCGATGAGATCGCGCTCGGCTTCCTGCAGATCGTGAACCTGCCCTCAGGCGCCTGGAACGATCCGACCGCTTCGCTCCTCGACGACCGCGAGAAGAAGGTCCTCGTCGACCAGTGGGGCGTGCACACACGAGACGAATGGCTCGCCAACATCGAGCGCCTGAGCACCGTCCGCCGCCGTCGCGAGGTATGGATGCTGTACCTCGCCGTACGCACCGAACTCGCCCAGCGCCTCGGCCGCACGCCGAAGGCCAAGGAATGGCTCGCCGCCATCGTGCAGGAGGGCGGCGACAAGCGCGATGCACGCGCTTTCGTCACCTCGATCGAGTACGCCGAGACCGAGGTGCGCAAGCGCGTGGGCAAGGACATCGTCACCCCCGGGCTCTTCGTGAAGACCCTCGATGGCTACGGCCTGGGTCAGGCCGTGGCCATGACGACCTGGGGTGTCGCGCTCGGACACGGCGACGTCGCTGAGGCACGCGCGATCATCCACCGCATCAACGTCGAAGGGCGCCCGGCGTTCGAATCATGGGCCGACTTCGGCCTGAGCTACATCGTGGGACGTGTCATGCACTGGACGGACGGCAACGTCGATGAGAAGTCGTTCGAGAAGTTCGGCGACGGCTGGTCCGACTTCCAGGCCGCAGCGTCCGAGAAGCGCAACGGCCCGTGGGCGACGCTGTCATGGAGCCTGTGACCGTAGACCTGGAACCGCTGCGACGGAGCGCGGGCCTGCGCGACATCCGCACCTACGAGCGCATCTGCGGGATCCCGCCGCATCGCCGCTTCCTGGTGATCCTGGTGGTCGTGCTGCTGTTCGCCGCCGCGATGCTCACTGGGCTGTGGTTCCTCGGCCGCAGCGACATCCTCGCCGTCGCGCCGATCCTGGGCGTGTTCGTGATCGGATACACCGTGCTCGCCGCGGTCGGCTTCCTGTGGTGGGCGGTGGGATTGAGTCGCCGGGTGAAGGTCGCCGCCTTCGCCTGGCAGAACGGATGGGCCTACGCCGACATGCTCGAGCGCACCCGTCGCCCCGGCGCCGCGTTCGCCCGCGTGGTGCATGGGCGGGAGCGCGCGGTCATCGCCTGTGACGACACGCGGATGCCGTTCGAGTTGGGCATGCATCATTCGGTGTCACACGGGCAGGAGCGCGCCACGATCCAGAGGCCGTTCGCCTTCATCGAGCTGCCGCTGCCGGCATCCGTGCCGCACATCGTGCTCGCGAACCGCAAGCGCAGCATCATTCCGACGCTCGGGCTCGGCCGCGGCGCCGCCCGGATGGACCTGGAGGGGGATTTCGCGAAGACGTTCCTTCTCATCGTGCCGGAGGGCTATCAGCAGGACGCGCTCTACATCTTCACGCCGGATCTGATGGCCCGCGTTCTCGACCTCGGATCCGGCGCCGAGATCGAGCTCGTCTCCGACCGGCTCTACGTGTACCTCCCCGCAAGCACCCGATTCGACCGCGCCGAGACCATGACGGCCGCTCTCGTGCTGGCCGAGGAGTTCCACCGCCGCTTCGCCGCACGCACTGAGCTGTACCGCGACGACAACGCCGGCGACATCGCTGCCAGAGCGGGTGTGGCGGTCGGGCTGCGCGGTCAGCGACTGGGTGGTCGCGGAATCTCGGTCTTCGCAGTCGCGGGCACGACCGCGGTGCTGCTGCTGTCGGCAGGGCTCACCGCATTCTCTCTGTTCGGCGGCGACCTGCTCAGTACGTTCGTCGACTGACCACAAGACCCACGGCTGTGGGCCTGGCCCGGAGGGGGCGCCAGGGCCACAGCCGTGTTCATCCCCATCCGCCGATGAGTGGGAGCCGGATGCGACTCGTCAGGCCGAGGCCCGGATCACCAGCTCGGTCGGCAGGATCGTCGTGGTCGGCGGCTCCTCCCCCGCGAGCCGCGACAACAGGACCCGGGCCATGGCCTCACCCTGCGCGTACATCGGCTGGCGCATCGTGGTCAGCTGCGGGTCGGTGGTGACGGCGACCGAGGAGTCGTCGAAGCCGACCAGGGCGATGTCCTCCGGCACACGCACACCCGCCGAGCGGAGGGCGGTCAGGGCGCCACGGGCCATCAGGTCGCTCGCGACGAAGATCGCATCCGGACGCCCGCCGTCGAGCAGACGCCTGGCGGCCTCCGCACCGCTCGCCTCGCTGTAGTCGCCCTCCTCCTCGGCGTACGGGGCGAGGCCGGCATCCGCCAGAGCGGCGCGGAACCCCTGCACACGATCTTCCGAGGCGACCATCGTGAGCGGACCGGAGATCGTCGCGATGCGTGTGCGGCCGATGTCGATCAACCGCTGAGTGGCGTGCTTCGCTCCGGCGACGTTGTCGACGTCGACGACGTAGTCCCCGTCGTGACGGCGCACCGGGCGGCCGCCGAACACGACCGGCACGGCATCCGCGATCCGATCGACGAAGGCGTCGCTCGTGTGGTGCGAGACGATCAGCGCACCGTCCACGCCGCCGTTGCGCACGAAGCTGGTCATCTTGTCGCCGGGGTCATCGCTCGCGATGAGCAGGTTGAGCAGGTAGTCCGATCCGCCGAGCGCCCCGGTGATGCCCGCGACGATGGCTGCGAAGAACGGGTCGCCGAAGAAACGGGTGGTGTCCTCCGGCACGATCAGGGCGATGGCATGCGTCTGCCGTGAGGCGAGCGAGCGTGCGGCCCGATTGGGCACGTAGTTCAGCTCGTCGATCGCGGCGCGCACCGCTGCGAGGGCCTCCGGGCTCACGGCGGTCGACCCGTTCACGACCCGTGACACGGTCGACCGGGAGACACCGGCGGCGGATGCCACCTCTTCGATGGTCGCTCGGGGCGACATCAGCGTACGCACTCTTCCATCGCCCTATTCTCACCGGTTCACGGGTGCGACGACGACCGTCTCGCTCCGAGTCGCGCAAATGGTCGCATCTCGGCCCCGGATACGACCATTCACGCGATTCGAGGGGCGGGCAGCGGGGTCAGAGCGCCCGGGCCGCGATGATGCGGGCGTACTCCCGACCTGAGTCCTTGAGCGTGCGCTCCTGGGTGTCGTAGTCGACGCGTACGATGCCGAACCGCTTGTCGTATCCCCACGCCCATTCGAAGTTGTCGAACAGCGACCAGTAGAAGTAGCCGCGCACATCGACACCCGCCTCGGCGGCATCGAGCACCGCGCCCAGGTGCAGGCGAAGGAACTCGGTGCGCTCGGCGTCGTGCACGCGTGTCTCGCCGTCTTCGACCGCCACGGCATCGTCGTAGGCCGCCCCGTTCTCGGTCATGTAGAGCACGGTGCCCGCGGGCTCGGCGTACTCGTTCCAGATCCGCTGCAGCACACGGGTGAGACCCTCGGGCTGCACCTCCCAGTTCTGCGCGGTGCGGGGCAACCCCCGCTCGACCGCGTGGATGCCGTCGCTCGACGGGTAGGGGCTGCGCCGCACGCGCTCGGTCTCGGGCTCCGCGGAGACCGGCCCCTCAGCCGGAGCAGTGCCCGATACGAGGTCGCCGTGGTAGTAGTTCACCCCCTGCGTGTCGATGTGCTGCGAGATCAGCTGGAGGTCGCCGTCCTGCACGGCCGCCTCGAACTGCGCGACCGCGTCGGCATCGACCGCGCGGATGTCTTCGACGATGTCGGCGGGGTAGCTGCCGCAGTAGATCGGGTCGAGGAACCAGCGGTTGAACTGTCCGTCCACGCGACGAGCCGCATCGACATCGGCCGGATTCTGCGGGTCGGCGGGGTCGGCGACCGTGTGGTTCAGGGTGATGCCGAGGTTGAGCGAGGCGTCGCGTCTGCGGAACTCCTGCACGGTCTTGCCGTGTGCGAGAAGCAGGTGGTGCGAGGCGAGCAGCCCCTCCGCGATGCTGGTGTGCCCGGGCGCATGCTCGCCGGCAGTGTACGAGAGGAACGACGAGCACCACGGCTCGTTCAACGTGGTCCACACGTTCACCCGGTCGCCGAGCGCGTCGTGCATGGTGCCGGCGTACTCCAGGAAGCGATCGACCGTGTCGCGGTTCGTCCAGCCACCGGCCTCCTGCAGGGCCTGCGGCATGTCCCAGTGGTACAGCGTCAACCAGGGCAGGATGTCGGCGGCGAGCAGCTCGTCGACCAGGCGCTCGTAGAAGTCCACGCCCGCCGTGTTGACGGCTCCACCGTCCGGACGCACCCGTGACCACGAGGTCGAGAAGCGGTACGTCTGCAGCCCGAGCTGCGTCATGAGCGCGACGTCCTGCGGGTAGCGGCGGTAGTGGTCGCAGGCGACGTCGCCGTTCTCGGCCCCGATCACCGCGCCCGGCTCGCGTGAGAACGCGTCCCAGATCGAGGCGGTGCGCCCGTCCTCGAACGCCGCCCCCTCGATCTGGTACGCCGCGGTCGCGGCGCCGAACAGGAAGTTCTCGGGGAAGGAGCGGGTCATAGGGGTCATCCTTTCACCGCGCCCGCCATGATGCCACTGACCAGCTGCCGACCGGCGACCACGAAGAGCACGAGCAGCGGGAGGGTCGCGAGCACCGCGCCGGCGAGCACGATCGAGTAGTCGATGTAGTAGCCCGACTGCAGCTGGCTGAGCGCCGTCTGCAGGGTCGGGTTCTGCGGGGAGAGCACGATCAGCGGCCACAGGTAGTCGGTCCACGCCGTCATGAAGGTGAAGAGTCCGAGGATAGCCATGGCGGGGCGGGCTGCGGGGAGTCCGACGGTCAGGAAGGTGCGGAACTGGTTGGCGCCGTCCATACGGGCGGCCTCGATCAGCTCGTCCGGGATCACATCGACCAGGTACTGCCGCATGAAGAAGACGCCGAAGGCGGTGACGAGGGTCGGCACGATCACCGCGCCGATCGAGCCCGTCCAGCCGAGTTCGCGCATCAGCATGAACAGGGGGATGATGCCCAGCTGCGTCGGGATCGCCATCGTCGCGATCACGAAGATCATCAGCCCGTCGCGGCCCTTGAACCGGAGCTTGGCGAAGGCGTAGCCCGCGAGCGTGGAGAAGGTGACGACCGAGAGCGTGATGATGCCGGAGATGAGGAACGAGTTGCCCAGCGCCAGCCAGAACGGGATCGCGTCGAAGACCTTGGCCGCGTTCGTGAAGAAGTTGCCCCCGGGGATCAGCGGCAGCGTCTCACCGCGGGTGGCGTTCGTGCCGCTCGCGACGACGACCGACCACCACAGCGGATACACGCTGCCGATGATGAACGCGGCCAGGAGCCCGTATGCGAGGAAGCCGGGGCGGCTGCCGATCCCGGCGGTGCCGGATGATGCACTCCGGCGACGGCGGATCTTCTCGGGGACGCTCAGCGCCTGCGTGGCGGTCATCGCGCGTTCTCCTCGGTCGTGGTGGCGATCGTCGTTCCAGCAGCCGCCGCGGTCGCGGCCGCGTCGGTGGTGTGCGCGCGGCGGCGGGCCGCACGATTCTTCGGGCCGTCTCCGGTGGAGATCCGTCGGGAGATGAGGAAGTTGATCACGCCGATCCCGACGATCAGCAGGAACAGCAGGATGGCGACGGCCGATGCCTCTCCGAGGTTGCGACGGAAGAACGCCAGTTCCCAGAGGAACAGCACGGTGGTCTGGAACTGCCGGTCGCTGCCGCCGATGCCGCCGGCGGTCGACACGTCGAACAGGCGCGGCTCGGCGAAGATCTGCAACCCGCCGATCGTCGCCGTGATGATGACGAAGATCAGGGTGGGACGGATCGTGGGGATGGTGATCGAGAAGAAGCGGCGCGCGGCGCCGGCCCCGTCGAGGGCCGCCGACTCGTAGAGGTCACGCGGCACGGCCTGCATCGCGGCCAGCAGGATGAGGGCGTTGTAGCCCGTCCAGCGGAAGTTCACCATGACGGCGATCGCGATGTGCGACAGCGCGGTGTTGTGCTTCCACTCCTGGTCCGCGATGCCGATGAGGTTGAGCAGGTTGTTGGCCAGACCGTCGGCCTCGTTGAAGATGCTCGAGAAGATGATGGCGACCGCGACCGGGGTGACCACGAACGGGATCAGCACGCTCATGCGCCAGAACGTCGGGGCGCGCAGGCCCCGGTCGAGGAGGTAGGCGATCACGAGGGCCACGGCCAGCTGCGGGATCGCGGAGAGCAGGAAGATGCTCAGGGTGTTGCCGATCGAGTTCCAGAACATCGAATCGCCGAGGATCTCGACGAAGTTGCCGACCCCGACGAACTCGCCTTCGCCCTTGAGCAGGTCCCACTCGTGCACCGCCACCCAGACCGTGTAGAGCAGCGGGAACAGGCCGACCAGCCCGAACAGCAGGAAGAACGGCGAGACGTAGAAGTACGGCGAGGCGTTCTGGTCGAACCGTGAGACGCGGTGGCGCCAGGAGCGTTTCGGTGCGGCATCCTTCGCGGGGGATGCCGCGCGCTGCTGTTCCGCGGGCGGGGCGGTGAGTGTCATGGGGTGTCCTTGTCCCGGGGTTCCGAGGAGTTCCGGTCGCAGTTCCTGCCGCCGGCCGCGGGGTGGCGACGGCGGGAACTGCGACCGGAAGGGGGATGTCAGCCGACGAGGTCGTTCAGCAGACCGATGGCCTGGTCCCAGGCGCCCTGGGTGTCGGTGTCGCCGCGGTCGAGGCTGCTGAGCGCCGGACCGAAGACGTTCTCCTGGATCACCGAGTCATCGGCACCCTTGAACTGGGCGACGACGCCCTTGGCGCGCTCGGCGAGGATCGCCCCGGTCGGCGCGTCGTTGAAGAACGCGTTCGGCGTCGCATCCGCGGCGAGCGTCTCCTGCGCCTTGATCGTCGAGGGGAAGTTGCCTGCGGCGGCGGACTGCTTGACCTGCTGCTCGGGCTGCGTCAGCCAGTCGGCCAGCTCGGCGGCCGCCTTCTTGTGCTGCGAGGTCTCGGGGATCGACAGGAACGCGCCGCCCCAGTTCGCCGCTCCTCCAGGGAACACGTCGGCGAAGTCCCATCCTGTCGACGCGTCGCCGCCACCGGCTTCGACCTGACCCTGCACGACACCGAGCATCCAGCCCGGGCACACGAAGGTCGCGAAG
Organism: Microbacterium sp. Cr-K32; assembly: GCF_000708345.1. NCBI lineage: Bacteria > Bacillati > Actinomycetota > Actinomycetes > Micrococcales > Microbacteriaceae > Microbacterium > Microbacterium sp. Cr-K32. The sequence goes on along the minus strand of NZ_JARD01000023.1, from coordinate 12,339 downwards.
GTGCCGTCGACGAACGACTTGCCGCCGTTCCAGTCCCACGCGGTCTGCGCGGCGGACTGGCCGCCCTCGGTCGCGGCGCCCAGCAGCTCGAAGCGCTCCTTGAGCTCGGCGTTGTCTTCGACGTTCAGCTCGCCGTCGGTCGTGTAGTAGCCCTCGTCGAGCTGGTTCACCATGGCGTTCCAGACGAAGCCGGAGTGGTCGTACCAGGCCTTGCCGGTCTTCGCGGTGTAGTCGGCGCCCACCTGGAAGTAGTTCTCCCAGTCGCCGTTGAGGAGCTCGGCCACCGACTCGCGGTCGCTCGGGAGCCCGGCCGCCTCGAATGCGGCGCCGTTGTAGCAGATGCCGCTCGGGCCGATGTCGGTGCCGTAGCCGATGACGCGGCCTTCGGCGTCGGTCGCCTGGCCGTACTTCCAGTCGACCCAGTCGTCCTTGCGGTCCTCGATGCCGTAGTCGCGCAGGTCGACGAAGGTGTCGGAGACGTCCATGATCGCGCCGAGCCAGCCCTCTTCGACCGCGACGATGTCGCTGAGGCCGGAGCCGGCGGCGATCTTGGTGAACGCATCGGTGCGGGCGTTGCCGCCGGTGTCGATGTTGGTCGCCTCGATCGTGACGTTCGGGTGAGCCTTCTCGTACTCCTTGTAGAGATCTTCGTAGCCGAAGGTGCCGAACGTGGTGACGGTCAGCGTGACCTCTTCGTCAGCGCTCCCCTCCGTGGAATCGCCGGTGCTGCCGGAGCAGCCGGCGAGGGCGAGAGCGGAGACGGATGCCACGGCGGCAGTCACGAGGATCCGGTTGCGGGCACGTGTGTTCACAGTTCACTCCTTTGTGGTGGTCGTGCGGTGTGTGGTGCGTCGAGACGTTGTGGGAGCGCTCCCACGAACTGAGCAGTCACTCTATGGGAGCGCTCCCACGGTGTCAACCCAGCCGCCGCGGGGTACCCTTGGGCAGTGCCCGAAGCCACGCTCTCCCCTGCCCTCGTCCGCGCCGAAGCCCTGATCCGCAACGTGCCGGACTACCCGCAACCGGGCATCATCTTCCGCGACATCACGCCACTCCTCGCCGACGCCGAGGCCCTCCGCGTGACGACCGAGGCGATCATCGAACCCTTCGCCGGCCAGTTCGACGTGATCGCGGGCATCGAGGCGCGCGGCTTCATCCTCGCCAGCGCTGCCGCCATCGCCGCAGGCGTCGGACTCATCCCGATCCGCAAGGCCGGCAAGCTGCCGCGCCCCGCGGCATCCGTCGACTACGCCCTCGAGTACGGCACCGCCACGATCGAGATGCACGACGACCTGCCCCCCGGATCCCGCGTGCTGCTGATCGACGATGTGCTCGCCACCGGAGGAACCCTCGCGGCCGGACGCGAGCTCGTCGAGCGCCTCGGCAGCCATGTCATCGGCATCTCGGTGCTGTTCGAGATCGACGGTCTCGGCGGCCGCGAGGCGGTCGGCGACCTGCACACCGTCTTCCACTCCGCATAGCCCCCTCTCCCTCACGCCCCCACGCACTGCTCGTCGAGCGCACGGGTACTCGGCGAGCGCACGGCATCCCCCCGCACGCGGGCCGTGCACTCGGCGAGATGTCGTGCACTCGGCACCGAGGGGGCGGAGGAGCGAGGGGGCGAGTGGGCGGGTGAGCCGGGGGCAGTAGACTGGATGCGCCCGTCCGCCCGCGACTCTTGGAGCCGTCATGCCCACCATCGTCGTCGACGTCATGCCCAAGCCCGAACTGCTCGACCCGCAGGGGAAGGCCGTCTCCGGCGCCTTCGCCCGCCTCGGCGTCGAGGGCTTCACCGACGTCCGCATCGGCAAGCGCTTCGAGCTCACCGTCGAAGGCGAGGTCACCGACGAGGTTCTCGCCGAGGCCCGGCGCATCGCCGACGAGGTGCTCTCCAACTCCGTGATCGAGGACGTCGTCGGCATCGAGGTCGCGGAGTGACCGTCCGCATCGGCGTCATCACCTTCCCCGGCTCGCTCGACGACCGCGACGCCCAGCGCGCCGTGCGCATCGCCGGCGCAGAGCCGGTCGCCCTGTGGCACGGCTCGCACGACCTCGAGGGCGTCGACGCACTCGTCCTCCCCGGTGGCTTCAGCTACGGCGATTACCTGCGCGCCGGCGCGATCGCCGCGCTCTCGCCGATCATGAGCGAGGTCAAGGATGCCGCCGCGAAGGGAATGCCCGTGCTCGGCATCTGCAACGGCTTCCAGATGCTCGTCGAGGCGCACCTGCTGCCCGGCGGCCTGATCCGCAACAACCACCAGCACTTCGTGCGTCGCGACCAGAAGCTCACGGTCGAGAACTCCGACACCGCGTGGACCAATGCGTTCCGCACCGGCCAGGAGATCGTGATCCCGCTCAAGAACGCCGACGGCGGCTACATCGCCGACGAGCAGACCCTCGACCGTATCGAGGGCGAGGGGCTCGTGGCCTTCCGCTACGCCGGAGTCAACCCGAACGGATCGCTCCGCGACATCGCCGGTCTCACCAACGAGGCGGGCAACGTGGTCGGGCTCATGCCGCACCCCGAGCACGCCACCGAGGCGGGCTTCGGCCCCGACACCGCTGTCGCCATGCGCAGCGGCATCGACGGACTCGACTTCTTCACGAGCGCCATCGCCGCGGTCGCCCGCGTCGCCGCATAACCTCAGGCCGGTCCGCCGTCAGGCCGGTCCGCCGTCAGGCCGGTCGAACGGCAGGTCAGTCGGCAGGCAGGGTGAACGGATTGTCCCCCGCCGCCGCGAGCAGGTACCAGGCCGTCGCGCCCGTGTGCAGGCTGGCGTAGTAGAGGTCGCCGAAACCCGAGTCGAGACCGTCGTTCGAGGTCGCGACGATCCCCTTGCCGTCACCGTTCGGAGCATCGCGCTGCGCCAGACGGATGCTGCTCAGCAACGTCTCGGCCCGGTCGGCGTCTCCCGGGCCGTCGCGGAGCGTGAGGGCGAGCGCGAGGTGTCCGCTCCCCTCGAACCAGGCCTTCGACACATCGACCTCGCTGATCGAGGGGCCCGTGTACGGGCCGTCGGTGGCGATCAGGTTCGCGAGCGTCCAGTCCAGCGCGGCGCCGTAGCGCGGGTCGCCCGTGGCGAGTGAACTCCACGTCTGCGCATCCAGCGGAATAGGACGGGTGTTGATGGTCGAACCGTCGAGGCCCGTGCCGGTGTCGACGTGGCCGTCCGCACTCTGCATGGCCGCGACGAAGTCGGCGGCGACCGCTGCCCGATCGGACCACACGGGGTCGCCGGTGAGCTGAGCCAATTGCGTGAAGAACCCCGAGACGTCGCTGTTGTGCTCGGTGGACTTCCAGGTCAGCGACGTGCCGTCCTCGAGCTGACCCCCGGTGTACCCGTACGGGGCTCGGAGCATGTCGGCCGTGTTGTCCTGGATCCACTGGCCCACACGCAGCGCGCCGTCGAGGTACCGCGAATCTCCGGTGGCGTGCGCGAGACGCGCGAGAGCCAATCCGACCCACGCCTGGTTCCCGGTGAAGCTGCCGGGGCCGGTGATCTCCACCCGCCCCTCGCGGATGCCGTGCGGTTCGTACGACGCCCGTGTGCGGCCGTCGCCGATCGGGTCGTTCTCCTGCACGAAGAGCAGGGTGTCGCCGATCGCCCGCGCGCGACGGAGGTCGTCCGGAAGCCCCCTGGCGGTGTATGCGATGATCACGAGCGCATCGTCGTAGACGAACGAGGGGGTGAAGTCCCAGCTCGGAGTGGTGAAGAATCCGCCCTCGTAGCTGCGCGGCAGACAGTGTCCGGCTCCATCGCAGAACTGGTCGACGCGCGTATCCAGGAACTCGTAGGCCAGCGCGACGGACTGCGAGGGATCCAGGCCACTCGCGCCGGATGCCTGGTCATCCGACGGGCGCATGGCGCCCCACGCGGCAGGAGCCGCGCCCACCAGCACAACTGCGGCGACGAGCGCGGCGGCGACCGCCCACGGCGCCGATCGGCGCGAAGATCCGGACATCGAGACCCCTCGGTCTGAACCGCGCGCGGGTCCGCAGCACGCGGGTGACCGGCAGGTCACCCAACGAGCCTCGCACCCCGCATGCGCTCGCAGAAGCGGCGAAGGTCTAGAGATGACTCTCCGATCGGCGAGTCCCCCGAACCGACCCGGCTACCGGTTCGCCGGTCCCCCGGGAGGCGGAGCGGTACCTCAGGCGAGCGCCGGCGGCCAGACGCCGATGATGATCGCCATGACGACGACCGTGACCAGCTCGTGCGCGATGTTCAGTGTGGTGAGTCGGGTCGAGCGCCCCTCGAACGCGTCGTGCGTGATGAAACGGGCGGCCGTGAACCCCGCCCACAGCGTGACAGCGGTGACGACGGCGCCCCAGAAGTACGATCCGCCGTAGAAGTGCCACGCGATCGACGAGGCGCCGGCGAGCACCCAGGCCGTGATGAAGCTCACGATGACCGTGGTGATGATCGGCCAGGCCGCTGTGGCCGCAGGACGATCCATGTCGACGTTCGCGAGCTTCGACCAGCGCGTGCCGAACACCTTCGGGGCGTACCAGACCGAGCCGACGAGCATGCTCGACGCGGTGGCCAGCAGGACCGCCCAGTAGTTGATCTCGGGAACCATGACAGCCTCCACTCATCGGATGCCTCACCCTACTCCCCGCCTGCGATCGCACCGCCGGCGACACCGGCATGAGACCGCGACGGATGCATGACCACGGACGCTGGACGATCATGCGAATGACCGACCGTCATGCAAGTGGCGCGGCCTCGGCCGGCGGAATCCGCGGCACCGAACCGATTCGATCCCCGCTCTGGCATGAATGTAAGCGTTTGCACTAGCCTGTTCCCATGGCACAGCTTGAGCAGATCGCAGCCCCCGGTTCCGAGTGGTGGCGCAGCGCCGTCATCTACCAGATCTACCCCCGATCCTTCGCGGACGCCTCGGGTGACGGCATCGGCGACCTGCCGGGCATCACCAGCCGACTCGATGCGCTGCAGGAGCTCGGCGTCGACGCGATCTGGCTGAGCCCGTTCATGACCAGCCCGCAGCGCGACGCGGGTTACGACGTGGCCGACTACCGCGACGTCGACCCGCTGTTCGGCACGCTGGCCGACTTCGACGACATGCTCGAGGCCGCCCATGCCCGCAACATCCGCGTGGTGGTCGACCTGGTGCCGAACCACTCGTCCGACCAGCACGTCTGGTTCCAGCAGGCGTTGAAGGCCGGCCCTGGCAGCCCCGAGCGCGCGCGCTACATCTTCCGCGACGGCAAGGGCGAGAACGGCGAGCTCCCGCCGAACAACTGGGAATCCGTGTTCGGCGGCGGCATGTGGGAGCGCGTCGTCGAGGCCGACGGCACGCCGGGCCAGTGGTACCTGCACATCTTCGACGCCACCCAGCCCGACTTCGACTGGACCAACGAAGAGGTGCGCGAGGAGTTCCGCTCCATCCTGCGCTTCTGGCTCGACCGCGGTGTCGACGGGTTCCGCGTCGACGTGGCCCACGGCATGATCAAGGCCGAAGGCCTGCCCGACTACACGCCCCCGAGCGATGCCGACTCCATGGGCGGCGGCGAGTCGAACGTGCCGTACTGGGGCCAGGACGGCGTGCACGACATCTACCGCGACTGGCACAAGGTGCTCGCCGAGTACGACGGCGACCGCGCGCTGTGCGGCGAGGCCTGGATGCCGACGCTCAAGCAGACGGCCCTGTGGGTGCGTCCGGACGAGATGCACCAGACGTTCAACTTCCCGTACCTGATGACGCCGTGGAACGCGAAGGCCCTCGGCGACGTCATCCGGGAGTCGCTCGACGACTTCGGCGCGGTCGGCGCCCCGAGCACCTGGGTGCTCTCGAACCACGATGTGGTGCGCCACGCCTCGCGCCTCGCGCTGACGGCGGACAACCCCCAGGGCGAGGGCATCGGCCCGAACACCCCGAGCAAGCCCGACACCGCGATCGGCCTGGCCCGCGCCCGCGCCGCGACCACGCTGATGCTGGCACTGCCCGGTTCGTCGTACCTGTACCAGGGCGAAGAGCTCGGCCTGCCCGAGGCCATGGAGATCCCGGACGAGTACCGTCAGGACCCGACCTGGTTCCGCACGAACGGCGAGCGCTACGGTCGTGACGGATGCCGCGTGCCCCTGCCCTGGGAGGCCGAGGCTCCGGCCTTCGGATTCAACGACACCGGTCTCTCGTGGCTCCCGCAGCCCGCAGACTGGGCGGCCTACGCCCGCGACGTCGAAGAGGTCGATCCCGCATCGACGCTCGCGCTGTACAAGCGCCTGCTGGCCGCGCGCCGCGAGCACGGCTTCGGCAGCGGCTCGCTGGTCTGGGAAGACGCCGGGCCCGACGCGGTCGCCTTCCGACGTGGTGACGTGCACGTCGTCGCGAACCTCGGCACGGCGCCGATCGAGCTGCCGGCCGACGCCTTCGTGATGCTGCAGAGCCAGCCGTTCGAAGGCGCGTCGATCCCGGTCGACACCGCCGTCTGGTACACCACAGCGACGCAGGCCTGACACGCCCTTCCGGTCGCGATTCCTGTCGCTCACGCCCGCGTGAACCGGCAGGAATCGCGACCGGAGCACTTTCGACAGAGGAACACATGGCCAGCATCGATGAGGTCGCCCGGCTCGCCGGAGTCTCCACCGCGACCGTCTCCCGCGCACTGAGCGGACGCGGTCACGTATCGGAGTCCGCGAAGGAGAGGGTGCAGGCCGCGGCGCAGTCGCTCGGCTATGTCGTCTCGTCGCGGGCGTCGAGCCTGGCCTCGGGTCGCACGCGCAACGTCGGGGTGATCGTGCCCTTCCTCGACCGGTGGTTCTTCAGCACGGTGCTCTCCGGCGTCTCCGCCGCCCTCATGCGCGAGGGCTATGACATCACGCTGTACAACATCACTGCCGACAAGGACGTACGTCGGCACGTGTTCGACACCTTCCTGCGCCGACAGCGCGTCGACGCCGTGATCGCGGTGTCGATCGAGCTCGACGAGGACGAGACGCAGTATCTGCTCGACCTCGGACTTCCTGTGATCGCGATCGGCGGTCCGAACCCGAAGCTCGACACCCTCACCGTCGACGACGTCGCGGTCGCGCAACTGGCCACCGAGCATCTGATCAGCCTGGGCCACACCGATATCGCGCACATCGGGGCGAACCCGGAGTTCGACATCGACTTCCACATCCCGACCAACCGCCGCCTGGGGTTCGAGAAGGCGCTGGCGAAGGCGGGCATCCCCCTCAACCATGCCTTCCTCGAGCCCGCCGACTTCACGGTCGAGGGCGGCTACCGGGCGGCGAAGCAGTTGCTCGGCCGCCCGGGCCCCCGCCCGACCGCCGTGTTCGCGGCCTCGGACGAGATGGCCATCGGCGCACTCCTCGCGGCCCGAGACCTGGGCTTCAGCGTTCCCGAGGAGCTGTCGATCGTCGGCATCGACGGGCATGAACTCGGCGAGTTCTTCCGCCTGACCACGGTCGATCAGTTCCCGCTCGGACAGGGCGAGCGGGCAGCCGATGCCGTGCTGGCGAAGCTCGCCACCCCCGACGCCGTGCACATCCCGTCGGCGCTGCCCTACGAGCTGAACGTGCGCGGGACCACCTCCCGCCTGCTCTAGCGTTCGACCAGGGTGGCGTCGCGCCAGGTGCGATAGCCGCCGTCGAGGTTGCGCGCGTCCACGCCTCGCTGCCGGAGGATCCGCGTGGCGATGTGCCCACGCAATCCGACCTGGCAGTGCACGATGACGGGTCCATCGGAAACCTCGTCGAGCCGTTCCCTGAGCTCGTCGAGCGGCACGTTGACGGCGCCGGGAATCGCGCCGGCAGCATGCTCGGCCGTCGAGCGCACGTCGATCAGTGTCGCTCCCCCACGCTGCTCCTCAGCGAGTTCATGCCATTGGATGGTCGGAGTCGTGCCGGAGCGGGTGTTCTCGGCGACGTAGCCGAGGATGTTGACCGCGTCCTTCGCCGAGCCGAACTGCGGGGCGTAGGCGAGTTCGAGATTCGCGAGCCCGGCGGCCGTGATGCCGGTCTGCATGGCGGTCGCCACCACATCGATCCGCTTGTCGACACCGTCTCGCCCCACCACCTGCACACCGAGGATCACGTCGGAGGCCGGGTCGGCGAGCATCTTCATGGACAGCGTCTCGGCGCCGGGGTAGTAGCCGGCGTGGGATCCGGGATGCACATGCACGACGTAGAAGTCACGTCCTGCGGCCCGGAGCTGCCGTTCACTCCAGCCCACCTTCGCTGCGTCGACCCCGAACACGCGGACGATCCCGGTGCCGAGCGCGGGGCGCGCCGTCTCCGTCCTCCCCGCGATGAGGTCGGCCACCATGCGTCCATGTCGGTTCGCGAGGCCGGCCATCGTGATGAGAGCCGTGTCGCCGCCCACGAGGTCGAGCTTCTCGACGCCGTCGCCCACCGCGAACACGTCGGGAGCGCTCGTGCGGCACATCGAATCGACCGCGATGCCGCCGGTCTCACCGAGCCGGATGCCGGCACCTTCGGCGAGCGCCGTCTCCGGTACGACTCCGGAGGCATCGATCACGAGTTCGGCGGGGACGGATGCCCCATCACTCAGCGTGACCCGCCCGGATACGGCACGCACGACCTCGACACCGAGGCGCACATCGACGCCGTGCGCGCGGACCTCGGCGGTGATCGGTGCGGCCATCTCCGCATCGAGCGGGGAGAGGAGGTGGGATCCCCGCTGCACCAGCGTCACGGATGCGCCGCGAGCGACGAGGTTCTCGACCGCTTCCAGGCCCGTGTAGCCTCCGCCGACCACCACCACCGGAACGCCCGCCCGCGAGAGCGCGGCGTCGATCGCATCCGCGTCTTCGACCGTCCGCAGACTGCGCGTACGGATGCCCGAGGAGGGCTCGTTCAGACGGGGGCGTGCGCCGGTGGCGAGGATCAGCCTGTCGTAGCTCTGTGTGAAGCGGCGCCCGGAGTCGATGTCCATGACCTCGACGAGCTTCTGCGCAGTGTCGATTCGCGTGACATCGTGACGCACACGCACATCGAGTCGGAAGCGGCTGCGCAGAGATTCCGGCGTCTGCAGGAGCAGCGATTCGCGTTCCGCGATCACCCCTCCGACGTAATAGGGCAGGCCGCAGTTCGCGTACGAGACCTCGGGCCCTCGTTCGAACACCATGATCTGCGCGTGCTCGTCGAGGCGGCGCAGGCGCGCGGCGGCGGACATGCCCCCGGCGACCCCACCGACGATGACCACGGTGAGCGGTTGCACGGTGGTCATCGCCGGAACATCCGCGAGAAGAAGCCGCCCTGCGCCTGCTCCTTCGGGTGTCCGGAACACCACTGCGCGGCAGGCACCGTTCGCCGCACGGCGTCGACGTGCTGACCGCACCCCGCCCAGGTCGTCTTGCCGCAGGTCTTGCAACGGACTGCTCGGCACATCTTCATCGTCTCCTCACCGATACCCCCATGGGTATCGGTGCCCACTATACCCCCAGGGGTATAGTGGGCAGTCCAGCCGATACCCAGGGAGCGACCATGTCATCCGCAGACGCCGACACCCAGCGCAGGATCGCCAACCGTCTCAAGCGAGCCCGAGGACAGCTCGGCGCCGTCATCGCCGCGGTCGAAGAGGGTGGCGACTGCCGGGCGGTGGTCACACAGCTCGCCGCCGTCACCTCGGCTCTCGACAAGGCGGGTTTCCAGATCATCGCCTCCGCCATGAAGGACTGCATGACCGAGCCCGAGGCGGAGACGCAAGCGGCCACCGACACCCGTGGAGTGTCGATGGCCGAACTGGAGAAGCTGTTCCTCTCCCTCGCGTGACCGGCGGCGCGGGTCAGCTCGCGACGATGAGACCCTTCGTCGCCGTGCGGGCGGCCTCGAAGCGGCGCTGCACATTGGGCCAGTTCACGAGGTTCCAGAACGCCTTGACGTAGTCGGCGCGCACGTTGAGGTAGTCGAGGTAGTAGGCGTGCTCCCAGACGTCGAGCTGCAGCAGCGGGGTGACGCCGAGCGGCGCGTTGCCCTGCTGGTCGAACAGCTGGAAGATCACGGGACGCGCGCCCACGCTGTCCCAGGCGAGCACGGCCCAACCGGATCCCTGCACACCGAGTGCGGTCGCGGTGAAGTGGGCGCGGAAGGCGTCGATCGATCCGAAGGCGTCGACCAGTGCGGCCTCGAGCTCACCCTCGGGTGCTCCGCCGCCCTCGGGCGAGAGGTTCTGCCAGAACACCGAGTGGTTGATGTGGCCGCCGAGGTTGAAGGCGAGGTCCTTCTCGAGCTTGTTCACGTTCGCGAGGTCACCCGCGCTGCGGGCGGCGGCGAGCTGCTCGAGTGCGGTGTTCGCCCCCGTGACGTAGGCCTGGTGGTGCTTGGAGTGGTGCAGCTCCATGATCTTGCCCGAGATGTGCGGCTCGAGGGCCGAGTAGTCGTACGGCAGCTCGGGGAGTGTGTAGAGCGTGGTCATGACGTCTTCCTTTCAGTGGTTGTTGTCGTGTGGAAGTGCGTGGAAACGGCGATCGATGTAGACCAGAGGGCGCCCGGAGAGACCAGGCAGCACCTCGATGACCTCAGCGATGACCACGGTCGACGAACCGACGGCGACCGTCTGGATCGGACGACAGCGCAGGGCCACCCTGGCCTCGGGGAGGTGCGGTTCGCCGGTCGGCAGCGTGGCCCATCCCTGCTCGGGCGTGAACCGCTCGGACCCGCTGACCGCGAAGCTCTGGGCGAGATCGGAGTGCTCGTCGTCGATGAGGTGCACCACGAAGGTGTCGGCACCGAGGATCGCTCCTGCAGAACCGGTGGCACGGGTCACCGAGAACACGATCGCCGCGGGATCGACCGCCACCGAGGCGACGCTGGACGCGGTGAGACCGACCGGCCCTTCCGGGGTGCTCGCGGTGATGATCGCGACTCCCGCCGGATGGGTGCGGAAGGCGGCTTTGAGCGCCTCGCCGATCGGCGTGGGTACGGGTGTCGCGGTCATCGACCTGCCTCCATCATCTGCTGCTGCTTCGCATGTGCCAGCATCTCATCACGCTCGACGAGCTTCGTCCGCTCGCGACCGCGCTCCGCTCCGGCCCCGCGCTCGGCGGCGTCGATGCGCAGCCAGCCGTCGAGGTCGACCGCCTGCGAGAGATGGGCGATCGGATCGATGTCGCGCGCCTCGCGCTCGATCGCATCGAGGTCGTCGACGACGTGGCCGATCGTCTGCGCGGCATCCGACTTGGTCGACCCGATCAGCCCGACCGGGCCGCGCTTGATCCAACCGGTCGCGTACAGTCGCGGGATCGGCGCTCCGTCCGCATCGACGACGCGACCCTCGACGTGCGGCACGACGCCGCGAGCGGCGTCGAACGGCACCCCGGGAACAGGTGTCGAGCGGTAGCCCACTGCGCGGTAGACGGCTCCGACGTCATAGCGCAGCAGCTCCCCCGTGCCGACCATGCGGCCCAGCTCGTCGGATGCGGTGCGTTCCATCTCGATACCGGTGACCGCGTCCGTGCCGAGCACGCGCACCGGACGCTGCCGCAGGTGCAGGTGGATGCGGCGCGAGGCGCTGCGGCTCGCGGGATCGAGGGCTGCCCATTCGGTCATGGTGCGCACGACGATACGGCGCTGCGAGAACTGCGCCACCATCCGCTCGGCGTGCTCGTCGAGGGCGAGCTCGTGCGGGTCGACGATCACATCGACGTCGTCCTGCTCGGCGAGCTCGCGCAGCTCCATGGCCGAGAAACGCACATCGGCCGGGCCCCGACGGGCGAACAGGTGCACGTCGCGCAGCGGGCTGGCAGCGAGCTGGTCGAGCACGGCATCCGGGGTGTCGGTGTGGGTCAGCGCCGACGCATGCTTGGCGAGGATCCTCGTCACGTCGAGCGCCACATTGCCGGCGCCGAGCACCGCGACCGCCTCGGCGGCGAGCGGCCAGGTGCGCGGCACATCGGGGTGCCCGTCGTACCAGGCGACGAAGTCGGCCGCGCCGAACGAACCGGGCAGGTCGATGCCCGGGATGTCGAGAGCGACATCGAGGTCGGCCCCCGTGGCCACGATCACTCCGTCGTACGCGGCACGCAGCTCGTCGATCCCGATGTCCACGCCGACCTCGACGTTGCACCGCAGCCGGATGCGCGGGTTCACGAGCACCTCGTGCAGGGCATCCGTGATCTTGCGGATGCGGGGATGGTCGGGCGCGACGCCGTAGCGGACGAGACCATACGGTGCCGGGAGCTTCTCGAACAGGTCGATCGATGCGGTCGGCACCCGGTCGAGCAGGATGTCGGCCGCGTAGATGCCCGCGGGCCCCGCGCCGACGACGGCGATGCGCGGTTCGGCGTTGGTCATGCGTGTTCCCCCTGTGGTGCGAGCGCGGCGATGATCGGGTGGTCGAACGCGTACACGC
>NZ_JARD01000022.1:0-319857 GCF_000708345.1 Microbacterium sp. Cr-K32 | reverse complement strand
TGGCCAGCCAGCCGGTCCCCGCTTCGACGGCGATGACCGTCCCGTCCGGCGCCGCGATCAGCGTACGCGCGCCCTTGAGCAGCACGGCGCCCCCGAGCGTGTCCGCCATGTGCCGCGCGGCCTGCGCGCGATCCTCCGCGGTCGAGGACATTCCGAGCCTCTCCTGCAGCCGGACGAACTCCCGCGCGTGGGGCGTCACGAGGAACGGCGCCGTCGCGCGTTCGGCGAGATCGAGCGCTCCGGCGTCGATCACGACGGCGGCGGTGCCGGAGAGGATCTCCCGCAGAGCACCGGATTCCGTGTCGCTGCGGTGCGCCGGGTCCGTCCCCGATCCGATCACCCAGGCGTCGACCCTCGAACGCCCCGGGTCCGCCCCGGCGACGGTCTCCGGTCGTCGGGCGAGAACGGCATCCGCCACCCGCTCCGCGCCCACGTAGCGGACGAAGCCCGCCCCGGCTCGCCACGCCGCCTCGACGCCGAGCACCGCGGCCCCGGGATACGCGGGCGATCCGGTGCGCAGCGCCACCACGCCGCGGGCGTACTTGTCGTCATCCGCGGTCGGCGCACGCAACAACCGCGCCGTGTCGCCGCGTGTCCACTCGCGCACCTCGAACATGACTCCACGTTAGTGCGACGGCCCGTCCTGCACCCGCGCGGCGGTACCGTCGAACCGTGAGTCTTCTCTTCTCCCCGCTGCGCATCCGTTCCGTCGACTTCCGCAACCGCCTCTGGGTCTCGCCCATGTGCATGTACAGCGCGGTCGACGGCGTGGCCCAGGAGTGGCATCACACGCACCTCGCACAGTTCGCGTCCGGCGGCGCGGGACTCATCATCGCCGAGGCGACGGCCGTGGCCCCCGAGGGACGGATCTCACCGCGTGACCTGGGGCTCTGGGATGACGAGCAGCGCGACGCCCTCGCCCCGATCGTCCAGGCGATCCATGACCGCGGAGCCCACGCCGGCATCCAACTCGCCCATGCCGGCCGCAAAGCATCGACGTGGTGGCCCTGGGCACCCGAACGCGGATCGGTGCCGGCCGCCGATGGCGGGTGGACGACATCCGCCCCCTCGGCCATCGCCTTCGACGGCTTCGACGAGCCGGTCGCCCTCGACCTCGCCGGGATCGACCGTGTGGTCGACGCATTCGCGTCCGCAGCGAGACGCGCGACGGACGCCGGGTTCGACGTGCTGGAGGTGCACGGGGCGCATGGGTACCTCCTGCACCAGTTCCTGTCTCCCCTGTCGAACCGGCGCAGGGACGAATACGGCGGCTCGCTCGAGAATCGTGCCCGCCTGCTGCTGCGCGTCGTCGACGCGGTCCGCGAAGCCGTAGGAGCCGATGTGCCGTTGTTCGTGCGCATCTCCGCCACCGATCATGCCGACGGCGGGTTCACACCCGAGGAAGCGGCGATCGTCGGCGACTGGGCCGCGCAGCGAGGTGCCGATCTGATCGACGTCTCGAGTGGCGGCCTGGTCGCGCACCAGCGGATCAGTGTCTTCCCCGGCTATCAGGTCCCGCTCGCCGAGACCGTGCGTCAGGGCGGTCGGATCCCGGTATCGGCGGTCGGTCTCATCACCGCGGCGGCCCAAGCCGAGCAGGTGCTCAGCGAGGGAGCCGCGGATGCGATCTTCGCCGGACGGGAGTGGCTGCGCGACCCCCATTTCGCGCTCCGTGCCGCGCACGAGCTCGACGCCGAGATCGTCTGGCCACCGCAGTACGAGCGCGCCCGCCTGCGCTGAACAGTGCTCGGACGACGAAGGCCGCCGATCCCCTGAGAGGGGTCGGCGGCCTTCGTCCGTCCGAGCGACGATCAGCGTCCGCGGAAGCGACGGGTCGCGTCCTGCACCTCCCCGACCAACTCCTCGAGGATGTCCTCGAGGAACAGCACGGCGGTGGTGTTGCCCTGCGCGTCACGCACCTTCGCCAGATGCCGACCCGCGCGACGCATGACCGCGAGGGCGTCCTCGAGATCCGTGTCCTCCTGCACCGGCACCATGTGGTGGATGCGCTTGGCTGGAACCGGCTCGACCATCTTGGCCTCGGCGTCGGGGCCTTCGGACGCGCGGAGGATGTCCTTCAGGTGCACATAGCCGATCGGTACGGATGCGTCGTCGACGATCACGTAACGCGAGAACCCGTATCGTGCGACCGCCTTCTCGATGTCGTCGGGCGTCGTCGACTGGGGCAGCGTGACCAGATCGCTCAGTGGCACCGCGACGTCCCGCGCCTTCTTGTCGGTGAACTCGACCGCTGCGGCGACTGTTCCCGCCGTGTCCATGAGCACGCCTTCGCGACGCGACTGGCTGACGATGGTCGCGACCTCATCGAGCGTGAACGTCGATGCGGCCTCGTTCTTGGGCTCGACCCGGAACAGGCGCAGGACGCCGTTGGCTGCCGCGTTGAGCACCCAGATCACGGGCATGAACACCTTCGACACCCACACCAGCGGTGGGGCGAGGATCAGCACGGCACGGTCCGGCACCGAGAACGCCAGGTTCTTCGGCACCATCTCGCCGAACACCACGTGCAGGAAGGACACGATCACCAATGCGATCGTGAACGACACGGCGTCGACCGCACCGTCCGGCCACCCGAGCGCGTGCAACGGCACGGAGAGCAGATGGTGGATCGCCGGTTCGGACACATTGAGGATGAGAAGCGAGCAGATCGTGATGCCCAGCTGCGACGTCGCGAGCATCAGCGTCGCGTGTTCCATCGCGTACAGCGCGGTCTTCGCGGCGCGTGAGCCCTGGTCGGCTCGAGGCTCGATCTGCGATCGTCTGGCCGAGATCACCGCGAACTCGGCACCGACGAAGAACGCATTCGCGACCAGGAGCACGACGAGCCAGGCGAGTCCTGCCCAATCGCTCATCGGGTCACCTCCTCATCGCCAGCGAGCGGATGCGGCACGTAGCGCACCCGATCCACCCGTCTGCCATCCATGCGGACCACCTGCAGCACGCCGCTGTCGAGAGAGACCTCGTCGCCCACCGCGGGCACGCGCTCGAGCACGCTCATGACGTAGCCGCCGACGGTGTCGTACACATCGCCCTCGGGTACTTCCACACCGGCACGGCGACGCAGCTCGTCCGGGCGCAGCTCTCCGGGGAACGTGACGCCCTCCCGGTTGCGGATGACTCCCGCGCGGGTGCGATCGTGCTCATCGGCGACTTCTCCGACGAGTTCTTCGACGAGGTCTTCCAAGGTCACCAGCCCCGCGGTCCCGCCGTACTCGTCCACGACGATCGCGAGTTGATAACCGCGCGCACGGAGTTCCGCGATCAGGGCGTCGACGTGCACGGTCTCCGGAACGCGGAGCGGTTCCGTCGCGAGAGCGCCCACCGGCACCTCCGTGCGCCGCTCGCGCGGAACCGAGATGGCGGCTTTCAGGTGCACGACGCCCGTGATGTCGTCGAGGTCGTCGTCGTACACGGGGAAGCGGCTGTGGCCCGTGCGTCGCGCGAGCTGGATGACGTCGTCCACCGAGTCGCCTGCAGCGATCGCGTGCATGCTCGGTCTGGCCGTCATCACGTCGGCGGCCGTGAGGCGCGAGAACATGAGGGTGCGGTCGAGCAGCGAGGCGGTGTCGGCCTCCAGCAGGCCCGCGTTGGCGGACCGCCGCACGAGCGATGACAGCTCCTCCGCGCTGCGGGCGCCTGAGAGCTCTTCCTTCGGCTCGATCCCCATGCCGCGCAGTACGCCGTTCGCACTGCCGTTGAGCACCACGACGGCCGGTTTGAACACGGTCGTGAACGCGATCTGGAAAGGGATCACGAGCTTCGCCGTGGCCAGCGGCAGAGCGAGGGCGAAGTTCTTGGGGACGAGTTCGCCGAGGATCATCGAGAGCACCGTCGCCACCAGCATCGCCACGATGGTCGCGATCGGCGCGACGGCCGCTTCAGGGAGGTTCCAGGCGATGAGGGTCGGGCGCAGGAGGTTCGACAGCGCCGGCTCCATCGTGTAACCGGTCAGAAGCGTCGTGAGCGTGATGCCGAGTTGGGCCGCCGAGAGATGCGTCGATGTGTGCCTGAGGGCGCTGATCGTGAGCGAGAGCCGCGATTCACCGCGTGCCTGCCTGGCCTCGAGTTCGGCGCGATCGAGGTTCACCAATGCGAACTCGCTCGCCACGAAGAGGCCAGTGCCGACCGTGAGCAGGAGCCCCACGCCCAACATGATGTAGTCCATCAGAGGTTCCTCTCCTGTGAGAGAGGCGGACAGTGGGGCGATGTTCTACAACTGGGAGGGTCGTCCATTATGCCGACGATTGTACCGAAGACGACGGGGAGTGCGCTCGCGGTCACCAGCTGACCGGCAGCGCCTTGCCCTCTTCGTAGCCGGCCGCCGACTGCAGGCCCACCACAGCGCGCTCATGGAACTCCGGTACAGACGAGGAGCCGGCGTAGGTGAAGGATGAGCGGACACCGGAGGTGATCATGTCGAGAAGGTCTTCGATCCCGGGACGGAGCGGGTCGAGATAGATCTTCGATGAGGAGATGCCCTCGGCGAAGAGCTCCTTGCGAGCACGCTCGTAGGCGTCGAGGCGACCGAAGCGCGCCTGGACGGCCTTGGTCGACGCCATGCCCCAGGACTCCTTGAACAGACGGCCATCGGCATCGCGCTGCAACTCCCCCGGCGCCTCGATGGTGCCGGCGAACCAGGATCCCACCATGACGGAGGCCGCGCCGGCGGCGAGGGCCAGAGCGACATCGCGCGGATAGCGCACGCCACCGTCGGCCCAGACGTGCGCACCGAGCTCGCGTGCCGCCTGCGCGGTCTCGAGCACGGCGGAGAATTGCGGGCGGCCGACCGCGGTCATCATGCGGGTGGTGCACATGGCGCCGGGGCCGACGCCGACTTTGAGGATCGAGGCCCCCGCGTCGACCAGATCGGCCACGCCGTCGGCGGTGACGATGTTGCCTGCGACGACGGGGAGGCCGAGGTCGAGCTCGGCGACCGCGCGCAGAGCCCGCAGCATCCCCTCCTGGTGGCCGTGGGCGGTGTCGACGACCAGAACGTCGACGCCTGCCGCTGCGAGTGCCTTGGCCTTGGCCGCGACGTCGCCGTTGATCCCGACGGCCGCGGCGACCGCGAGGCGCCCATCGGAATCGACCGCAGGGCGGTAGAGCGTCGAGCGCAGCGCACTCCGGGCGCTCAGCGTTCCGACGAGGTGTCCGTGGTGCACGACGGTCACCATCTCGACGCCTGCGTCGGTGATCACGTCAAACGCGTGCCGCTCCGAGCCGATGTCGTCCGCGTCGATCGCCGGCGTGCCGTGGTGCACGAGATCGCCGAGCTGCGCATCGGGGAGCGCCGTGGCCAGGCGGGTCGCCGGGAGGATCCCGAGGATGTGCTCGACGCCGATCGGCGCCGTGCCGCGGGCGACGACGATCCCGTGACCGCTGGTCGCCGGGAGCAGACGGAGCGCATCGGCCGCCGATGCTTCGGGAGGCAGCACGATGGGCGTGTCCCAGAGCACGGGCTGCGACTTCACCTCGCGGATCGCCGCATCGAGATCCTGCAGCGGCAGGTCCTGGGGCAGCACGCCGAGCGCGCCACGCCGCGCGAGCACGGCTGCGATGCGCGGACCGGTCACGGAGTTCATGTTCGCGGCGACGAGTGGCAGGGTCGCCGGGGTGCCGTCCTGCGGGGCGAGATCGACCTGGAGACGGCTGGTGACCGCGGATCTGCGCGGTACCAGGAAGACGTCGGAGTAGGTCAGATCGACGGTCGGCTGCTCTCCAGAGAACTTCATGCTTCCACGGTACCCAGATCGCGACGCGGTGGGCGCTCAGCTTCGACGATTCCCATAGCGAAACACGTTAGGCTTGTTGGTCGAGAGTGTGCGGGCCCGAACGCATCCTGCGTCGACGTCCGCACCAGAGAGCTTCAGCGATGAAAGAGGGCGATCGAGAGTGTCGAACCAGGTGACCGGCGTCAACGGCGACGGGGGGTTCGGAGCCAATTCCTGGCTCGTTGAAGAGCTCTACGAGCAGTTCAAGGTGAACCGCGACTCCGTCGACAAGGAGTGGTGGCCCATCCTGGAGAAGTACCACTCCGAGACGGCTTCCGCAGCTCCCACGGCAACACCCGATGCGCCGGCGGCGGCTCATCCCGTCACCGCACCGATCCCGGTGATCGGTTCGCAGCCGGTGGCGCGCACGACGGCCAAGCCCGCCGCTGCCGCGCCGATCCCCGCCCAGGCCCCGAAGCCGGCGAAATCCGAGTCGAAGGACGCTCCGGCACCCGCCGAAGAGGACAAGGTCACGCCGCTGCGCGGTCTGCCCAAGACCCTCGCCGCGAACATGGACGAGTCGCTCACCGTCCCGACCGCCACCAGCGTTCGCACCGTGCCGGCCAAGCTGATGATCGACAACCGCATCGTCATCAACAACCACATGGCACGCACCCGCGGCGGCAAGGTGAGCTTCACCCACCTCATCGGTTGGGCGCTCATCCGGACACTCGACGAGTTCCGCAGCCAGAACGTGTTCTACGCGGAGGTCGACGGAAAGCCCTCCGTGGTCGCGCCGGCGCACGTCAACCTCGGCATCGCGATCGACCTGCCCAAGCCCGACGGCACACGCGCCCTCATGGTGCCCAGCATCAAGCGCGCCGACACCCTCACCTTCACCGAGTACCTCTCCGCCTACGAGGACCTGGTCACCCGCGCCCGCGGCAACAAGCTGACGGCCGGCGACTTCCAGGGCACCACGGTGTCGCTGACGAACCCGGGTGGCATCGGAACCGTGCACTCGGTGCCGCGTCTGATGAAGGGCCAGGGCTGCATCATCGGCGCCGGCGCCCTCGAGTACCCCGCCGAGTTCCAGGGCGCGAGCGAGAAGACGCTCAACGAGCTGGCGATCGGCAAGACGATCACGCTCACGAGCACCTACGACCACCGCGTCATCCAGGGCGCCGGCTCCGGCGAGTTCCTGAAGAAGGTGCACGAGCTGCTCATCGGCCAGCGCGGCTTCTACGACGACATCTTCGCGGCCCTGCGCATCCCGTACGCGCCGATCCGCTGGAACCCCGACATCGCCGTCGACCTCGCCGAGCGCGTCGACAAGCAGTCCCGTGTGCAGGAGCTCATCAACTCGTTCCGTGTGCGCGGACACCTGATGGCCGACATCGACCCGCTCGAGTACGTGCAGCGTTCGCACCCCGACCTCGAGATCGAGAGCCACGGCCTCACCTTCTGGGACCTGGACCGCGAGTTCGTCACCGGCGGGTTCGGCGGTCGGCGCATCGCGAAGCTCCGCGACATCCTCGGGGTGCTCCGCGACTCGTACTGCCGCACGCTCGGTATCGAGTACATGCACATCCAGGACCCGGAGCAGCGTCGCTGGTTCCAGGAGAAGGTGGAGGTCAAGTACCAGAAGCCCGGCCATGACGAGCAGCTGCGGGTTCTCCGCAAGCTCAACGAGGCCGAGGCCTTCGAGACCTTCCTGCAGACCAAGTTCGTCGGTCAGAAGCGCTTCTCGCTCGAGGGCGGCGAATCGCTCATCCCGCTGCTTGACGAGATCCTTCAGGGCGCCGCGACCGCCGGCCTCGAGGGCGCCGCGATCGGCATGGCGCACCGCGGCCGTCTGAACGTGCTCACCAACATCGCCGGCAAGACCTACGGCCAGGTGTTCCGTGAGTTCGAGGGCACGCAGACCCCGGGCAACCAGCGCGGTTCCGGCGACGTCAAGTACCACCTCGGCACCGAGGGCACCTTCGTCGCCGACGACGACTCCGAGCTTCCGGTCTACCTGGCCGCCAATCCCTCGCACCTCGAGACCGTCGATGGCGTGCTGGAAGGCATCGTCCGCGCCAAACAGGACCGCAAGCCGATCGGCACCTTCGCCTGGCTGCCGATCCTCGTGCACGGCGACGCGGCCTTCGCCGGTCAGGGTGTCGTGGTCGAGACGCTGCAGATGTCGCAGCTGCGCGGCTACCGCACCGGTGGCACGATCCACGTGGTCGTGAACAACCAGGTCGGATTCACCACGACGCCGAACGACGGCCGCACGTCGATCTACTCGACCGACGTCGCCAAGACGATCCAGGCGCCGGTGTTCCACGTGAACGGCGACGACCCCGAGGCCGTCATCCACGTCGCGCAGCTCGCGTTCGAGTACCGCGAGCGCTTCCACCGTGACGTCGTGATCGACCTCGTCTGCTACCGCCGACGTGGTCACAACGAGGGCGACGACCCCTCGATGACGCAGCCGTTGATGACCGACCTCATCCAGGCGAAGCGTTCCGTCCGCCGCCTGTACACCGAGTCGCTCGTCGGCCGTGGTGACATCACCGAGCAGGAGTACGACGAGGCCAAGGCCGATTTCCAGAACCGCCTGGAGATCGCGTTCGCCGAGACGCACGCCGCCGAGACCGGCGCTCTGCCGATCGCTCCGGAGCAGGCGCCCGTCGACGACCAGGTCGGTGCCCCCGCGATTACCGGTGTGCCGAGCGAGGTCATCCAGATGATCGGCGACGCCTTCGTGAACAAGCCCGAGGGCTTCACGGTGCACCCGAAGATCCAGCAGCTGCTGGACAAGCGCCTCGACATGAGCCGAAACGGCAATATCGATTGGGGCTTCGGCGAACTGCTCGCATTCGGTTCGCTGCTGGTGGAGGGAACGCCCGTCCGGCTCGCCGGCCAGGACGCTCGCCGCGGCACGTTCGTGCAGCGGCACGCGACCCTGCACGACCGTGCGAACGGCCAGGAATGGCTGCCGCTGTCGAACCTCTCCGACGCTCAGGGGCGCTTCTTCGTCTACGACTCACTGCTCAGCGAGTACGCCGCCCTCGGCTTCGAGTACGGCTATTCGGTGGAGGCTCCGGAGGCGCTCGTGCTCTGGGAGGCCCAGTTCGGCGACTTCGTCAACGGTGCCCAGTCGGTCATCGACGAGTACATCTCGGCTGCCGAGCAGAAGTGGGGACAGCAGTCCAGCGTGACCCTGCTCCTCCCCCACGGCTACGAAGGCCAGGGGCCGGACCACTCGTCGGCACGCATCGAGCGCTTCCTGCAGATGTGCGCGCAGGACAACATGATCGTGTCGCGTCCGTCGACCCCCGCGTCGTACTTCCACCTGCTGCGCCGCCAGGCCTACGCCCGACCGCGCAAGCCGCTCATCGTCTTCACACCGAAGGCGATGCTGCGTCTGCGCGGCGCGACGAGCCCGGTCGAGGCGTTCACGCAGGGTCGTTTCGAGCCGGTCATCGATGACGACCGCGGGCTCGACCGCACCGCCGTCAAGCGGGTGCTCGTGCACTCGGGCAAGGTGCACTGGGATCTGCGTGCCGAGCTCGAGAAGAACCCGAACCCCGAGGTCGCCCTCGTCCGGCTCGAGCAGCTGTACCCGACGCCGATCGACGAGCTCAAGGCCATCACCGACTCCTACCCGAACGCCGAACTGGTGTGGGTGCAGGAAGAACCGGAGAACCAGGGCGCCTGGCCGTTCCTGGCGCTCGCCTTCGCCGACGTTCCCGGAGACCGCTCGTTCCGCCCGGTGTCGCGCCCGGCCTCGGCATCGCCGGCGACCGGATCCTCGAAGGTCCACGCGGCTGAGCAGGCCGCGCTGATCCGCGCGGCGGTCACCCTCGGCTGATCGTCAGACGAGAAGGGGCGCCGCGACTTCGGTCGTGGCGCCCCTTTCGTTTCCCCTCCGGACTCAATACCAGATGTCGAGCGACGGTGCCGGGAAGGCGACGAGCGCGCGATCGAGCGCCTCGACCGCCGCGGATTCGGCGGAGATCCGTCCGGCACCGTGCAGTGTGGACGCACGGACACCCCCCGCGTAGAGCGCGGAGAGCGTCGAGACGTCGAGTGTGACGTCGACCGCGGAGCCTCCCGCGGCCGCGTCCACCGTCGCGACCCCGGCGTCATCGACGCGCAGACGCCAGTCGCCGCTCGCGAAGCCCAGAGAGTCCTCCACGCGAAGGACCGTGTCGATCGGTGCGGAATAGCGGCGTGCGGTCAGCGCGGTCGGCAGATCGAGGATGCGGAGCCACCCGTGATCGTGCACCTCCTGCTTCACCCCGCGGGTGTCGTGGACCAGCCACGGCAGCGGGTCGTCGATCGGGCGGAGGTCGGCGACCACCTCGTCGACGAGATCGTGCTGCAGCGCGAAACGCCACAGGGCGGTGCGCGCATCGTCGGTCTCGGCGACCAGCAGGCGCACGTCCATCCGGAAGCGGAAGGTTCCGCCGGCCTCCCCCACCGTGTACGCCATCACACCGCGCAGCGCACCCTCCTCGTCGAGGTAGCGCACCCCGCGGGCCTGGTCGCGATCCGGGGTGGGCGCGACGCCCGCGTACCCCTCCCATCGCCCCTGCCAGCCGGGGATCTGCCCCGATGCCCGGCCCCGGGCGCGCTCGTGCACCGTGCCGAGATCGGCGGCGAGGGTTTCGCCATCGATGTACTCGAGCCGGCCGGTCGGCGTCGGTCCGCTCCAGCCTGCGCGTCGGGTGTCGACCGTGTGACGCGCGACCGGGATCGCCGATCCGAACCCGTACCGACCGTAGATCGTCGCCTCAGACACGGTGAGCCCCGCGATCGGCACCCCTGCGGATGCTGCCGCGCGCAGTTCGCCCTCGAGCAGTGCCCGGGCGATCCCGCGACGCCGGTGCGTCGCCGAGACCGTGACCACGCTGATGGCCCACATGGGGATCTCGCCGCCGGGGATGGTGAGCGGAGTCACCCAGCTGTTGATCGTCGCCACCGGCAGAGCGGTCGCCGGCGGTGTCTTCTCGAAGACACCGATGTTCCGTCGCGCGGCGAACGTCTTCCGCACCTGAGCCCGCATCTCGGCGTTCGGGTCGGACCCGAGGAACCCTCGGTCGACAGCGCGGGCGAAGGCGGAAGCGCTCGCCTCGTCGCTCAGATCGACGACTCGGTACTCGAGCCCGGATCCGGCCAGTCTTTCCGTCGAGGTGTTGTCAGCGGGAACGTCGCGCGCATCGATGGAGGTCATCCATCCACACTAGCGACGGCCTCCGACGCGTGTGTCAGTGCTGTGTAGCCTGAACGGCCCGCAGACGCGCGAACACCTGGTCGCGCAGCTCCTCCGGAGCCGTCTCCTTGCAGGCACGGGCGATCACATCGGTGAGGGTGGTGGCGACGAGCGCCTCGTCCCGGCACGACGGGCAGTTCTCGAGATGCTCGCGGATCTCGGTGTGCTCGGTCTTGCACACCTCGTTGCGGAGGTACTCCTCCAGATCCTGACGGGCTTTGTCGCAGCCGCAGTCGCTCATTTCTTGCTCCTCGTCTCAGCCGCGGCGATGCCCCGCTCAGCGGCGTAATCTGCCAACAGCTCCCGCAGCATCCGCCTGCCACGGTGCAGACGGCTCATGACGGTGCCGATGGGGGTCTTCATGATGTCGGCGATCTCCTGGTACGCGAAGCCCTCGACGTCGGCGAGATACACCGCCAACCGGAAATCCTCCGGAACGGCCTGCAGCGCGTCCTTGACGACCGACGCGGGCATCCGGTCGATGGCTTCGGCTTCGGCCGACCGGCTGTGCGACGCCGTGGTCGACTCTGCTCCGCCCAGCTGCCAGTCCTCGAGCTCGTCGATCGTTCCCTGGAACGGCTCCCGCTGGCGCTTGCGGTAGATGTTGATGTAGGTGTTCGTGAGAATCCGGTACAACCACGCCTTGAGGTTCGTGCCCTGCGAGAACGTCGCCCAGGACCCGTAGGCCTTGACGAAGGTCTCCTGCACGAGGTCGGCGGCGTCGGCCGGGTTGCGCGTCATGCGCATCGCCGCGGCGTAGAGCTGATCCATGAAAGGGATCGCCTGCTCCTCGAACTCGCGCCGAGGGTCGCTGACGGTGTCTGCGGTTGCGGTGTCATCCATCATCGGCCAGTCTAGGCCGCTGAGGTCGAACACCTCGCGCTCCAACGTCGCCGGCATACTCTCTCCTTCGCGTCGGGATGCCTGTCTTTCGCGACGAAGCTCCCTGTGTTTACTAAGGTGAGAACCGATGAGCGCCAACAGGTATTCCCCTTCCCGTGTGCAGGGCGCCTATGCCGCGCCCACGACCGACGTGCCGGTGCACGCCGAGCTCACGATCCCCGGTTCCAAATCGCTGACGAACCGCGAGCTGATGATCGCCGCGATCGCCGACGGTCCCGGCCGCCTGATCTCGCCGCTGCACTCCGACGACTCCGCGCGCATGGTCGACGCTCTCCGCGCTCTCGGGGTCGGTATCGAGGAGGTGGACGCCGGACACGAGTTCGGACCCGATCTGGTCGTCACCCCCGCGAAGCTCCGTGGCGGCACCACGATCGATTGCGGGCAGGCCGGAACCGTGATGCGATTCATCGCCCCGCTCGCCGGACTCGCGGAACATGACGTGCATCTCACCGCCCATGAGACCGCCCTCCACCGTCCGATGGGCGGCCTGATCAGTGCGCTGCGCGATCTCGGCGTCGACATCGACGACGAGGGCACCTGGGCCCTCCCCTTCACGATCCGCGGTCACGGTCGGATCCGCGGTGGACGGGTCGAGATCGACGCCTCGGCATCCAGCCAGTTCGTCTCCGGGCTGCTGCTCGCCGCTCCTCGGTTCGACGTCGGCCTGCACCTCGTCCACACCGGCGAGCACCTGCCGAGCCTCCCGCACATCGACATGACGATCGAGGCCCTCAGCCGACGCGGCATCCGCATCGAGCGCCCCGCTGTCGGCGAATGGCTGGTCGAAGCGGGCGTGCCGCGCGCCAAGGAGATCGCGATCGAACCCGATCTCTCCAACGCCGCACCGTTCCTCGCCGCGGCACTCGTCACCGGCGGATCGGTGTCGATCACGGGCTGGCCCGCCCACTCCACCCAGCCCGGTGCGCTGCTGCCCGAGATCCTCCAGGCCATGGGAGCGCACGTCGGCCGTCACGGCGGCACGCTCACCGTGCGCGCCGGCTCCGGAATCCGCGGCCTCGATCTCGACCTCTCCGCGGCCAGCGAATTGACGCCGACCCTGGTCGGCCTCGCCGCCTTCGCGGAGTCTCCGACCACGATCCGCGGCATCGGGCACATCCGTCTGCACGAGACCGACCGGATCGCCGCACTGATCGGCAACCTCCGAAAGCTCGGCGGCGAAGCCGAAGAACTTCCCGACGGCCTCCGCATCATCCCCCGCCCACTGCAGGGCGGCGGATGGGCCGCGCATCACGATCACCGGATGGCCACCACCGGAGCGCTCATCGGCCTGCGCATCCCCGCCGTCGAGATCGACGACATCGGTACGACCGCCAAGACCCTCCCGGAGTTCACGATGCTCTGGGAGCGGATGCTGCGGGGCTGAGGATGAGCTGGCTCGACGACGCCGACGACCTCGAAGACGACTTCGAGGACTTCGACGAGAGCAGCATCCGGACGCGCCCCAACCCGAAGGCGAACCGCCCGCGCACCAAACGTCGCCCAGCGCACGAGGATGCGCAGGTGGGTCGAGTGCTCGGCGTCGACCGCGGCAGGTACTCCGTCCTCCTCGGCGAGGACACCGCCGAGGAGCGCATGATCACCACCACGCGCGCCAGGGAGCTGCGACGTATGCCGATCGTCACCGGCGATCAGGCACGAGTCGTGGGCGACACATCGGGAGACGAAGGCACCCTCGCCCGCATCGTCGGCATCATCGACCGCACCTCGTTGCTGCGACGCAGTGCCGACGACACCGACCAGGTCGAGCGCGTGATCGTCGCCAACGCCGATCAGATGCTCGTCGTGGTCGCGGCTGCCGACCCCGAGCCCCGCGCCCGACTCGTCGACCGCTATCTCGTGGCCGCGCTGGATGCCGGCATCCGCCCACTCCTCGTCGTCACCAAGACCGACATCGCGGATCCCACCGAGTTCCTCACGCACTTCGACGGGCTCGACCTGCGGGTGTTCACCAGTGCGCAGGATCGGATGCCCGTTGACGAGATCGGCGAATCCCTCGTCGGACACTCCACCGTCTTCGTCGGCCACTCCGGGGTGGGCAAGTCCACGCTCGTCAACGCGCTCGTCCCGACGGCGCTGCGCGCCACCGGCCACGTGAATCAGGTCACCGGACGCGGGCGGCACACCTCGTCGTCGACGGTGTCGCTGCGCTACGAAGGTCCCCGCGGGACCGGCTGGGTCATCGACACCCCCGGCGTGCGCTCGTTCGGTCTCGGACACGTCGATCCCGCGAACATCCTTGCGGCGTTCACCGAGCTCGCCGCGATCGCCGAGAACTGCCCTCGCGGCTGCACCCACCTCGCCGACGCCCCCGACTGCGCCCTCATCGAGGCCGCGGAGAGCGGCGAACTGGGCGAGACCGGTCGAGCGCGGCTCGACTCCCTGCAGCGGCTCCTGCAGACCTTCGCGGACAAGGCGGAGCAGGCGCCCGGCCGTTAGGCTGGACACGTGACTCAGCGCCTCGAACCCGGAACCGCCGCCCCCGACTTCTCCCTCCTCGACCAGGACGGGAACACCGTCCGTCTGGACGACCTGCGCAGCCAGAAGACCGTGCTGTACTTCTATCCGGCGGCGATGACCCCCGGATGCACCACCGAGGCCTGCGACTTCCGCGACAGCATCTCCTCGCTCCAGGGCGCCGGCTATCGGGTGATCGGCATCTCGCGCGACGAACCCGCCACGCTGACGAAGTTCCGCGAGCGCGACGGGCTGACCTTCCCGCTCCTGAGCGATCCCGACCACGCGGTGCACACGGCGTACGGCGCGTGGGGCGAGAAGATGAATTACGGCAAGCGCATCGAGGGCGTTATCCGCTCGACCTTCGTGCTCGACGAAGAGGGCAAGATCGCTCTCGCGCAGTACAACGTCAAGGCCACCGGCCACGTCGCACGACTGCGCAAGCAGCTCGGCATCGACGCCTGAGCCGCGACTTTCGATCCGAGGCCGATGGGCCCCGCGGCCCGCACGGCGCTGAGGTCACTCGGCAGCGCGCTGCGGGCCTTCCAGACGCGCGCTCGAGATCAGCAGGACGAATCCGACCAGCCCGGGAAGCCCGACACCGAGGGTGAATGTCCACGCGATCGGCTGCAGCGTGAGAGACGCCAGCGCGAGAGCCACGGCGAGCACCTGGAAGACCACTCCCCCGGACCGCGCCCACGACTTGCCCACGCGTGTGCCGACGGCGAACGCGACGAGGGCTGCGGCACCGATCAGCGTGAGCACGATGAGTGCCAGCGCCGTCGGCAGCGAGGCCGCGTCGCCCGCACCGAGGCCGGCGAGCTCGATCACGGCGAAGACCAGGAGAGCCACCGCCTCGAGGGCGAGGACCGCCGCAGCTGCGAGGGCGATTCCGGGTGCGCGCACGGTGTCTCCCAAGGATCGAAAGAGGAGAAAACCCTTGATTTCACGGTTTTCATGTAACAGAATAGAGAAAGTCATGTGCTCCCACAGCGGCGTGGGGCGAGCGTTCACGCTCGCATCACAATTCGCGGGCATTCCGTCCGCATCTCAACAGGGTAGCGGAACCCGAACTACTACCCGAATCCGAGAGGTCGCATCGCGACATCTCTTGAAATCCACACCGAGGAGCCCCCATGGACTGGCGCGATAAGGCCGCCTGCCTGACTGTCGACCCCGAGCTTTTCTTCCCCGTGGGGAACACCGGCCCGGCCGTCGATCAGATCGAGAAGGCGAAGACTGTGTGCGCCACCTGCACCGTCACCGAGATCTGCCTGCAGTACGCCCTGGAGACCAGCCAGGACTCGGGCGTGTGGGGCGGTCTCTCCGAAGACGAGCGCCGCGCTCTGAAGCGTCGCGCCGCCCGCGCCCGCCGCGCCTCCTGATCGTCCGGAAGCGGCCTGAGATCGACTCTCAGGCCGCTTCCGTCTGTTCGGGAGCGGCCGTGCTCACCTCTCGAGCCAGCGCAGCGGGATGTCGATGACCACCTCGGTGCCTTCTCCGTCGCTCCCGTGCCATTCGATCGTTCCACCGAGTTCGCCCTGGATGAGGGTGCGGATGATCTGAGTGCCGAGCCCCTGGCCGATCCGCCCCTCCGGCAGGCCTAGTCCGGTGTCCCGCACCGTCACGCGGAGATTCTCCTCGGTGCGCTTGGCGTCGATCGTCACGACGCCCTCCTGCCCGGCGAGACCATGCTCCACCGCGTTGGTCACGACCTCCGTCAGCGCGAGTGCGAGCGGAGTCGCATACTCGCTCGGCAGCACTCCGAAGCGTCCGGTCGACTGTGTGCGTGCGCGCGTGTTGGGCGCAGAGGCGACCTCGGCGACGAGCTTGAGCACGCGGTGGAAGACCTCATCGAAATCGACCTTCTGCGTGAGTCCCTGAGCGAGCGTGTCATGCACGACGGCGATGGCATCCACGCGGCGCATGGCCTGCGTGAGCGCGTCCCGCGCCTCGTCGGAATGCGTACGACGTGCCTGGATCCGCAGCAGGGAGGCCACCGTCTGCAGATTGTTCTTCACCCGGTGGTGGATCTCGCGGATCGTCGCATCCTTGGTGATGAGCTCCTGCTCCTGATGGCGCAGCTCCGACACATCGCGACAGAGGACGATCGCCCCGATCCGGGTACCGTGGTCCTTCAGCGGAATGGCGCGCAGCGACACCGTCACCCCGCGCGCCTCGATATCGGTGCGCCAGGGCGCGCGTCCGGTGACGACGACGGGCAGAGACTCGTCTACCTGTCGGGAAGGCGGCACCAGCCGAGTGGTGACCTCGGCGAGCGACTCCCCCTCGAGCTCGTCGTCGAAACCCATCCGGTTGAAGGCGGAGAGCGCATTCGGGCTGGCGAATGTGGTGATCCCGTCGACGTCGATGCGGATGAGTCCGTCGGAGGCTCGCGGGGCGCCGCGACGCGGTGACGTCGGTGCGGTGAGGTCGGGGAAGCTTCCGTCGGCGATCATGCGGAAGAGATCGTTCGCGCACTCGTCGAAGGTGATCTGCTGACGGGAGGGCGTGCGCACCTCGCCGAGGTTGGTGTGCCGGGTGACGACTCCGATCACGGTGGACTGGGCATCGGCGCCGCGGCGGACGCTCACGATCGGCACGGCTCGCACTCTGGTGGGCGTCTCTTCGAACCAGTCAGGCGAAGAGGAATCGACGATCTCGGCGGACTCGAAGGCGCCCTGGACCTGCGTGCGCCACTGCGGCCGCACCCGTTCACCGACGATGTCGCGATAGAAGAGGGTCGCGGCGCCGCTCGGTCGCGCGTGTGCGACCGCGATGAAGGAGCCGTCGTCGGTCTGGATCCAGATCACGATGTCGGCGGAGGCCAGGTCCGCGAGGAGCTGTCCGTCGCCGGCGAGACGATGGAGCCATTCGACATCGCTGTCGTTCAGGAGTCCCTGGGCATGGGCGAGATCGCTGAGGGTTGACACCTGACCAGCCTACGGTCACATGCCTCAGAGAATCGCCAGCGAAGTCGCGCGCCAGCGACGATCCGTCCCTTCCAGGCGCACCGCGACCGCCCGGGTTCGACCGGGACCCGCGACCACCACCACGGCTTCGATGACACCGTCGAGGGGCTCGGTGACTCGTAGCGCGCGGATCTCGAAGGTCGGACGTGCAGGAGGCACTCCGCGTGCACTGCGTGCTCGCGCGGAGAGGTTCGATCGGGTGACCAGGCTGCGGAACGCCTCTTCGCTGAACCATCGGGCGAGCTGATCGATTTCTCTGACACCCGCAAGTACCTCGAGCACGCCGTGCGTGAGGCTGCGCAGAAGCGGAACAGGGTCGGGCAGCTCGATGGTCGGTGTCGGCTGGGGTGCGAAGTACTCGTGCGGCATCATGTCGAACTCTCGATCGGGGAGGTCTGCGAGTGAGCAAGTACAGCACCGCGATGCCCGGGCGAGGGCGGAAAAGGTGGAGGAATGTGGATAACTCGTACAGCCGGGGAATGGTGTCGCCTACGCTCTGTCGAATGCACTGGGACCGACTGTTCGAAGACCTCGAAGGCCAGCTGGCATCGGAATGGGAGGCCGAGCGCGCGGTGCTGGACGCCGAGTCGGAACGGCTTCGCATCGCGCGATTGGATCTGCGCTCTCGGCTGCGCGCGCTGTGCCGCACCGGTGCGGACGCCACGATCGACCTCACGAACGGGAGACGGATTCCGGTCTCGCTGCAGTGCCTCGGTGCGGATTGGGTCGCGGTTTCCACGCGCGGCACTGGCGCGGCACACGGCGACTCCACCGCCCTCTTCCTTCCGCTCGCGGCCGTCAGCGGTGTCGCGACGGATCACGGCATGCTCCTGGCGAGTCTCGACGCACCGCCGTCTGCTGACATACCGCTACGGGAGCGGATGACTCTCGGTTTCTTGCTGCGTGACCTCGCGCGGCGACGCGTCCCGGTGCACATCAGCACACGGGTGGGCGACGACGTCCATGGCACGATCGACCGCGCCGCTGCCGATCACCTCGATCTGGCCGTGCACGACGCGGGCCAGGCTCGGCTCGCCGGGGCCGTGCACGGGTTCCGCATCATCCCGTTCTCAGCGCTGGTCGCGGTACGCGCCCCCGGCGATCAGTTGCGATGAGCCGATGATGTGCCCCAGACCTCGGGGAAGCTCGCGGTCTGGGACTGATGCCACAGCGCCATCCGTCGGGAGTTCTCGGACTCCTCGGCCAGATACCCCTCGAGACTGGTCTCCTCCACCCGCCACCGAGGCGGCGATCCGAGTTGTGCTCCCCGAAGTCGTCCCTCATGCACGAGCGCGATGACCTCATCCACCTCGATGCTCAGCAGCTCGGCCACCTGTGCCGGCGCGAGATAACGCGAGGCGCGAACAGGAGAGGCGGACATGTCCTCATTCTCTCCCGCGGAGAGCCAGAATTCCGGTCCGATCGCCTCCTGTGGATAACTCACGGACCATCGACGCCGTTTCTGTGACGATATCGCCATGGCATCCCTCCCTCCTCCTCGGCGTGCGTTCTGGGGCGACGTCCGCTTCCTCGTGGGCATCGCACTGGTAGCGCTCTCCATCGCAGGCGTCTGGCTGATCGTGTCGGCATCAGACCATGCAGTACCGGCCCTCCAGGCCACGCGGACGATCGCGCAGGGAGAGGAGCTGACCTCCTCGGACTTCCAGGTCGTCGACGTCGGTCTGGGCTCGTTGGCCGACGACTATCTCGGGCCCGAAGACGTCCGTCCCGGCAGCGTGGCGGCGCGCACTCTGCAGAGCGGCGAGCTCGTTCCGACGTCAGCCCTGACCGACGCCGACAGCAGCCGTTCCACGACCGTCGTGATCCAGAGCAGCACCGGGATCCCGGAAGGAGTCGAGGCGGGCACGGTTGTGGAGATCTGGCAGGCGCCGCCCCTCGACGAGAGCAGGTCCTACGATGTCCCGCGCATCCTCGTCGCCGACGTGATCGTGCACGACGTGCTCGACCAGGAGGGCGTGCTCGCCGATACCGGAAGCCAGCTCGAAGTCGTGATCGACCGCGCCGATGTGGCCGACGTGCTCGCCGCGATCACCGGTGGGGCCGCCCTCTCGGTCGTGCCGGTCGGGTCCGGATCGTGACGGCTGTCGTCGTGGCGGTTCCCGAGCCCCGCGCGAGCGTGCTGGCCGCGGAACTCGGACTGGAAGGCATCGAGGTGGTCTCGATCGTCGTGCCCGCCCCGGGCGTCGAGATCCCTCCCGGCACCGAAGCCGTCATCGTCCCCGCCACGCGCGCGGTGCTGACCCCAGAACTGATCTCCACGTGCGATCGAGCCGGCGTGCGCATCCTGGCTCTCGGCGGAGCGGACAGCCGCTTGCTGGGCCGTCTCGGACTGTCCGCGGCCCTGCGCGCCGACGCCGCGGGATGGGAGGTCGCAGCGACGTTGGCGACAGAGGCGGATGCGGCGCCGCGGCCGCCGTCCATCCTCCCCCACCGCGTCATCGCCGTCTGGGGTCCGCATGGCGCCCCGGGGCGATCCACGCTGGCTATCCAGCTGGCGGCCGAGCTCGCCCGCACCGGACGCCGGACCGCTCTGGTCGACGCCGATACCGTCGCTCCGGCTCTCGCTCTCCTGCTCGGCCTCGGCGACGACTCACCGGGTGTGGCCGCCGCGTGCCGGCGGGCGGAGCGCGGGGCTCTCGACTCCGCCGAACTGACCAGACTCGCCACCACGGTCTCCACGGGCGGAGGGGACATCGAGGTGCTGCCCGGCATCAACCGTCCCAGCCGTTGGCCGGAGCTCTCTGCGACGCGCCTCAGAGCGACGTTCGCCGCCTGCCGCGAGTGGATCGAGGACACCGTCGTCGATATGTCCGACGCCTTCGATGCCGACGACGAGGTCACGCACGATCTCGCGGGGCCGCGTCGTCACGCGGCGACCTCGGCGACATTGGAAGAGGCTGATCTGATCATCGCGGTCGCCTCGGCCGATCCGCTCGGAATCAGCAGATTCGTGCGCGACCATGCCGAGCTGCGACGCATCACCGCACGCACTCCCGTGGTCGTCGTGGTCAATCGGGTGCGATCGGGGCCCCTCGGGATCGATGCGCGAGGGCAGGTGCGGCGCACGCTCGAGAGGTTCGCGGGCATCACCGACGTCGTCTTCCTGCCGTTCGACCAGCGCGCGGCCGACGCGGCGCTGCTGCATGCGCGCCCCATGACCGATGTGGCTCCCCGCTCGCCCTTCGCTGCCGCCGTGAGACGACTGGCGACGACGCTCTGTCCCGCCGAGGCGGAGACCGCTACTGCCGGTAGCTCGAGAGGAAGTTCCCCAGTCGTTCGACGGCTTCGCTCAGCACTCGGGGTTCGGGGAGCGTGACGAGCCGGAGGTGGTCCGGGGTCGCCCAGTTGAAGCCGGTGCCCTGAACGAGCAGGATGTGCTCCGAGACCAGCAGGTCGTACACCAGCCGTGCGTCATCCCGGATCTCGTGCACATTCGGGTCGAGCCGCGGGAATGCATACAGGGCGCCCTGCGGCTTGACGCAGGAGACGCCGGGGATCGACTCGAGCCCCTCCCATGCGATGTCGCGCTGCTCGTGCAGGCGACCGGTCGGAGCGATCAGCGCCTCGATCGACTGCACTCCGGAGAGCGCCGCCTGCACGGCATGCTGTGCCGGGACGTTCGGGCAGAGTCGCGTGGACGCCAAGAGCGTGATGCCCTCCAGGAAGCCCTTGGCGTGGTCCTGTGGTCCCGTGATGACCATCCAACCCGACCGGTATCCCGCCACCCGATACGTCTTGGACAGGCCGTTGAAGGTCAGGCACAGCAGATCGGGAGCAAGGGTCGCCGTCGGGATGTGCACGGCGCCATCGAACAGGATGCGGTCATAGATCTCGTCCGACAGCAGCAACAGCTGGTGCTCGCGGGCGATCTGCACCAGCCCCTCGAGGATCTGACGGGAGTACACGACGCCCGTGGGGTTGTTCGGGTTGATGATGACGAGCGCCTTGGTGCGTGGCGTGATCTTCGAGCGGATGTCCTCGAGGTCCGGCTGCCACTCGTCATCCTCGTCGCAGAGGTAGTGCACGGGCGTCCCGCCGGCGAGGCTGGTCATCGCCGTCCAGAGCGGGTAGTCCGGCGCCGGGATGAGCACTTCGTCGCCCTCATCCAGCAGCGCCTGCATGGTCATCGTGATGAGCTCGGAGACACCGTTGCCGAGATACACGTCATCGGGGTCGAATCGAGGGAAGCCCTCGATCTCCTCATAGCGGCTCACGACAGCACGCCGGGCGGAGATGATGCCCTTGCTGTCGCTGTAGCCGTGCGCCGTCGGCAGCGCCGCGAGCATGTCGCGCACGATCTGGTGCGGAGCGTCGAAACCGAAGATCGCCGGATTGCCCGTGTTCAGCTTGAGGATCTTGTGTCCCTCGGCTTCCAACCGCGCCGCCTCGACGAGGGCGTTTCCGCGGATCTCGTACAGGACGTTCTTGAGCTTCGACGACTGGTCGAAGTTGCGCGTTGGGGTCATCGGCCAAGCCTACAGCGACGAAAGGAGGGCCAATCCACGCGGACTGGCCCTCCCTGCGCTGACGCTACTTCTTTTTCTTGCCCTGGGCGCGACGCTGCTCGCGGTTCCCGGCAGCGGGCGCCTCTGCATCGGTGCGCTGACCGAAAGCCCCGCGCGGCGCTTCCTCCGGCTCGGTCTGCGGTGCCTGCGCGCGAGCCGCCGCCTGGCGTACGCGATCGGTGGCCGCCTGCTGGACCTGACCGCGGTCGTTGCGCACCTCGACCTCTCCCGCATCGTTCGCGGCGGAGTACTCGAGTCGCTGCTCGCCGCCGTCCGTGGCGAGGCCCTTCGCCTCGACCTCTGCGGTCTGCGAGTCACCGGCACGACGCACCTCGACCTCGAGGTTGTAGAGGTAGCCGACCGACTCCTCCTTGATCTGCCCCATCATCGACTGGAACATCGCGTAGCCCTCGCGCTGGTACTCGATGAGCGGGTCGCGCTGAGCCATCGCACGCAGGCCGATGCCGTCCTTGAGGTAGTCCATCTCGTAGAGGTGGTCGCGCCAGCGGCGGTCGAGCACCTGGAGCACGACACGACGCTCGAGTTCACGTGTGGCGGCTTCGCCGAGCGACTCCTCGCGCGCCTCATACGCGATCTTGGCGTCGGAGAGCAGCTCACGGGTGAGTCCATCGGCATCGATTCCGCCCTTGCGGTCGGCGGCCTCGGCCACCACCTCATCGATCGTCACGCCGACGGGGTAAAGGGTCTTGAGCTCGGTCCAGAGAGCATCGAAGTCCCAGCTCTCGTTGTGACCTTCCCCGGTGTGATCCTTCACGACGCCACTGATGGCGTCTTCGATGAAGTGCTGCACCCGGTCGGCGATGTCATCGCCCTGGAGGATGTGTCGGCGGTCGGCGTAGATGGCCTCGCGCTGGCGGTTCAGGACGTCGTCGTACTTGAGGACGTTCTTGCGCATCTCCGCGTTGCGGGATTCGACTTGCGACTGCGCGCTGCGGATCGCACGGGACACGAGCCCCGACTCGATCGGCACGTCGTCCGGGAAGTTCGTGCGGGCGAGGATCGCCTCGGCCGCCCCCGACTGGAACAGACGCATCAGGTCGTCGGTGAGGCTCAGGTAGAAGCGGCTCTCACCGGGGTCGCCCTGACGTCCGGAACGGCCACGGAGCTGGTTGTCGATGCGGCGGGACTCGTGACGCTCGGTGCCGAGCACGTAGAGGCCGCCGGCCTCGATGACCTTCTCGGCCTCCTCCGCGACGACGGCCTTCATCGCCTCGTAGGTCTCATCCCACGCGACCTCGTACTCCTCGGGCGTCTCCACGGGGTCGAGGCCCTTGCCCTTGAGCTCCTGGACGGCGAGGAACTCGGCGTTACCACCGAGCATGATGTCGGTTCCTCGTCCGGCCATGTTCGTGGCGACGGTGACGGCTCCCAGGCGACCGGCCCGAGCGACGATCTCGGCCTCGCGTGCGTGGTTCTTCGCGTTGAGGACCTCGTGCTTGACGCCCTTCTTCGCGAGCAGGCGCGACAGGTATTCGCTCTTCTCGACGCTCACCGTTCCCACCAGCACCGGCTGACCGGATGCGTGACGCTCGGCGATGTCCTCGACGACCTGTGCGAACTTCGCCGTCTCGTTCTTGTAGACGAGGTCGGACTGGTCCTTGCGGATCATCGGACGGTTCGTCGGGATCGGGATGACACCGAGCTTGTACGTGGACATGAACTCGGCGGCCTCGGTCTCGGCCGTACCGGTCATGCCGGCGAGCTTGTCGTACAGGCGGAAGTAGTTCTGCAGGGTGACGGTGGCGAGGGTCTGGTTCTCGGCCTTGACCGGCACGCCCTCCTTGGCCTCGATGGCCTGGTGGATGCCCTCGTTGTAGCGACGACCGACCAGGATTCGGCCGGTGTGCTCGTCGACGATCATGACCTCGTCGTTCATGACGACGTAGTCGGTGTCCTTCTTGAACAGGGCCAGCGCCTTGATCGAGTTGTTGAGGAAGGAGATCAGCGGGGTGTTCGCGGACTCGTAGAGGTTGTCGATGCCGAGGTAGTCCTCGACCTTCTCGATACCGGGCTCGAGCACGCCGACGGTGCGCTTCTTCTCGTCGACCTCGTAGTCCTCGCCGACTTCGAGCGTGCGGGCGATCTTCGCGAACTCGGCGAACCAGCGGTTGGCCTCGCCCGACGACGGACCCGAGATGATGAGCGGCGTGCGCGCCTCGTCGATGAGGATCGAGTCGACCTCGTCGACGATGGCGAAGAAGTGCTCGCGCTGCACGAGGTCTTCCTTGCGCCACGCCATGTTGTCGCGCAGGTAGTCGAAGCCGAACTCGTTGTTCGTGCCGTAGGTGATGTCGGCAGCGTACTGCTCGCGGCGCACAGCGGGAGTCTGACCGGAGACGATGATGCCGGTGGTCATCCCGAGCGCGCGGAACACGCGTCCCATGAGCTCGGCCTGATAGCTGGCGAGGAAGTCGTTGACCGTGATGACGTGGACGCCCTTGCCGGCGATCGCGTTCAGGTAGGCCGGGAGCGTGGCGACCAGCGTCTTGCCCTCACCGGTCTTCATCTCGGCGATGTTGCCGAGATGGAGGGCGGCGCCGCCCATGATCTGCACGTCGTACGCGCGCATTCCGAGCGTGCGCTTGGCGGCCTCGCGCACCGCGGCGAACGCCTCGGGCATCAGCTGGTCGAGCGTCTCGCCCTTCTCGAAGCGAGCACGCAGCTCCGTGGTCTCGTTGCGCAGCTCGTCGTCGGTGAGCTTGGAGATGTCCTCTTCCAGCGCCCCCACTGCCTTGACGACCTGATTCAGGCGGCGGATGACCCGCCCTTCGCCCGCACGCAGCAGCTTCTCAAGAGGATTGGCCACGGATGTCATCTCCCTGTCAGTGGGTAAATCGCCGGTCATCGGTGAACCCGACGCCAGGCATACTTCGCCATGTTACCGGGCTGTGACCTGCACGTCGCCTGCATGGCGGTCCCGCGCGTCGGATCGTCGGGTTGCCCGGCAACCATATACTCGGTATCGCATTCCAAAGAACGGTCACGGGGGACGAACGATGTCAGTACGCCAGAGTCTGCTCGCCATCCTCGCGCAGGGGCCCTGCTACGGATACCAGCTCCGCCACGAATTCGATCGCCGCACCGGATCGGTCTGGCCGTTGAACGTCGGACAGATCTACAACACCCTCGAGCGCCTCGAACGTGACGGCCTGGTGTCGCGCGGCGAGGCCGACGATCGCGGACACGTGTACTGGCGGATCACGGATGCCGGGATCGCCGACGTCGACGAGTGGCTCTCCTCCCCCGTCGTGCGCCCCCAGGGCACCCGGGACGAACTCGCGATCAAGCTCGCGGTCGCGGCGACTCTTCCGGGCGTCGATGCGACCGCAGCGATCCTCGCTCAGCGATCGGCCTCCCTGCGACAGCTGGAAGCTCTTCGGCAGGAGCGCCGAGCGCGGGGCGACGCCGACGATCCCGAAGGACTCGCGTGGGCCCTCCTGACCGACTCCATGATCTTCGCCGCGGAGGCCGAGGTGCGCTGGCTCGATCACACCGCGCAGCGCCTCAGCGGGCATCCCCGCCATGCGATGGCGCTCGAGCTCACCGCCGATCGCCCCAAGCGCGGGCGACCCGCGAAGACCGTGTCGGCGATGTCCGACGCCCTCCCGGCACTCTGACCCACGTCACAGGCGCGCTCCGCACGCCGGGACCGACACGGGATCGCCGTTCGCCCCGAGCGGATGCTCAGCCATCCCTGTGCCCGGGGAAACTAGGATCGGGTCATGGCTGGATTTTGGGGCAGACGCAAACGCGAACAGGAAGAACTCGCCGCACAGGATGCCGATCTGGCTCGACGTGCTGAGCAGGCCCTGGTCAGCGCCGACGAGCGGATCCGCACGACCTCCGACGAGCTCTCCTTCGCGGAAGCCGAGCTCGGCGAGTCGCTCACCGCTGATCTGCGCACGGCACTCGCTGCGGTGCGCACCCACTTGCGCGAAGCGTTCCAGCTCCACCAGCTGAACCACGACGAGATCCCGGACACCGACGAGGAGCTGCGTACGCGCAACGCGCGCATCCTCCAGCTCTGCGACTGGGCGCAGGACCTGCTCGACGAGAAGACCTCCGTCCTCGCCGAGTCGGTCGCCAAGGTGCGACGCGCCCCGGAGATCATCGCGCAGGTGCGGGCCGAGGCAGCCGCGCTCAGCGCCCGCATCCCCCAGACCAACGAAGCCGTCTCCCGTCTCTCGGCCCGGTACGCCGATTCCGCCATGCACCAGATCACCGCCAGCGCGGCGGAGGCGGAGCAGCTCATCAGCTTCGCTACGCACAGCGCCGACGTGTCGGAACGCCGTCGCGCGGCGAAGCAGAACGAGGAGGCCAACGTCGCCCTCGAGACGGCGACGGAAGCCACCCGCCGTGCGTCTGCCCTGCTCGATGCGGTGGAGGACTTCGAGATCGAGGCCCTGCGCGCCGAATCCACCCTGGCCGAGGTGGTCGCCGACTCCCGCGGCGATCTCATCGCGGCGCGGACAGCCCCGAACGTGCCTGCCGTCGCCCAGGCGGTCGCCGCACTCCAGGCCGCGCTGGGCGCGCTGACGCCCTCCGGACAGCCCAACGATCCGTTTGCCGAGCTGTCCCAGCTGCGCGACGCGAACTCGGCCCTCGACCAGGCGATCGCTCAGGCCCGTCACCGCGCCGAGAACCCTCTCCCGAGCATCGCTCAGGTGCAGCACGCGATCGACGATGCCGACCGGCAGCTGGGGGTGGCGCGCGGCCTCATCTCCGGACACCGCGGCTGGATCGGTGCCGACGCCCGCACCCGCCTCGCCGAGGCGGAGCGCCTTCGCGTCGATCTGTCCGACCTCCTCCCCGCCGAGGACACTCGCGAAGCGGCGCTCGTCCAAGCGCGTCGCGTCGCGCACCTGGCCTCCGAAGCGCTGCAGCTCGCGCAGCGCGACATCGATTCCTCGCGTCCCCAGGATCAGAACTGGGGCGGCGGTGGCGGCTGGGGCGGCGGCGGACGGCGCGGCGGCGGCGGCGATCTCGCCTCGGGCATCCTCGGTGGCCTCGTGATCGGCAGTCTGCTGGACGGCATCTTCGACTGACATTCAGTCTCCGCCGCATCGCTCGACACAGAAACGGCCCGGTCCCTCACGGGATCGGGCCGTTCTGCGATTCAGATCAGGAGGCGAGCGCCTCGGACGGCGGAGCCTGAGTGCTCAACGCGATGACACCGTAGTCCCAGCCCTTGCGTCGATAGACGACGCTCGGGTGGTCGGTGCGGACGTCGACGAAGAGGAAGAAGTCGTGTCCGACCAGCTCCATCCTGTCGACCGCCTCTTCGACGGTCATCCATTCCGCATCGAAGCTCTTCGTGCGGATGACGACGGGCGAATAGTCGTCTTCTTCGGTCTGCTGCACCGGCACGCTGCCGGTCGCGACCGCGTGGAGGATGTCGGCCGATGCCGGCTGGACGTCGATGCCCTCGAGCGCTCCACTCTCCTTCTCGAAATGCGCGCCGCGCGGATGCTGTCGTCCGTCGACTCGCTTCTCCTTCGCGCGACGCAGCTGCTCGGACATCTTGTCGACCGCGAGGTCGAGGGCCACGAACTTGTCTCCATCCGTCGCCTCTGCGCGGACGACCGGACCCTTGCCGATCAAGGTCAGCTCGACGGTCTCATCCGGGACATGACCGTTGCGATATACGCGATGGGTGACTTTCACGTCCAGCCGTTGCGCGCGAGACGCGAGCATCTGGATCTTGGCGATCTTCTCTTCGACAACGGTTCGGAAGCGATCGGTGATACCCACTCCGACGCCAACGATGCTTGTTTCCATTGCTGCCTCCTTGTCCCGGTCCTCCCGGCCAAGGGCGGACCGTGGTCGCCTTGTGTCCCCCCACCGTAGTCCGCCCGCCGACGGATGTCACGGGATCATTCCGCTGTGTCGCCGGTGCATTCCCGATGAGCTTCATCAGAATCCGCCACGACGCGGCGTGGCGGCGAGCGCAACCGCCGCCACGACGCGGAAGCCGGTCGATTCCAGTGCTCGTGCCGCTTCGTCGAGGGTCGCCCCCGTCGTGACGACGTCGTCGACGACGACCGCCTCTGCGCCCCCACCTGACCGGCGTGCTTGCATGGCACCATGCACGTTGGACTCTCGTGCGCGTGCACCGAGGCCGCGCTGATCGGCGGTACGGTCCGCAAGCGAGAGCAATCGCTGAGGCTCTGCGTGCGCGCGACGGATCAAGAGCTCGGGCACGCGGTATCCGCGACGCCGAAACGCGCTTCTCCTGGTCGGGACCGGCACGATCCACGTGCTCGGCGTGACCACAGGCTCGAGCACCGCCGCCAGGGCGGCGCCGAGGGGGCGGGCGAGAAGCGTCTCCCCCTCTCCCTTCAGACGGCGGATACAGCGCGCGGCCACCCCATCGAACACGAGGGCGGTTCGGACCGGAATGCCTCGAGGGGTCTGCCCGAGCTGCAGGGCGGGCCGGAGCGCCGCTTCACACCGCCCGCACAGGAGCGTGGCCGGCTCATCGCATCCGGCACACGTGGCAGCGAGGAGGAATGCGGCGATCTCGGCACCGACGCCGCGGGGACCCCTTGTCTTCCACATCCGAAGATTCTGCGCCCTCGACCTCCGCCGGAGTTGCCGATCATCCCCGTTGCGCGAATGAGCTGAAGGCAGGTCCCCTCCGTGCAGGGAAGGTCATTCACCCACGCGTGTCGCGAGCACGGAGACGTCGGAGGCGACCTCGCGCCAGGCCGACCCCGCGTGCGCGAACAGCTCGCCGTTGGAGCCGAGGATCCTCACCCCGGATGCGGTGCGTGCGCCGGCGATCGAGAGGGCGTTGCTCGGTGCGGCCTCCGCCGACCCCGGACCGCCGACCACCTGGGTGAGGAGACGCGGGCTGCTCTGGTCGGCGAGCACACCCACACGATCGGCCCCCAGCCACACCAAACCCATCGCCGGCTCGGAGAGCTGGGTCAGCTGCGTGAACTCGCCGAGCTCGATCGGGATGCCGGCGGCGTCACGGACGACCGCCGCGACGACCACCCACATCTGCTTGCCGACGGTCACCACGGCCGCCACCCTGGCGCCGTCTGCCGATACCCGCAGATGAGAGATCGTCGATGCGCTCGGCCATGCCTTCGCGATCTGATGCCCGACGGCATCGCTTCCCGCCGCCTGCACCGCCGCCGGTGCTCCCGCGGGGACCGACCAGGTGTAGCCGTACGGATCGAGTGAGGGCTTGATGAGACCAGGACGGGCGTCCAGCTCGTCGAGGCTGCCTTCGCCGATCAGATAGACGTGCTGATCGGCGAGCTGCACGGCGGCGCGGGAGTCATCGGCGGCGACGTCTATGGAGACGATCGGCTGCGTGACGGCGCTGATCTCCGAGCTGATACCGGGGATGGGCGAGATCTCATCGCCGACGATCCGCCCGAACGCGCCGTTCTGCAGCACGAGAGTGCCCGTCGTGGCCGACGGGGGGACGACATCCGCCACCCCGGCCTCGAGATTGCGGCCGTCCACCGTGAACCGGACCTCGGTCACCGCGACGCCGGCAGCGCGGAGGGTCGCCTGGAGCTGGGTGCGCATCCGGGAGAGCGTGGCGGCGTCGAGGCCCGAGGCGGGCCGGGTGAGCGCGACATCCGCCACCTGGCCGACGATGGGAACCGCGTCCTGCGCCAACTGCACGTCGGCGGGGAAAGCGTTCTGCACTGCGGGGTCCAACCACTCGCTGGGCTCGCCGCCGATGAGCGCCCGTGTCACCGTCGTCGCGGGGCTCTGGCGCCGCGGGAACCAGCGCATGTCGGGCACCAGCCTCGACCAGCCGAGGTCGAAGTACTGCAACGGATACCCTTCGAACACCTTGGTAAATCGCGTCTCATCGATCACCACGCCGTCCGGCGCCTGCGTGATGCGCCATTCGCCGTTCTCCATCCGCTGCAGCGTGAATGCCACGTTGGACGATCCGAGGGCCTCGGAGTACTCTCCGGCGTCATCGACACTCGCGACCAGGTCGAGCGTGACCTGGACCTCTGCGGTGTCCGCACTCTCCACCTCATCGTCGGGGACCGAAGAGGTGACGGTCCTGGTGTCCGTGCCGATGTCGATCGACACCCCTGCCGACGGGCTCCAGCTGCGCTGCAACGAAGGCGCGAGGAAGTCGCGTGCGGTGTCCCAGTTGTCGGTCGTCGTGATACCGGCCTCGAGAAAGCCCTCGACGATCTCCTCGGGTCCCGCACCGGTGATCGGGCCGGAGGCCACGGGGAGGATGTCGACGTCCTGCGGTGACTCCCCCAGCTTGAGGCCGACCGCGACGTCACCACTCGTCGGCAACCCCGCGCATGCGGGAAGCAGCGCTGCGACGAGTATCAGCGCGAGGCCTCGCAGCCGCCGATTCGGTCTCCGCTCGGTCACGACCAGTCCTCCTCATCGAACATGCCGGCGGGCGCGTCCGTCAGCGAGATCGGCTGGGTCGCGTCGCCGAGCTCCGCGAAGGGCTCCTGGGGTTCGATCGGGATCGGGCTCGGACCGTCCAGGACTCCACCGTGTCGGGGAATCGTGAGCACGAAGTTCGTCCCGACGCCGAGTTCGGACCAGACGTCGAGGGTACCGCCGTGCAGGGTCGCATCTCCCAGGGCGATCGACAGCCCGAGTCCCGTCCCCCCGATCGTGCGCTGACGCGAAGGGTCGGCGCGCCAGAAGCGATCGAAGACACGCTCCGCATCGGCCGGCTCCATGCCCAGGCCGAAATCCCGCACCCCGGCGGCGACCGCG
Organism: Microbacterium sp. Cr-K32; assembly: GCF_000708345.1. NCBI lineage: Bacteria > Bacillati > Actinomycetota > Actinomycetes > Micrococcales > Microbacteriaceae > Microbacterium > Microbacterium sp. Cr-K32. The sequence continues at coordinate 289,232 of NZ_JARD01000022.1, read as the reverse complement.
TGCTGGTTGCTGTCGACGGTGACGACCACCGGGCGTCCCTCGCCGTGCTCGATCGCGTTGCCGATCAGGTTGCGCAGCACCCGGCGCACCCGACGCGGATCCATGTCGACGGGCGAGTAGCCACCCGGTGCCACCAGCCGCAGCTCGGTGCCGTGCCCCTCGGCCAACGGACGCATCTGCTCGATGATGTCCTCGGCCAGGTGGGTGAGGCTCGTCGCCTCCAACTCGAGCTGCACCGATCCCGCGTCATAACGGCTGATCTCGAGCAGATCCGACAGCAAGGTCTCGAAGCGCTGCACCTGGGCGTGCAGCAACTCGGCCGTGCGGGCGGTGGTGGGGTCGAACTCCTCACGCTGGTCGTTGAGCATGTCCGCGGCGAGGCGGATGGTGGTCAGCGGAGTCCGCAGCTCGTGCGACACGTCCGACACGAACCGCTGCTGCACCATCGACAGTTCGCCGAGTTCCTTGATCTGCGACTCGATGCTGTCGGCCATCGCGTTGAACGACCGTCCGAGAGTGGCGAGTTCATCTTCTCCGTGTACTTCGAGGCGCACGCCGAGATCCCCCGCCGCCAGTCGCGCGCTGGTCTCCGCAGCCTGCACGATCGGGGTCGAGACGGCGCGGAGGACGATCCAGGAGATCGCGGCGACGATCGCCACGAGACCGATCCCCGCGATCCACAGCGTTCGCTGCACGAACACCAGGGTCTGGTCCGCGTCGCCGAGGTCGTAGGCGAAGTAGATCGCGAACGCCCCGGCTTCCGGCACCTGGAGCTGCTGCCCGACGATGATTCCGGGAACCTCTCCCCCGTCCGGGGAGGGCAGAGCCACCGACTGCCAGGCCTGGCGGTCGTCGAACTCCACGACGCGCGCCTGGAGTTCCGGGCTCAGCAGGCTCCTGCTCAGCCCGGCCTCGAAGCCGTTAAGTCGGACACCGTTCGCATTGTCGATCTTGAAGCCGGCGAGCTGATCGGTGCTCGACGTGCGGGTGAGATTCGACTGGACGCTGTTCCACAGTTCGGTGAGGGCCGCGGAGTCATCCCCCACCTCGGCCACGTCCAGGATCCCCTGCGCCTGATCGACCGCGCGGCGGGAGTCTTCGAGGGCGACGTCCTTGCGGGAGATGAAGAGATCGTTCTGGATGACGAGAGCCATCGTCACGCACGTGATGAAGATCGCCAGGGAGGTCGCGAGCAGGGTGATCGAGAGCGTGCGGAACCGCAAGGAGCGGCGCCACAGGATGCCGAGCATCGGCGGCCAACCTCGCCAGTCGCGCAGGACAGCGACCGTCGCGGTGGTCGCTGTCGTCGCGGCCATCGTGCTCCTAGCCGACGCTCCCGGCGCGGTAGCCCACGCCGCGCACCGTCATGACGATCTTCGGGTTGTCGGGGTCGAGCTCCACCTTCGCGCGCAGGCGCTGCACATGCACGTTCACCAGTCGGGTGTCGGCCTTGTAGTGGTAGCCCCACACCTGCTCCAGGAGCATCTCCCGGGAGAACACCTGCTGGGGCTTCGACGCGAGTGCGACGAGAAGCTGGAACTCCAACGGCGTGAGCGCGATCGGAGCCGTGCCCCGGCGGACCTCGTGCGCATCGACGTCGACGGTGAGGTCGCCGACGCGGAGCTGCTCGCTCGTGGCCTGCGGCGTGGGACGAAGCCGGGTGCGGATGCGGGCGACCAGTTCCTTCGGGTTGAAAGGCTTGACCATGTAGTCGTCGGCGCCCACCTCGAGCCCGCGGACGACGTCGGCGGTGTCGCTGCGCGCGGTGAGCATGATGATCGGCACGCCGGACTCGGCACGGATGCGGGTGCAGATCTCGATCCCGTCCATGCCGGGGAGCATGAGGTCGAGCAGCACGAGGTCGGGTCGCTGCGCTCGCCACTCGTCGACGGCGCCCGCACCGTCCGCGCAGAAGACCGGCTCGAAGCCTTCGGTCCGCAGCACGATCCCGATCATCTCGGCGAGCGCGGTGTCGTCGTCGACCACGAGAATACGTGAGGTCATAAGAGTTACCTTATGGCACCGAGTCCCAGCGATCCCAGGTCTGCGCACCGTGTGCGGGATATGACGCGCCGCGCGAGGGATATGACACGATGGGAGCGCACGATGGAGAGGGAGTGCCTGTGACCGGACAGACGTGGACGCCTGCCCCGAAGAAGGGCATCATCCCCCTTCATCCGCTCTCGTTCGGAATGCTGCTGGGAAAGGCCTTCGCCGCGCTTCGGCACAACCCGAAGGTGCTCTTCGGCTTCGCCGTGGTCATCCAGCTCGTCGTGGTGGTCGTCACGGCCGTGGTCATGGGCGTCGTCTTCTTCACGACGTTCAGCCGCCTGGAGACCGTCTCTCCCTCTTCTCCGGACTTCGAAGCGGTGATGGCGGGGACCATCGCGGTGAACCTGATCGCCGGGCTCGCCGTGGGTGTCGCCTCGATCGCCTTCACGGCGATGATGCAAGGCGTCGTCGCCGCGGAGATCGGCTATGCCGCGATCGGAGTGAAGGCGACGCTGCGGATGCTGTGGCGCCGGATGGCCCCGGCGTTCTGGCGACTCGCCGGCTTCGCCTCCCTCTCCGTCGCGGCCGTGTTCGGCATCTTCATCATCGCTGCCGTCATCATCGCGGCCTTCATCGCCGGCGGCATGGGCGGGAGCGCCGAGATGGTCGGCGTCGTCGTGCTCGTGGTGATCGTCATCGTCCTCGCCTGCATCCCGCTGGCGGTGTGGCTCACCACGAAGCTGCTGCTCGTACCGTCGATCCTGGTCCTCGAGCGTGCACGTTTCCGAGACGCTTTCGTCCGCTCCTGGAGGCTCACCCGCGGGCGCTTCTGGGTCGCGTTCGGTGTGACCTTCCTCATCAGCGCGATCATGGGCATCGCGGCCCAGGTCGTCAGCGTCCCCGCCACGCTGCTCGGCTCTCTCCTCGGCTCGGTCGTCGCGCCCACAGGAGCAGAGGACCCGAGTGCGGTGGTCGCCTTCGTCGTGACCTTGATCGCCCCGCAGATCCTGCTCCTCGTCATCCAGGCGATCACCCTCGTGGTCCAGAGCACCGGATCGGCGCTCGTCTACCTCGACTGCCGGATGCGCTACGAGGGTCTGGACCAGACCTTGATCGCATACGTGGAGCGCCGTGACCTCGGCTGGACCGACGAGCAGCAGGAAGATCCGTTCCGCGTCGATCCGTCACGGGCCGTCACCTCTGCACCGCCGCCCCGCCAGGTGCCGGAGCACGTCATGATGTCGCAGGGCTACGGGTATCCGCCCTACGGCGCACAGCCGACGTTCGGAGAGCCGGGAGCGCCTCAGGCATATCCCGCACAGCCGCACCCCGCACAGCCGTACCCCGCACAGCCGCACCCCGCACAGCCTTCGATGCCGTATCCGGCGGCGGCGCCCGTGACACCGCCTGCCGTCGCGTTCCCGCCACCGCCGCCTCCCGCGCCGACCGCCGCATCGGGAACATCCACCATGCCGAGCGTCCCCTCAGCCGAAGCAGCACCCGATGACGGCGGGTGGGCCGCGCCCGGCGCAGACGGCACCGCATGATCCGACCGTTCGACGACCTGTTCGTCCCCGACGGGGACGAAGCCCGACGCTGGGCGGAGGAAGAGCTCTCCAACCCTCGCTACGCCGACGCGAAGCCCACGTGGTTCGATCTCCTGGCGCGTGACATCGGCCGTTTCCTCGCCGACCTGTTCAGCTCCGGCAACGGGGCGGGCATCGGGCCGTCCGCCCTCATCATCGTCATCGTCATCATCGCGGCCGCGCTGGTCGCCGCGCTCATCATCTGGGGCAGACCGCGCAGCTCCCGCGCCGTCAGGCGGGCACAGGGAGACCTCCTCGGAGCGGCCGACGACCGCAGTGCGGCGCAGTTGAGATCGGACGCCGAGCGGGCCGCCCGCGAACGAGACTGGGACGCCGCGACGATCCTCCGGTACCGGGCGATCGCGCGCAGCCTGCGGGAGCGCGATCTGATCGATCCGGCGCCGGGCGCGACGGCGCAGTCGATCGCCCGCGAGGCGAGCACGGTGTTCGTCGACGAGGCAGCCGCCATGCGTCGAGCAGCCTCCTCCTTCGACGACGTCCGCTACCTCGGGCACACCGCGAGCGCCGAGACCTATCGGGATCTCGTCGACATCGATGATCGGATCCGCGCACGCCGCCCCGAGGCGGTGCCGGCATGACCGTGATCGAGCCTGACCACGCCGCCTCCTCTCCGGCTGCCCCTTCCACGGCGGAACACCGCCCGAGCCGGGCCAAGACGATCATCGGATGGACGATCGTCGCCGTCCTGGTCCTGATCGTCGCCATGGTCGGGCTGCGTGTCGCCGTGACCGCCCCCGGCGCGCGCGGTGCTCTCGACCCCGAAGCCCGAGACGACGGCGGCGCCCTCGCGCTCGCGGACATCCTGCGCGATCAGGGCGTCGAGGTCGACGTCCGCCGCTCGCGGGCCGAGGCGCTCACAGCGATCGACGAAGACACGACACTCGTGATGGCCAACCCGTACACCCTGACCGACGAAGCCCTGGAGACGCTCACCGCTCCGGCGGGGCGCGTCGTGTTCCTCTCGACGGGCACGCACCTGCTGAACGAGCTCGGCATCGGAGAGAACGCCACGGGAACACTGCCGGCGGCGGCCCCCGACTGCGACGTCGCCGAGTTCGCGAGGGTCGGGACCATCCGCGCCGACCGCCTGTTCACCCCGGCGGACGGCGTGCAGGCCTGCTTCGGCGATGCCGAGGGCGCCGCCGTCCTCGTGGACCGCCGTTCCACGCCCGAACGCGTGGTGGTGGAGGGCACCAGGCTCTTCGGCAACGCCTATCTCGCCGAGAACGGCAACGCCGCCCTCGGGCTGGCGCTGCTCGGCCAGACCGATCGCGTCGTCTGGTACGTCCCCAGCTTCGCGGACTCGGACATCGAGGCCGAGCCGGTCGACACCCTCGGCAGTCTCACGCCTCCCTGGGTCACACCTGCGATCCTGCTGCTGATCATCGCGGGGATCGCCACCGCGATCTGGCGCGGTCAGCGGTTCGGTCCCCTGGTCGCCGAGACGCTGCCGGTCACCGTGCGCGCGTCGGAGACGATGCACGGACGTGCGCGTCTCACGGCCAGAGCCGCGGATGCACCGCACGCCGGGCAGGCGCTCCGCGACGGAACCCAGCGACGACTGGCTCGACGGCTCGGACTCGCCGTCCACGCAGGCGCAGACGAGGTCGCGGATGCGGCCTCTGATCGACTGCAGATTCCCCGGGGCACGCTCCAGGCGCTGCTCGCCGGGCCGCTCCCCGAGAACGACGCCGCTCTGGTCGACCTCGCCAGACGCCTGGACGAGCTCGAGACCGCAGTGGACGACAGCACGCACGTCGACCGATCAGAACCGACCACCCATCCCCGAGAAGCAGAGGGAAACACGTGACCGTTGAGAACCATCCCACCGACGACGCCGCACTGCGCCAGGCCATGCACCGGGTGCGCACCGAGGTCGACAAGGCGGTGGTCGGCCAGGCCGGCACCGTCACCGGGCTGCTCGTGTCGCTGCTCGCCCGAGGCCATGTGCTCCTCGAGGGTGTGCCGGGCGTCGCGAAGACGCTGGTCGTCCGCTCCTTCGCACGAGCGCTCGGCCTCGACACCAAACGCGTCCAGTTCACTCCCGACCTGATGCCGGGCGATGTCACCGGCTCGCTCGTGTACGACGCGCGCACCGGCGAGTTCGACTTCCGCGCCGGCCCGGTGTTCACGAACATCCTGCTCGCGGACGAGATCAACCGCACGCCGCCGAAGACCCAGGCCGCGCTCCTGGAAGCCATGGAGGAGCGCCAGGTGTCCGCTGACGGCGTCAGTCGCCCCCTGCCCGACCCGTTCCTCGTCGCCGCGACGCAGAACCCGATCGAACACGAGGGCACCTACTCGCTGCCCGAGGCGCAGCTGGACCGCTTCCTGATGAAGCTCGTCGTAGGCATGCCCGAACGCGACGCGGAGGTCTCGGTGCTGCGTCGACACGCGGAGGGCTTCTCGCCGCGCGAGCTGACCGGTGTGGAGGCGGTGGTCACGGCCGACGAGATCCGCGCAGCCCAGCAGGCGGCCGCCGCCGTCGAGGTCACGGACGACGTGCTCGGCTACGTCGTCGACCTCGCTCGGGCGACCCGCCAGTCTCCGTCGGTCGAACTCGGTGCCAGCCCGCGCGCATCGACCGGTCTGCTCGCGGCCGCGAAGGCGTGGGCGTGGCTCAACGCCTCCTCCGCGGTGACGCCCGACCACGTGCAGACGATGCTGGTGCCCGTATGGCGCCACCGCCTCCAGTTGCGACCCGACGCGCAGATGGAAGGCGTGTCCGCCGACGCGGTGCTCACCTCCGTGGTGCAGCAGACCCGGGTGCCGATCTAGGTGTTCGTCACCGGCCGCCTCGCCGTCGCCCTCGCCGTGGGCGTCATCCCGCTCGTCATCGCCGGACTCGCGGGCTATCCGGCGTACGCGGTCCTCGGCGCCTGGATCGGCCTGTGCGCGCTGCTCGTCGCCGTCGACGTCGCGCTCGCGGCGAGCCCCCGATCGGTGACGGTGAGTCGCAGAGTGCCCGCGCGTGTGCGCATCGGGGAGCCGGTCCCGGTGAGCGTGGCCGTGCACAACCACGGCACCAAGCCACTGCACGCCCTGCTTCGCGACGCATGGCAGCCGACGGCGGGGGCGCCGTCGGACCGGCAGCACCTGGTCGTCCCGCCGGGTGAGCGCGGCCGTGTCGCCATTCCGCTCCTCCCCCGCCGTCGCGGGGAACTGGCCAGCGAGTTCGTGATGATCCGCTCCCGCGGACCACTCGGCATCGCGGGCCGGCAGGCACGGCATTCCGTCCGCGGAGCGATCCGCGTGCTCCCTGCCTTCTCCTCGCGCACGCACCTTCCGTCCCGCCTCGCTCGGCTGCGCGAGCTGGATGGCAACACGAGCATCCAGGTGCGCGGTCAGGGTACCGAGTTCGATTCATTGCGCGAGTACGTGCGCGGTGACGACGTGCGCTCGATCGACTGGCGGGCGACCGCCCGCGCAGGAACGACGATGCTGCGCACCTGGCGACCGGAACGGGACCGTCATGTGGTGATCATCATCGACACCGGACGTACAGCGGCAGCTCGTGTCGGCGACGGTACGCGCGTTGATGCCGCGCTCGAGGCGGCACTGCTGCTGGCGGCACTCGCCTCGCGTGCCGGTGATCACGTGCACCTGCTGATGTACGACCGGGTCGTCCGCGGTCGGGTCACCGGGGTCGACGGCGCCGCGTTGCTTCCGGCTCTGACCGACGCCATGGCTCCCGTGCACGCGCGGCTCGTCGACACGGACTGGCACGGCGCATTCGCCGCCGTGCGCTCGCTCACGACGCGGCCCTCGCTGATCGTGGCCCTGACGGCGCAGGACGCGGCCGAGTCGGCCCGTGGCTTCCTCGGTGCCTTCCCGAACGCCTCACGTGCGACCACGGTCCTCGTCGGATCCGTGACCGACGACGGCATCTCCGCTCTCGCGCGCCGTCGTGATTCCCGCGAGGACGTGTATCTCGCCGCGGCCGCCGAGCGAACTCTCCGCGACGCGGAGAACGTCGCCGACGCGATCCGCAGGGCCGGGGGCGAAGCGATCGCCGCCGATCCGGAAGACCTCCCACCGCGGATCGCCGACCGCTACCTCGAGCTGAAGGCCGCCGGTCGACTCTGACGCCGAACCGATCGCGTCAGCCGACGACCAGGCGCGGGGTGCCCGCTTCGTATTCGACGAGGTCGCCGGTCTCACCCGCGCGATGCGCCCTCCCGCCGATCACCAGCATGTAGATGAGGAACACGGCGAGCGCGGCCGCGCCGATCCCGATCTTCACCGGCCAGGGCAGTGCCCAGCCCGTCACGAATCCCTCGACGAGCCCGGCGAGGAACAGCGCGAAGACCAGACCCATCGCGACGGTCGCCAGCGCCCTTCCCTGCTCGGCGAGCGCCTGCCCACGCGTACGGTGCCCCGGGGCGACCCAGGCCCAGAAGACGTGCAGCCCGGCGGCGGCCGCGACGAAGATGCAGGTCATCTCGAGCATCCCGTGCGGAAGGATGTACAGCACCATGAGGTCGGCTTTGTCGTGGACGGCCATGATCGCCCCGGTCGTGCCGAGACCCATCGCGTTCTGCACCAGCACGTACACCGGCCAGATCCCCGTGACGCCGAAGAGCACGCACTGCATGGCGATCCAGGCGTTGTTCGTCCAGACCATGCCCATGAACGCCGCTGCCGGGTTCTCCGTGTAGTAGCCCGTGAAACTCTCCTCCGCATACTGCGCGAGGGCCGCAGGCGGCCCCAGGGTGGCCACGATCGCGGGGTCGCTCGCGATCCATGCGGCGGTGCCGACGGCGACCGCGATGAACGAGATCGCGATGACCAGCGTCGTCCAACGCAAGCGGTACAGGGCCGCGGGCAGCTGCCACCGGAAGAAGCGGCTCGTCTGGGTGAGGATGCTGTCGGATGCGCCGGTGAGCCGCAGCCGGGCGCGGACCAGGATCGTCGACAGGTACGCGCCCTGCGGCGAGTCGCCGACGGACGTCTTCAGTTCGGCGAGATCGGCGGAGGCCGCCCGATACCGGACGATGAGCTCATCGACCCCGTCGCCGTCGAGACGGGCGCGACTGAGCTGGTCGAGCCGCTCCCATTCGGCGCGGCGTGCATCTGTCAGCGCATCGGCATCCACCTGATTTACTGTACTCATGTCCGTCCCGATCGACGTCTCCGACGAGGTCCTGTCCGGCGAGGCCGTCGCGCTCGACGTGCAGCCCGTCGGGTTCCTGCTGCGAGCGCTCGGCGCCGCGATCGACATGCTCCTCGGCTACGCCGTCTTCATCCTGTGGATCTTCCTGCGCATCTGGCTGCTGGACGCGGGCGTGCTCGATGAGACGACGGATCGCATCGCCGTTGTCTCGGCGTTCGTGGTGAGCTTCGTCGTGCTCCCGATCACGATGGAGGTCGCGTTGAAGGGACGCAGCCTCGGCAAGCTCGCGGTCGGTGGACGGATCGTGCGCATGGACGGCGGCGCCGCGGGTTTCCGTCACGCGTTCATCCGCGGGCTGCTCGGCGTCCTCGAGATCTACATGACCTTCGGCGGGATCGCCGTGCTCACGGGCGCGTTCACCGCGCGATCGCAGCGTCTGGGCGACCTCGTCGCCGGGACCTACAGCCAGCGCGTGCGCACACCCGCTCTGAGCTCGCACGTCCCCGTCCTTCCCTCACCGCTGGCCGGCTGGGCGCAGATCGCCGACGTCGCCCGGTTGCCCGACCGTCTCGCACGCCGGATCTCCCAGTTCCTGCAGAGTGCCCCGCGCATGATCCCGGCGGCGCGGGCACGCGTCGCCCAGGATCTGCTCACCGAGGCGAGCCCGTTCGTCTCACCGCTGCCCTCGGCGCCGCCCGAGCAGGTTCTGATCGGCATCACCGTTCTGCGTCGCGAGCGCGAGCGGCGCGCGCTGGAGAACTCCGATCGTCGTGCCGAACGGCTCACCGGCCGTCGGGTCGGCGTCTAGCGGACGTCCGCAGGAACCCTCCCACCACCACCGGGCGACCCGATCGAGCCCGCCGGTGTGTCAGAAACGGATCGCGTCGATCACCTTCACCCGCAGGGCGACGAGGGCGGGGATGAAGCCCGACACCGCGCCGACGATGACGGAGGCGAGAAGCCCGATGAGCGCCGCCCGCATCGGGAACGGCGGGATGTCCTGGATGCCGTAGAACAGCGACGTGATGACCCATTCCGACCGCAGCACCGCGACGACGATCGCGATCCCGATCACGCCGGCCACCGTCGTCGCCACCAGACTCTCCAGGAACACCGCGAAGAAGACCCGCCCCGAGCTCGCCCCGAACGCGCGTCGCACACCGATCTCGCGCACGCGCTGGCGCATCGCCACGAGCTGGATGTTGATGAGGCTCAGCGCTCCGAGGGCGAGGATCAGCGCGGCGATTCCTCCGGTGATCATCTCGAAGGTCGCCTGGGCGTCCATCGCGCCGGGCTGCGCCGCCCAGTCCGATCTGTTCACCGTGACCGTCTGTCCCGCAGGCAGGCCCGCCCGGAGGTCCATCGCGAGCACCGGGGCGATCTGGTCGACCTGCCCCGTGCCCATCCAGATCTCGTACTGGGTCCACGCCTCCGTGGGCAACGCGTCCACGCGAGCCCGGTACGCGTCGTAGAGCAGATCGACGCGAAGCTCTTCGTCGCCGAAGCCCTGGCGAGGTGTGACTCCGATCACCTGGTACGTGCCACCGGCCGGACCGCTCAGGGCCACCGTCGGGTGCTGCGACAGCGGCACACGCCCCAGACGGTCCCAGAGGGGCTCGGTGATCACGACGGGGGGTGCCATCGCCTCGGTGTCCGAGTCGATGAACCAGCGCCCGTCCAGAAGCCGCTCGCGATGGATCTGCGAGAACGCAGGATCCATGATGCGCGCCGGAACCGGCGCTATGCCGTCGGGAAGCTGCAGGTCGACCGTCAGCCCCTGGGAGATGCGCGCGGTGTGGCTGAAGCCGAACCGCTCGGACACACGACTGAAGCGGGCATCGAAGCCGTCGGCGTCGACGGGAGAGCCGTCATCGCTGTTGACGGAGACGACGACGGTCGCGGCGCGCCCGCCCCACCGGTCGGACTGCTCGGCCTGGAACTGGCGCTGGTACTCGGAGAACGCGACGACCGCGGTCAGAGCGCCCACCGACACCGCGATGCCGATCAGGCTGAGCAGCACACGCAGCTTGTGCACCCGGATCTCGGCCCAGGCGTCGGAGAGAGCACCGAGGAAGCCGGTCATGCGATCACCTCCGGCGGCGCCGAAGGCACCGACGCCGCGAGGGTCGACGCTTCGAAGGCGCGGCTGAGGTCGGCGGCTTCCAGGCGGCCCGCATCGAGGCGGTAGTGCCGACGTGCCCGTGCCGCGACATGGAGGTCATGGGTGATCGTGACCAGTGCAGCGTCCGTCTCGGTGGCCACCTCGTCGAGGAGCGACATCACGGATGCGCCGGTGTCGATGTCGAGCGCGCCCGTCGGCTCGTCGGCGAGGATCAGGACGGGTCGGCGGACCAGCGCCCTGGCGATCGCGACGCGCTGCTGTTCGCCGCCGGAGAGCTTGTCCGCGATCTGCTCGACACGATGCCCGAGGCCGACCCGCTCCAGCATGTCGGCGGCGATCTGACGACGGTTCCAGAACATCTTCCCCTTGGCGTGGCCCAGCGGCATCATCACGTTGTCGATCGCCGTGCGCCCGGGAAGAAGATTGAACTGCTGGAAGACGAAGCCGACGTTGTCCCCGCGCAGGCGGTCGAGCCGACCGGAGCGCATCCTGCGCACCTCGCGTCCTTCGAATGCGACGGAGCCCGATGTCGGTGCGTCCAGCATGCCCAGGATGTTGAGCAGGGTGGATTTCCCGGATCCCGACCGACCCACGATCGAGACGTGGTCACCGGCTCCCACCTCGAGGGTGATCCCGCGGAGGATCTCCAGCCGGGAGTCATCCGCCAGGAGCACGCTCTTGGAGACGTCGTCGAGCGCGACGAGACTCACCAGTTCATCCCGCTGTCGCACTGCTCCACTCCCGGGGAGACCTCGTAGCAGAACTCCTCGACGGGAGCCACGAAGCCGGGGACGAGCTGACGGATGCTGTCCCCCTCGGCCAGCCCCTCCGTCACCTCGACCGTGACGCCGTCGTTGACGCCGAGCGTCACGGCGCGCTCCTCGGGGTCGGATCCGTCGCCCGCGTCCACCCAGACCTTGCCGGATCCCGCGCCGCCCTGGACGGCGGTGACCGGGATCACCAGAGCATCGTCGACCTGGCCGAGGGCGAGGTCCATCTTCGCGGGGAGTCCGGCGAAGACGGTCTGATCGACGGGGATGGCGCAGCGCACACTCGCCGTGCCCTCCGCGGTGACCTGCACCCCGACTCCGGTGCACGCGAACGGCGCGGGACCGCCGGTGATGGTGACCGTCGCCTCCGTGGGCGCGTTGACGAGGCGGTACAGCTGCACAGGGTCGACCGTCGCGAGCAGGTGGTACTTGGCCGGGGTGAGCTTGTACGCCTCTGTCCCGACCGTGGTGGCCTGGCCTTTGACCATGGCGAACTCCGACACGTCGCCCGCTTCCGGCGCGACGACGTCGATGTCCTTGCGCGGCTCTTCCTGGCGCACGGTGTAGAGCTTCTGGCCGGCGGCCACCGCTGCTCCTTCACCCACGTGCACGGCGAGGACGGTGCCGTTGAGCTCGCCGCGGACGACGTAGGCGTCGTCGCGGGCCACGTTCCCACTCAGGCTCAGCGCGTTGACCACCGAACCGCGTTCCACCACCACCACCGGATCCGTGATCCCCGCCTCAGGGCTGACGACGCTCTCCGCGCGGTCGGGGAAGAACGCGATCTTGACGAGTGCCGCGGCACACGCTCCGAAGACCACCACGAGAAGCAGGGGGAAGATCCAGCGGCGCCAGACGATCACGAGTGCCTTTCCAGCCGTGCCGCCCTGGCACGCCTGCGGTCAGCGTATCCAGACTTCGGATCCTCGCCGACGGCTGCGTCCGCGTGTCGACGCAACGCCGTCAGGCGCGGAGGGCCTCGTGACGGACCACCAGCCAGCCCGCGGGAACCGAGAGCCGGTCCGCATGCGGTGAGCACAGATCATGTGCCTGCGGGTCGTTCGCGGCGCCGAGCGGGCCGAGCGCCGCCATCTGATCGCCGTAGTCGTAGGTGAGGGTGGCTACGGCTTCGCGCGCGCAGCCGACCTTCGAGCACAGTCGTCCGTCCATCTCCGCCAGCGTACGGCGCGCCCCGGGTGAGCGCCGGATGCCGCGCCGAGTGATCCTGGCACCGCCTAGACTTTCGTCATGCCCCGCCGCCGCACCGCTCATGCCTCCGCTGCCCCGCGGCGCGGTGCACGCCACGGACGACACGGGCGTCTCGGCCGCAGCGAGGTCGTGCGACCGCCGCTGGCTCCACTCGACGGCCGCCTCGACAGATTCGACCTCACCGTCGGAACGGCCGTGGAGTTCCTCCGCGGGACGTGGCCAGAGTTGCAGGACGTCCGGTTCGAGATCGGCGCGATCCCGGGTTTCGACGCCGGCGAAGAGGTGCCGCGCTGGTACCTCGATCGCGACAATCGACGTATCGTCCTGTTCCGACTTCCCATCGAGCGGCTCCTGCCTCCGGGGCACGACGATGCCGCCCACAGACGCATGGCCATCGAGAGCGCGGTGTTCCGGGCCGCCGCGGAGTACGTCGGCCGTGAACCGTGGGATCTCGGTCACGAGCACTGACACTCCGGCGGCCGGGGCACCCGCATTCCGTCAGGGATAGACCGTGATCGGCTTCTCTCCGCCGCTGCTCGCCTGCACCGGGAGCACTGCGAGCGCCCCGGGTGCCGTGAGGGTCACGGCCGCGTGCACGGGCGCCGTCGTCCGCATCCGGTACGTCGTCCGCCCCTCCACCGCGATCCCGCCGGTCTCCCCCGCGGGGATGACGACCTCCTGGGCCTGACCGCCGTCGACCGGCTCGAGTGTGACGGTTGCGTCCCGGTCCGAGGTGTTCGACACCTGCAGTCGTGCATCGGGACCGGAGGGCACGGCGAAGACCACCTCGGCGTCGATCTCCGGCGCGGGGGTGACCCACGCGAAGTCCGAATCGAGACCGAAGCCGTCCTGCTGCCTGACCCCGGCGAGGAGCGGCACGTCGGATTCGACCTCGACGGTGTACCGACCGGGCTCGAGGCCGGAGAGCGAGACCTGAGCGGGAAGATCCGCCTCGACGGGCACGGTGAACTCGTCTACAGGCACCGTGGCGCCCTCGGCCTGCACCTTCACCTGGACCCGAGCGTCGACGCCGGGGGCCAGCACCCGGAGAACGGCCATCTCCGCGTCATCGCCGTTGGCCGGGAACGCCTGCACTCCGGTGAAGACGAGTCTCTGCTGGGGTCCCGCGACCGAGTCCTGGAGATCGATGCCGGCAGGATCGAGGACGCGCACGAGCGAGGACTGGAGGGCCGCTCTCACCGGGGCTCCCACCGCGCTCACCTTGACCACCGGCAGATCGTTGCCGGTGGCGAACGAGGTCAGAGGGAGCGCCGTCTGCGAGCGCGGAGGGACGATGACCGTCCGGGTGCTGCGGGCGGCTCCGTACACGGCGAGGGTCACCGTCGACGGGACCTCGGTCGCGTTGGTGAGGGTGATGATGTCTTCGGTGCCGGTGTCGATGCTCCCGCCCACGAGCCACGACTCCAGCCTCGGCACGCCGCAGGGCAGGGCGGCGTACCCCGCGAGGTCGTCCGCGGCGATCGTGACGGACTCGGCACCGGCGATCAGCGGTGCCGAACGCCCATCGACCGGGCCGGTGAGCACCTGCGGTCCACCCGCATCGGGCAGATCGGGTACCTCAAGCGTCTCGGACGACGGTCTTCCGGCCGTGCCTCCGGACGTGAGGCTCGTCGGTGCCGCGGAGAGCATGTCCAGGGGGGCCGACGCGTCACGACCGAGAGCACGGAGATCGCCGTTGCAGACCAGCACGCTGTCGCCAGGCACGGGTGTGACCTCGACCTGCGCGGGGTCGTGCGCGACGATCGGCCACGGCGCATGGATCGCCGTGGCGACACCGACGACGCAGGCGGCGATCACGGCCACGCCCGTGATGACACGGGCGCTGGTCGCGGCGACCCGGAAGGCGCGGTTCCCGTTGCTCATCGGTCCTCCTCCATCGGCTTCGCGTGTTCGTCGTGGGGGCTCGCCGAAGCGCCGTCCGCCGACCCACCGTCCGCTGTCGCCTCGCTCACTGTCACCTCGTCCACCGGGCCAGCGGCGTCATCGATCACCGGATCAGCGATTGGCGCCAGTGCCTCGTCGTTCAGGGCGGGCGCGTCCTGGGGGTCCTCGATCACCCCGACGGGCGCTTCATCAAGGGAATCCCTGTCCTCCGCGTGCCGAGGCAGCACGATCGGCTCCTCAGGCACGCGACCGACGATGCGCGACTGGGCGCGAGCCGCACGACGCGACGCGCGGGTCGGGATGGACAGCAGGAGGGCCGCGAAGACTGCGAGCAGCTGCACGGTGATCACGAGGCGAGCAGTGCCCTGCTGGGCGGATGTCAGCGGTGGCTGTTCGGCGGCGTCGGCATCGAGACGCCAGAGCACGCCGCGATCGGTGGTGCCCGCGTGCACGAGGCCGGCACGCTGATCGATCGAGGCGACCGCCGCGGTACGAAGCGCCCGCGCCTTGTCCCCTTCACCAGGAACCTCAGCGACCAGGACGTAGCTGATCCCTTCGGCGGCCAATGCTCCGGGCGCATCGAAGTCGCGGGCCGAGAGGAGATCCACGGCCAGGGCGGAGATGTCGGCTCCCTGCGGCTCGACCGCGGTGGAGATCATCGTCGACTGCGACCCCAGCGTCTCGCTGGCTCCCCAGGCCACTTCTGCGGCCAGTCCTCCGTCGTTCTGCGGGGTGAGCACGAGGGTCGCGATCGGCCGATCCCCTGCGGCCTGTGCGGCCACATACGAGGGCAGCGTCGACTCAGGACCGTTCGTGAGCACCGAGCGCCCCATGTGCAGCGCGCTGAGCGCCGGGATCGCGCAGACCGCCAGTGTCACGGCCGCGGCGACGGCCGCGAAGATCCGCAGACGCGGAAGCGTGAGCGCGGTGTCGAGCGTCACGAGGGCAGCCCCTACGACACCGATCCACGCCAGGCTGAGTCCGGTACCCGGCCAGATCGCCACCGGCGTCCCCTGCGCGAAGCTCACCGTGACCCCGACCGCGAGGAACGCCGTGGCGAGCCCGGACAGGGCGACCACGAGCAGGGTGATCCCCGCGCGCCAGCGTGGAGCGACCGCCGCACCGAGCGCCAGCACGGCGAGAGGTGCGCACAGGAGTGGTGCCCACACGGCGATGGGTGCGGGCAGAAGCGCCATCCAGCCGCCCAGCTCCGATGTCGGGAAGCCGCCGGCGATCGCGAGGCGTCCGGCGGCGTCAGCGGCGGCCTGGGGGCCCGCCCAGATGAGTCCGGGGTCGCCGAGGATCCCCAGAGGCGTGCCGTGAGCGAGCTGCCAGATCACCAGTGGTGAGAACAGGGCGATCGTCGGCACCGGCAGCCAGAGCAGTCGCCCCGCGCCACGGAACTGCGCCGTTCCCAGCACGATGCCCAGGGCGACGATCCAGAGCAGCGCAAGGGCGGGTGCCAGCGACGGTGCGCAGGCGAGCACGGCGGCGAGGAGCAGCGACGCGCTCCCGGCGGCGCCCCATGACCGATGGGCGACCACAGCGCTGTGGAAGAGCCAAGGAAGCAGGAGATGGACGAGCACCGCGGCCGGACGTCCGTCGACCAGGGCGGTGAGGAACGTGGGCGCGAGCGCCCACGCGATGCCGGCGAAGATCCGGAGCCCTCCGCGATCGGTCACTCGCGTGGCGGCGAACCACCCTCCCAGAACTGCGAGCGGGAGGGCGAGGATCCACAACAGCACCATGGCGAAGGAAGGGCCGGCAGGCCAGAGCGTCCCGAGTACCGCGACCACGGAGGCGAAGGGGTCGGCAGGGCCGACGAGGCCGAGGGCGACGTCGCGGGTTCCCCACGCCGCATCGCTCCAGAGCGCAGCGATGGTCTGACGAAGCGGCAGCAGTCCCCCGCCCCCCAGCGTCGGCCAGGCGAGCAGGCTCGTGAAGGACGCGATGCTGACGACCAGGGCCGCGAGTACGGCCCAGGCCCCACCACCGGAGAAGAAACGCAGTTCGCTGACCGCACCTCCCTCGCTTCCGTGCCCGTCATCCAGACGCCGTCGCAGCTCGGAGGACGTCACGCGCAACGGAGCGATGCTGGCCCAGGCGGAAGTGCGGAAGGCGCGGATGCCGGCGCGGGAACGTGCGACCGCACCGAATCGGAACATGGCCGTGAGGGCAGCCCCCCATTCGGGGAAAACAGCCTCGGGCCGCTTGCCGACGAGGTCGGTGATGGAGCGCCACAGCGCGAGAGGAAGCAGGCTGAGCCAGTGCAGCGGCACGGCCGCGGCCGGCGCGTACGCCAGCCGTCGGTGCAGCTGGGCCAGGCGGGTCACGTAAGCGCGGCGCGTTCGACCAGACGGAAGCGCGGCAGGACCACCCGACGATGCCGAGACCCGCGCACTCGGCGCGAGGACGACACGGCCACCCCCGAGGCGTGCACGGACCCCGAGGTCGAGTCCCTCATCGGCCCCCGCGAGGGCCGGATCGGGTCGCAGGGCATCGCGCACCTCGCCACGGATGAGCATCCCCCGCACATCGGCGCCGAGAGCATCGTCGGAACGGTCGTGCTGACCCTGATCGAGCTCTCCCGCCGCGAGTTCGACGGAGCGGCCCCACGCGGTCATGCTGACGCCGAGCGAGACGATCTCGCGCTCGTTGTCCGTGGCGACGAGCTTGGGGGCGACGATGGCGGCGGACGGCGAGCGCTCCAGCGTGCCGCTCAGACGCTCCAGCGCCCGAGGGTGCGGCGTCGTGTCCTGTGCCAGCAGCCAGACCGCAGACCCCTCGGGCACTCGAGGTCGGGCGAGCTCCACCGCCTCGGCGAAGGACGTCGAGGCACGCGCCTCGATGATCCCTTCGACGGTGCCCGCCACGACCTCGCTCTCGCGCACGGACGACGCATCGCCGCATACGACGAGGGTCACCGCCGCCGCGGGGGTGGTCTGCGTGCGAAGGGCGTCGAGAGTGCGGAGGAGTTGCGCTCGGGAAGAGGATCCAGTGCGCGCGACGATGATGGCGTGAACTCGGGCTGGCATGACGTCGTCAGCCTATGCGCGCGAGGGGCGACGTCGACGCACCGGATACGGCGCGCCCGCGAAGCCGGTGGCATCGTCGCTCTCGCGCCGATGCGGGTCCGTTCAGCTCGCGCGGCGCTTGAGCTTCCGGCGCTCGCGCTCGGACAGGCCACCCCAGATGCCGAACCGCTCATCGTTGTTGAGAGCGTATTCCAGGCACTCCCCGCGGACGTCGCACGACGTGCAGATCCGCTTGGCGTCCCTCGTCGATCCACCCTTCTCGGGGAAGAACGCCTCCGGGTCGGTCTGCGAGCAGAGAGCGTCGCTCTGCCAGGCGAGAGCGTTGTCGTCATCGCCGGCATCGGTGCGTCGAACCCCGGGAACACCGAGGTTGATCGGATCGACGAACCAGTTCTCCGGTACGTCTGAACGGTAACCCGTCATCTCGATCTCCAACCCTGTCTCCGCCCCCCGGCGGGCCGTGCGCATGACTAATTACACCCGTGTCATTCGCTCCGGTCAAGTCGCGGATCGTAAACCCTCAAGCGACTATTGAAGGTTCATGGACCATCACCGGCGTGTCGGGATGCGGTGATCGGCCGCGGGGATCATCGCCCGGGACCGGCGATGAAGACCTCGCCCACGCCCGAGAGCGTGACGGTCGCCTCGTCCGTGTCGGCGAAGGCGACCGTGCCGACCGCGAGCACGAGTTCGTCCCCGGAGGCCGAAGAGACGGTGACGTCTCCCGCGGTGGCGAGCACCATCGTCGGCCCGGAGACGTCGAGGGTGAGGACGGCTCCGTCGACCACGACGCGCTCGAGGGCGAAGTCGGATACCGGAACGGGATACGGCGTGACCGGCCCCGCGCTCTCTGCCCGCAGCACCGGCACCTCCCCGGGAGTGGTGTCGAGGATGGTCAGGAGCTCGGGCACATCGATGCGCTTGGGCGTGAGGCCGCCGCGAAGCACGTTGTCGCTCGCGGCCATGATCTCGACGCCGAGCCCGGAGAGATAGGCGTGCAGCAGACCGGCGCGCAGGAACACGCCCTCTCCACGCTCGAGCACCACATGGTTCATGAGGAGCGCCACGACGACTCCCGGGTCCCCCGGGTACGTCGCCGCGACGTCGGCGATGGCGCGGAGCGTCGTGCTCCACTCCCCCGCCTCGCCCCGAGCCGCGGCGGTGACGATCGCGCCGATGATCTCGTCGACCTCGTCGTCCGCCTCCCCGCCGAGCAGCCAGGCGATCACGTCGCGCAGGGCGTCGCCCTCGGCACTCAGACGTGTGCGCAGCTGTCGGACCCCACCGCTGTCATCGAGCGCATCGAGCAAGAAAAGCGTGTCAGGGACGGGACGCAGTCCGCTCAGCGACTCGAATCGATCGCTGAGCGCCACCAGGAGTTCGGGTTTGTGGTTGTCATCCCGATAGTTGCGCTGCGGGTCGTCGGCGTCGAGACCGCTCTCCCGCGCCCACCCCGC
This sequence comes from Microbacterium sp. Cr-K32, assembly GCF_000708345.1. Classification (NCBI taxonomy): domain Bacteria; kingdom Bacillati; phylum Actinomycetota; class Actinomycetes; order Micrococcales; family Microbacteriaceae; genus Microbacterium; species Microbacterium sp. Cr-K32. The sequence continues at coordinate 270,022 of NZ_JARD01000022.1, read as the reverse complement.
GCGCGCCTGCTCGATCGTCGGATGCACCTGGATCGAGAGCGGGCGTCCCGCCGCGAGCAGCTTGAGGAGGTAGGGAAGTGTGCCTCCCGTGACCTGATCGAGTGTGCCACCGCCGGCGACGTCGGCCGGGTCACCGGGGTGATCGCCGAACCAGACCTCCGCCTCCGGAGCGCCGGTCGGTGTGCGTCCCTCGAGTCCGGCGAGGAGGGAGTCCGATCCCCAGGCGTAATCACGGGGCGTGTTGGTGAGGCTCAGCAGCATGCCACCAGCGTAGAGCCGCGTCGCCGCGTTCAGCGACGTCGGGAGCGCGGGACGGTAGCCTGAACGCGATGGCCCAGTACACGAAGCATCCGGTGTCTGCCCCGCCCACCGCGCCGGAGCGCGAGTCGACGGGGCATCTCATGCTGCGCGGGTATGCGATCGTCGTGCTCTTCGTGACCTTCGCCCACTCGGCCGTCTACAACCTGCTCGGGCCGGAGGGCGCCGCGATCACGCTCGCCGTCTTCACGCTGGCGACGCTCGGCATCGGCGTCCCGATGCTCGCCCGCAATCGGCCGCAGCCTTTCCGCTGGCGTCGCCTGCCATGGACCGCGCTCGGCTACACGACCCTCGCGCTCGTATCCGTGGCCTGGTCGCAGTGGCGCGGGCCGACGCTCATCACCTGGGTCCTGCTCGCGTCGGTCACGGTCAACGCTCTCTTCATCGCCCACGTGCTGACCTGGCATGAGATCGTCCGCGCTCTCTCCTCCGCGTTCAAATGGATCCTCGGCCTCTCCCTGGCGATCGAGCTCTGGGTCTCTCTGGTGCTTCATGGACCGCTGCTGCCGAACTTCCTCGAACTCCCGGACGGAAAGATCGATCCGCAGTGGTACTGGGTGCGCGACAACCTGTTCGACGGGGGCAGGATCCAGGGCATCGTCGGAAACGCGAATCTCCTGGCGATCATCTCGCTCTTCGCGATCATCACATTCGGAGTGCTGTTCGCCGCCAGAGCGCGGTGGCGCACGACGCTCGCCCTGTGGATGCTCCTCGCCGCGTACTTCCTGTTCCGTACGGCATCGGCCACTGCGATGGTGTGCGCAGCCGCCGTCGCAGTGGTCCTCGTCGTCGCACTCCTGATGCGCCGCGCCCGCACCCCCGGCGCACGCACGCGCATCTACATCGTGGCCATCGGCGGCGCGGCGATCGCGGCCCTGGGCGTCTGGCTGCTGCGCGAGCCGCTGCTCGGTCTCCTCGGCCGCAGCGCCGATCTGACCGGCCGTTCGGACAAGATCTGGACCAAGGTGCTGCAGCGCGCCGGTGAGCACCCGATCTTCGGCAACGGCTTCTCGAGCCCCTGGATCCCGACGGACCCCGCTTTCGACGAGTGGATCACCGACCACGGCATCACCGTGTTCCACGCGCACAACATGTGGTTGGACGTCCTGCTCCAGCTCGGTGTCGTCGGTGTTGTGCTCATGGCGGTCGCGTACGGCACGCTGCTGTGGCGCTCCTGGTTCTTCGCCGTCGACCGTCCCCGCTGGGATCTCGACGGCGCACGACCGTTCTCCCCGCTGACCCTGCTTCCCAGCCTGTTCACGGTGGTGCTGCTGGTGCAGGGCTTCTCCGAGTCCACGCCGATCATGCTGTGGGGGTGGATGCTCCTGGTGCTCCTGTCGTTCAAGCTCAAGTCGGTACCGCTGGTCGGCGTCGGCGAGCGCGACCTCCTGTTCGAACGCGGCGCTCGGCAGCGGCGGGTGCCGTGACGCCGGCGCGCCCGATGGTCCGCCTGCTCGCATCGGTGGAGCTGGCTCGTGCGTTCACGCTCGCTGCCCTGACCGCGGTGTTCGGATCGTACGCGATCCGGCAGATGACGTCAGCCGTCACGCTGGCGACGATCATCGCAGCGCTGTGCCTGCTCGGCGCGGCGATCCTGTGGGTGCGCAGGGACGAGCTCTCCCTTCTGCGCATCGCGCCGTCGTCGCTGCTCGCATTCCTCGCGTGGGCCCTCGTGAGCGTCTTCTGGAGCACGGACAAGTCCGACACGATCTTCGGCTGGATGTCCCTGTTCGGCTATGCGTTCCTGGCGATCACGATCGGACACATCCGGGACACCCTCCAGACCGTGCGGGCGATCGGAGACACGCTGCGGGTGCTCCTCGCCGCCTCGCTCGCCGTGGAGATCCTGTCGGGCGTGCTTCTCGACCTGCCGTTCACATTCCTCGGCGTGCAGGGCGACCTCGCGGCGGGCGGCCCGATCCAGGGGCTGTTCGGCAGTCGCAACATGCTCGGGTTCATCGCGGTGATCGCACTGATCACGTTCGTGATCGAGTGGCGGACGCAATCGGTGAACGCACCGCTCGCCGTGATCTCGATAGGGCTCGCGGGGTTCCTGGCGGTGCTCTCCTCCTCTCCGACCGTCCTGGTGCTCGCCGGTGCCGTGGGCGTCGTCACGGTGGCGCTCACGATCGTCCGGCATGCGCCTCCGGAACGACGGACGATCGTGCAATGGATGCTCGGGGTCGTGGTCACCCTCGCTCTCGCTGCCGGCTTCGCGCTGCGCCACCAGATCATCGCCCTGCTCGACGCCGGATCCGACTTCTCGCTCCGCGCCTCGCTGTGGAACACCATCCTGGACTTCGTCGCGGTGAAGCCGATCCAGGGCTGGGGATGGTTCGGTGACTGGGCTCGCGGCGAATACCCGTTCACCTACATCAACTTCCAGCTCGACGATCGCCACCAGAGCGCGCTCAACGCGTTCTTCGACGTGCTCCTGCAACTCGGCGCCGCGGGCCTGGTGGTGTTCCTGCTCCTGGGCGGTGTCGCCCTGATCCGCTCCTGGCTCGTGGCGAGCACACGACGATCGGTCGTCTACGCGTGGACCCCGATCATGCTCGTGACCCTGGCGGTCGACTCGATGTTCGAGAGCTTCACGCTCGTCGGCGCCGGGTGGTTCATGCTCGTGCTGTGCGCCCTGCGTGCCGGGCAATCGCGGTCGTGGCGCGAGAACATCGATGCGGCGCATACGGGCGCCATCCCGACGCTGCGTCCGCAGGAGTAGCCGGAGAGCGTCGTCAGCGCACCGAGGGAAGCTTCGCCGCCCAGGTGATCGCGTCGCGCACGCCGTCGTCCACAGAGCGCTCCGCACGCCAGTCCAGGACATCCGCCGCGCGATCGACGATCGCGAAGGCGCCCGCCTGGTCTCCGGGGCGGCGATCGGTGTCGATCGTGGGAAGGGGCTCACCGGTGACGCGCTCGAACGCCGCCACGAGCTCGCGGACGGTCACGCCCTCCCCTGTACCGATATTGATCACCTGGTAGGGCTCATCGGGTGTGGAGACGTCGTCGAACCTCTGGACAGCGGCCACGTGCGCGAGCGCAAGGTCCCAGACATGGATGTAGTCGCGCAGCCCTGAGCCGTCGCGGGTGGGCCAGTCGGTGCCCGTGATCGAGAACGGCTCACCGGTCGCGCGGGCCCGCATGATCTTCCCCAGCGCGTGCGAGGGCAGGGGGTTCTGCAGGCCGGTACGCATCTGCGGATCGGCTCCGATCGGATTGAAGTAGCGGAGAGCGATCGCGCGGAAGTCGTCGTTCGTCGCCGCGTCCTTCAAGATCTGCTCGACCATGGCCTTTGTCGTGGCGTAGGGGCTGGACGGTGCGAGGGGGCTGTTCTCGTCGGCGCCCTGACCGCTCTCCCCCGCGTACACCGCCGCCGAGGAGCTGAACACGATGCGGGAGACACCCGCGTCACGAAGCCGCTGGAGCAGCACGATGGTCCTGCCCACGTTGGTGTCGTAGTAGCCGAGGGGGTCGGTTACCGATTCGGCCACCACGATGCGGGCCGCGCAGTGGACGACAGCATCGATGTCGGGGTGATCCGAAAGGAGACGGGTCAGGATCTCCGGGTCGGCGATGTCGCCCTCATAGAGATCGCGCCCCTCACAGAACGCTCGAAGGCCCGTGGACAGGTCGTCGAGGATGACCACTTGCATCCCCGCCTCGATGCACGCGGTGGCGACAGTGGATCCGATGTATCCGGCGCCGCCGGTGATCAATACCTTCATCGCAGCCAGTCTAGCCATCGTCTCTCTGCGGCCGAGGTGAGCCTCTCCGCTGATCCCGAGGGAGCGGACGGTAGGCTACTCACTGCTCGTCATGTCCCGCATCGTCCCCGACGGTGACACGTGGTGACGGAGCCCTCAGCCCCCTGAACTGCCATCGATCTTCGAGGAGAAGGTATGACCGCGGCGCCCGCTGCATTCGATCCGAAAGCGGCGACGATCGTCGTCGTCACCTTCAACAGATCGCATCTGCTCACCGGACTTCTCACCAGCATCACGGCGATGGACCCGAAACCCGGGCGCGTCGTGATCATCGACAATGCCTCCTCCGACGACACGACCGACGTGGTCGAATCCTTCCGCGACACCATCGGCACCGAGGTGGTGTATCGCCGCTTGGAGACGAACACGGGAGGCTCCGGCGGGTTCAGCGAGGGCATGCGCACCGCGTATGAGCTCGGATCCGAGTGGATCTGGATGATGGACGACGATGTCGAGGTCGTTCCTGACGGTCTCGCGAAGATGGGCAAGTGGGCCCCTCGTTTCAAGAGCATCCAGGGTCGCCGCTACGACTACGACGGCAGCGAGTTCTACTGGCAGTACCGCATCGCGGAGCGCATGGGCATCCCGATCCCTTTCGCTCCCTCGGGCTTCGACGACTCCGGCTTCAAGGAGATGAACAGCGGTTGCTTCGAAGGCATGTTCATCCACCGATCGGTCGTGAAGCAGATCGGCCTGCCCGACCACCGCTTCTTCATCTACTGGGATGACCAGATGTACGGGTGGCTGGCCTCGCGAAAGACCACGGCCGTCATCGTCGACGAGTTCGTGCTGCGCCGCACACGCGAGATCAAGCAGTGGGACATGGGCATCCGCCACATGAACGCCTCGAGCAACGCCTACCGCTTCTACATCATGCGCAATCGCGCCTACATCAAGCACTACTACCGTGTGCACGACAACTACAACCCCGTGCTGTTCGGACTCGGCACCGGGATGACCTTCGCGAAGGAACTCATCCGCCTCTTCTTCGTCGAGCGCACCGTTCGCGGCACGAGCAACCTGTTCCGCGGGCTCAAGGAAGGCCGCAAGATCAGCCGCGACCGCTCCTGGAAGCCCATGCCCGCGCTGGAAGACGCCTCATGAGTGAGCCGTCCCCCGAGCTCCGGTGGGCACCGATCGAACCGAAGCCGAGGAACAGGGGCCGAATCTGGCTGATCGTCGGCCTCGCGATCGCCGGGCTCGCTATCCTCGGCGCGCTGGTGTTCTTCCTCCTCCCCCGCGGCGGGTCTCTGGAACCGAGGGCGAGTGATTCTCCCCGCCCGACAGCGACCGCGTCACCGTCGTCGCCCGCAGAGGAGCCGACACCGCAGACCACACCTCCATCTCCGGCCGATCCGACCGTCGACACCTTCCGCGAGCAGGTCGGGGGCTGGCTGTCGGATGCACCGCAGGGCCTCGACATCGTCTCCGAGTCGAACCCTGACGACGCCCTTGCCGTCGTGGACTCCCTGCAGCAGGACGCACGTCGCCTATCCGACGCGCCGCCGCCCTCGTCGATCGACCAGAAGTGGCGTGATGGCGTCATGGCTTATTCGCAGCGCCTCACGGAGCTTCGAGCTGCCATCCTCTCGGAGTCCGACACGGCCGATTCCGTGGATGCCGCTCGCGCGGCCGTTCAGGATCTTCAGAGCCTCGTGGGGCTCTGACCACACGCGCCCCGAGCCACGACTAGGAGTTGTAGTCGGCGTTGTACCTGTCGAGCACCTCGGTGATCGGTGCGTCCAGGACCAGCGCACCCTTGTCGAGGTACAGCCCTCGAGTGCAGAAACGCCGGAGGTCGCGCTCGTTGTGACTCACGAAGAAGAGCGTGCGCCCCTCGGCCAGCAGCTCGTCGATCCGGGTGTAGCACTTCTCACGGAAGGCCTTGTCCCCGACCGCCAGCACCTCATCGACGAGCAGGATGGGTTCGTCGAGCTGCGACACGACGGCGAACGCGAGCCGCACCTTCATCCCGTTCGACAGGTGCTTGTACGGGGTGTCCTCGAATCCGGCGAGCTCGGCGAACTCGATGATGCCGTCGTAGCGGCGGGTGACCTCGTCGCGTGACATGCCGTGGAGGCCGGAGGTGAGACGGACGTTCTCTCGCACCGTGAGATCCCCGACGAACCCTCCGGTGATCTCGATGAGGGGAGCCACGCCGCCGTTGACGGCGACCGTCCCCTCGTCGGGCAGCAGCACCTTCGCGACCAGGCGGAGAAGGGTCGACTTGCCCTGACCGTTGCGCCCGACGACGCCGATGGACTCCCCGGGTTGCACCGAGAAGGAGACATCGCGCAGCGCCCAGAACTCACCCGGACGGGAGCGACGCGATGCCCCGGCGAAGAGATCCTTGAAACTGCGGTTTCCGCGTCTGTTACGACGGAAGTGGACGCCGAGCCCCCGCACTTCGATGGCCGCGCCCATCACAGCTCCTTCAGGACGGGTCGTTCCAGGCTCCGGAATGTCCAGATGCCCAGTCCGAGGACCAACAGACTCATGACGACGCTGATCGTCAGAGTGAACGGATTCCACTGATCAGGGAAGAACGGCATGCGATAGAGCATCATGATGCCCGCGAGGGGGTTGAAAGCTCCGAGGGTCTGGAAGATGCCGGGAAGATCGGTGACGTTGTAGATGATCGGCGTGGCGTAGAACATCGCCCGCAAGATCAGCGCCGTCGTGCGTTCGAGGTCGACGAAGAGCACGCAGAGCGGGGCGACGAGCAGGCCCAGGCCGACCAGGAGGATGGTCTGCAGAATCATCGCCACGGGCATCCACAGGATGCCCCAGCCGACATGCACGGTTCGTCCCGGGTCGAGCTCGACGAACAGGTTGACGACGATGAACAGCACTAGCACCGGCAGCGAGAACAGGTACTCGATGCCCTTGCTGAGCACAATGCGATTCACCCAGATGGAGCGCGGGATGGCGGTCGATCGCACAAGCCGCGCGTCTTTCTTGAATGCACGGGTGAAGTCCGAGACCGAGGCGTTGAACCACACCCAGGGCAGCAATGCGCTGATCAGGAAGATGATGTAGGGCTCTTCACCGACGTCGCGCTTGAAGACCTGGGTGAACACGAACCAGTAGATCGCGCTCATGACGAGGGGATCGAGCACCGACCAGAGATAGCCGAGGAGGCTGGTCGAATAGCGGACCTTCAGGTCGCGGGACGACAACAGCCACAACGAATGCAGATATCGCCGGGGCGTCCCGGGCGCCCCGACAGCAGCGTGACTCACGATGTCGAGTCTACGAGAGACTGTTGTTCCACATCGACAGCGCCGAGCCGATGGCCATGTGCATGTCGAGGTACTGGTAGGTCCCCAGACGCCCGCCGAAGTGGACATCTGTCTCGCCCCGAGCGAGCTCTCGGTAGGCCAGGAGACCGCCACGGTCCGCGGCGGTGTTCACGGGGTAGTAGGGCTCATCCCCGCGTTCAGCGAACCGAGAGAACTCTCGCATGATCACCGTGCGGTCCGAGTCGTAGACGTCCCTGCGCTCCGGGTGGAAGTGCTTGAACTCGTGGATGCGGGTGTAGGGCACATCCATGTCGGGATAGTTCATGACGCTCGTGCCCTGGAAGTCCCCGACGTCGAGGACCTCCTGTTCGAAGTCCAAGGTCCGCCAGCTCAGCGCGCCTTCCGTATAGTCGAAATAGCGATCGACGGGACCGGTGTACACGATGGGAACCTGTCCGACCGTGTCCTTCTTGTTGAACGGCTGGGACTCGTCGAAGTAGTCCACATCCAGCTGCACGTCGATGTTCGGATGATCTGCCATCCGCTCGAGCCACGCGGTGTAGCCGTCGGTCGGGAGGCCCTCCCACGTGTCATTGAAGTAGCGGTTGTCGTAGGTGTAGCGCACGGGAAGGCGGCTGACGATATCACCGGACAGCTTCTGCGGGTCGGTCTGCCACTGCTTCGCCGTGTAGTCGCGGAAGAAGGCCTCGAACAACGGGCGCCCCACGAGAGCGATGCCCTTCTCCTCGAAGTTGGCGGCGGTCTTCGCATCGAACTCCCCCGCCTGCTCCCTGATCAGCGCACGCGCTTCGTCGGGCGTGTATGCGGACTGGAAGAATTGATTGATCGTGCCGAGATTCACCGGCATCGGAAACACAGTGCCCTTGTGGGTCGTGTAGACGCGGTGCACGTAGTTGGTGAACGACGTGAAGCGGTTGGCGTACTCCCACACCGTCGGGTTCGACGTGTGGAAGAGGTGCGCTCCATAGCGATGCACCTCGATGCCCGTCTCCGGCTCGGCCTCGCTGTAGGCGTTGCCACCGATGTGAGAGCGACGGTCGATGACCGTGACCTTGCGGCCGGCGTTCGCGGCGCGCTCGGCGATCGTCAGGCCGAAGAAGCCGGAGCCGACGATGAGGAGATCAGTGCTTCTCGCGCCCAATGCGCACCAGCCTTCCGCCGTCGCGCGCGGATTCGAGGGCGGACTCGACGACCTCGAGGGTGTGGACCGCCTCGCTCATCGTCGACAGTTCGCTGGGCTGGCCGAGGACAGCATCACGGAAGGCCTCGAGCTCCGCGCGGAGCGGTTCACGCCTCGCGAAGGCGAAGCGCGTCACATCACCTTCGGACACACCGCGGAACGTGGAGACCGAATCCCATTCGAACAACTCGGTCCCATTCGCGTGGAACGTGAGGTCCCCGGTGGCGGTGTCTGCGACGAAGGTGCCGCGCTCGCCCGTCACGAGAGTGACTCGCTCCTTCATGGGGCTGAGCCAGTTGATGAGGTGGTTGGTGATGATGCCGCTCTCGAGACGTCCCGTCATCGCGATCATGTCCTCGAACTCCCGACCGCTCTTGAACGCGGTCTGTGCGCTGATCGAGGAGTACACCGACTGAGCGACCCATGCCGTGAGGTCGATGTCATGGGTGCCCAGGTCCTTGGCCACGCCCACATCGCCGATACGGGCTGGGAACGTGCTCTGGCGCCGGGTGGCGATCTGATAGACCGCTCCTGCATCCCCCTCGGAGAGTCGACGACGAAGCTGCTGGAGCGCAGGGTTGAAGCGTTCGACGTGGCCGACGGCACCGACGAGTCCGCGTGCTTCGAACTCCTCGCTCACGCGGTGCCCCGAGACGCTGTCGTCCGCGATCGGCTTCTCTACCAGCGTGTGCACGCCCGCATCCGCGAGAGCGAGAGCGGCTTCAGCATGGAACCTGGTCGGGATGGCGACGACGGCGATGTCGATACCGGCGGCGATCAGCTCCTGGACGTTCGCGAGGAGCGGGATTCCGCCAGCGACACGATACGGATCGCCACCGGGATCTGCGACCGCGACGAGTTCGACGCCCTCGATGTCGCGGAGGATGCGCGCGTGATGGCGCCCCATGGACCCCACGCCGAGGAGACCGGCCTTCAGCGCGGCCATCAGCTGCCGGCTCCGGCGAGAGCGTTCACCGCAGCGATGATCCGTTCGAGGTCGACTGCCGAGAGTGAGGGGTGCACCGGAAGCGAGACCGCCTCGCGGGCCGCCCGCTCGGTCTGCGGGAGGTCGAGGCCGGGCGCGTACTGCTCGAGAGAGGGAAGCCGGTGGTTGGGAATCGGATAGTAGACCCCGCTGCCGATCGAGTGCTCCTCCCTGAGCGCCTTCACGAATCCGTCCCGGTCGTCCTCGACACGGATCGTGTACTGGTGGTACACGTGCCTCGCGCCCTCGGCGATCGGGGGGACGGTGACGCCCTCGAGGTTGGCATCCAGGAACGCGGCGTTCGATCGACGCGTCTCGGTCCAGGCATCCACCTTCGTCAACTGCACGCGCCCGATCGCGGCGTGGATGTCGGTCATTCGTGCGTTGAAGCCGATCAGCTCGTTCTCGTACTGACGTTCCATGCCCTGGTTCCGCAGCAGCCGCACACGGCGCGCGGTCTCCTCATCGGCGGTCACGACCATGCCGCCCTCGCCGCTGGTCATGTTCTTCGTCGGGTAGAGCGAGAACATCGTCATCGTGCCGAACGTGCCCACTGGGCGACCGTTCAGCGCGGCGCCGTGCGCCTGTGCCGCATCTTCGTAGAGCGCGAGTCCGCGTCTCTGGGCGATCTCGACGAGTTCATTCATACGAGCGGGGTGACCGTAGAGGTGCACGGGAAGGATGCCGCGGGTGCGATCGGTGACCGCCGCGTCGACGGCGGCGGGGTCCAGCGTGAACGTCTCGGGCTCGATGTCCGCGAAGACGGGCGTCGCCCCAGTGAGCGCCACCGCGTTGGCGGTGGCCGCAAAGGTGAAGGACGGGACGATGACCTCGTCGCCCGGGCCGACGCCGGCGGCGAGCAGGCCGAGGTGCAGACCCGAGGTGCCAGAGTTGACCGCGATGACGGGAAGCCCTTCCACGAAGTGGTCGGAGAACTCGCTTTCGAATGCCGCGACTTCGGGCCCCTGAGCCACCATGCCGCTCAGCAGCACGCGGTCGACGGCCGCTCGTTCCTCGTCGCCGATCAGCGGCTTCGCCGCGGGGATGAATTCCGTCATCGTTCCTCCAATGCGAGAACGCCATCCGTCTCGAGATAGCGGGAGCCGGTCGTCGGGCACACCCAGACGCCGGGTTCGGTTTCCGTGAGGGGCACGCCGGCCTTGCCGACCCATCCGACCCGACGCGCCGGCACTCCGACGACCAGCGCGAAATCGGGGACGTCTTTCACGACGACAGCGCCGGCCGCGACCGTTGCCCACGCGCCGATCGTGACCGGGGCCACACAGGTCGCACGCGCACCGATGGACGCGCCGTCTCCGATGACGACGCCGACGGGTTCCCAGTCGTGTGCGGACTTCAGCTGGCCGTCGGGGGTGACGGCGCGAGGATACGTGTCGTTCGTGAGAACCACCGCAGGTCCGATGAACACGCCGTGACCGAGCACGGCCGGCTCGTAGACGAGCGCGTAGTTCTGGACCTTGCAGTTGTCGCCCATGCGCACGCCCGTACCGATGTACGCACCGCGTCCGACGATGCAGTTCTCTCCAAGGATCGCGTTCTCTCGGACCTGCGCCAGATGCCAGATCGAGCTTCCGATTCCGATGACCGCATCCGGCGAGACATCAGCACTGTCGGCTATCCGAGTTCCGCCGGCGACAGGCACCGCAGGGTCAACGTGTGGAGAGGGTGTCACAAAGAAGAACCTTACCCTCCCCCGCCCGGGAACCTGTGTGAGCGCGCTGCCCGACAGCCGGCGCCCAGACCCGCCGAGTATCATTGCGGCGGCGCAGATACCGGTGCGCCCACGCGTCGCGCCCGCATGAGCGCGCGAACAAGGTCAGGAGTATCGGCAGATGGCTGAGAACGAATCGGCGATCGAACCGCGTCCAGAGGCACCGGGGATGCGCTCTCACGTTCGCACTCACGCGAAGGCCCTGATGGCTGTGGGCGTCGCCAGCGTGCTCGGCATCGTGGCCTCGTTCGCGTTCCAGCTCGTCAGCGCTCGATTCATCTCCCCCGCGGATCTCGGCCTCCTCGCGGCCTTCCTCGTGATCGTGAACGTCGCGGCGATCGGCAGCGCATCCCTTCAGAGCACCATCACCGTCCAGACGGCTCATGCTCTCTCCGCGTCGGAAGACACGCCCAGACGAGAACAGCACTGGCCGCTCGATGCGATCTTCCTCGGACTCGGAGGCGGCGCCGTCGTCGCGGTCCTGTCGCCGTGGCTCGCATCGACGCTCAACACCACGCCCCTCGTCATCCTGGCCGCCGCAGCGACGATTCCACTGAGCTTCGTCTTCGCCGACGCGATGGGACTGCTGCAAGGATCGGGCAAGGTCGCTCAGGCCGTCTGGTGGTCCACCTTCTCGCAGGTGGCCCGCGTGCTCTTCGCCGTTCTGGCGATCTCCGTCGGTACCGGTCTCGGCGGGATCATGGGGGCGGTTCTCGCGGCACTCGTCGTCGCGGTCGTCGGCGGCGTCTGGACAGCGAGAAAAGTGCCGCGGCCCCGGAACGGCGTCTTCACCTCGTCCGGGATCGCGATCGTGGTGCTCAGCGTCGCCTTCGCCTGGTTGACGAGCTCCGATGTGATCTTCCTCCGGGCCGGTGCCCCCGAAGATCTGGCAGGTTTCTACGCCTCGGCCATCGTGCTCGTGAAGACAGGGTTCCTGCTGCCCTCGACCCTCTCCCTCTATCTGCTCCCGCGCTTCGTCAAGCACCGCGACAACCCGGCGCTCTCCCGCATCGGAGTGCTCGCCACACTCGGGCTCTCCCTTGCGACGAGCATCGTGATGATCCTGGTGTTCCTCGTGCTCGGCGACTGGATCATCGGCCTCATCTACAAGCCCGACTACGCGCCGGCGGCGGACCTGCTCGTACCGACCGCGCTCGCGTATCTCCCCTGGATCGCCGCTCAAGGAATGATGATCAAGATGACCAGCTCGGCATCGCGAGGCGCAGCAGCCCTTCTCGTCGCCGCCGCCGTGGCACAGTGGATCGCCTTCACTCTCACGATCCCGAACCTGACCGCGATGCTGATCTCCTACGCGGCGATCGGCACGGTCGTGCTGGTCGCCTTCTTCGCGATCGACATGCGCAACGCACGGCGCCTCCGGCGCACGCTCGTCGCCTAGGGCTCAGACCGCGGGCTTCGCGAGGCCGCGAGAGATGAGATCTGCCACGATGATGTCGGATGGCGATGCCCCCGGGTCGACGTCGATGACCCGATAGTCGTCTGCGTTCGCCAGGAAATCGGCGACGGCCTTCTGCTCCCAGCCCGACAGGACCGCGCTGGTGCCGATACCCTCACGGCTCTCGGACACCTTACGGTGAACGAGGGTCGGAATGCCGAACACGGCGGCCTCCTGCTGGATTCCCCCGGAGTCGGTCACGACGAAGCTGGCCGAGCGCAGTGCGGCGACGAACTGGCTGTGCTCGAGTTTGGGCATCACCGTGAACTTCGTCAGACCGAGGTCACGGATCGTCTGCTCGATCGCGTCTCGCGAGTATGCATCGACGATGAGACGCAAGGGCAAAGGTGTGTTCGCATCCAACGTCTGCAGCGTTTCGGTCACCAGTGCCGCGTTGGAGATGAACTCGAAACGGTGCAGCAGGACCAGGCCGTAGGGTTCCGTCTCGGCGGCGGCGTCCCCCGCCGCATCCCGTACGGCATCCTTCGCCGTGTTCCCGTGCGTCAGCACGACATTGCGCCGCTTCGCGAGGTTTTCCGCTGCCTCTTCAGTGGGCACGTAGTGGATATCGGCGAAGCGCCCGACGATGCGTCGGTCGAGCTCCTCGGGGAACGGGTGTCGCCAGTTGCCGGAGCGCAGACCGGCCTCGACATGCGCGACCGGCACTTTGAGTCGACGTCCGATGAACGTTCCGAGCACCGTCGTCATGGTGTCACCGTGGACGATGACGACCGAGTCCGCAGGGAGTGTCTTGCGGATGCGGCGGATGTTACCGACCGACCAGCGGGCCACGTCGAACATCCACCCGAGCATCTGCACCGGAGACTTGAGGGGCTTGCCGCGGAAGCCGTTGGCGATCACTTCGGTCGGCGCGGGGAAGCCCAGCTCGGGCATCGCCTTTCGCAGCGACTCGGTGTGCTGCTGGGTCACCCAGTGCTGCACCGGGATCCCCTTGTCGGTCAAGCGGCGGACGACCGGGGCGATCTTGATCGCTTCGGCGGTCGTTCCGTAGATGAAGATGATCATTGATGCGCCTTTCCGGCAACGGGTCCCTGGGATCTCGATCGATCGAGGAAGGCGCCACGATGGACGACGACACCTCGGAGGAGGCCGCTCCAGAACGGGACGAGGAAGACCAGGATGTAGGTGACGTATGACAGCAGGGCCTGCGGCGGGCATCGATTGATCGCCGCGGGGATGAGTGGGGCGAGCAAGAGGAGCACCAGGACCGCGACGAGGGCGAGAGCCACGACTCCGCTCCCGGCGACGGCCAGCCACACGATCGCGGCGATCGCGAGGATCGGGCCGATCGCTGCGAGCAGCAGCACGATCGAGCGGACCGCCGAGGTGCCCGCATAGCTGTCGACGAACAGCGTCCCCCGGTCGAATGAATGCCGCACGAAGCCGCCGACTGTGGTCCGAGGACGGTACGTCGCAGAGAAGCCGGGATCGAGGCGGATTCCACCGTTTTGGGCTATCCACCGCAGGATCTTGGTGTCATCGGAGATGAGTTTGGCATCGCCCTCGGGCCAAGCCTGCGTGAACGCCGCGACGAGGACTTCCTTCCGGGCGAGGAAGGCGCCCGTCCCCTTCGGCGCAGAGTCGAAAGTGGCGGGCGTGAGGTCATACGGGCGAGGATCGCGCAGATACCGACCCCAGAACACGAATGTCGGGACCTCCCAGAATCGGCCGACGAGAGGCGAGGCAGGGTCGGTGTGGACGTGAGCGTTCCACCCGGCCGGCTTCGGATCGGCGGCGACCGCGGAGAGAAGGTACGAGAGTGCGCCCGGTGCGATGATGACGCGCGAATCCAGGAGGAGGATGTGCTCCCCTCGTGCCCGCTCGATCCCGGCCCAGCGTGCGAGAAAGCGTCCACTGTTCTCTTGGCGCACCACCACGAGGTCCCCGGGGAAATCGGCGGCCAGCCGCTCGACGACGCCGCCAGACCCGTCATCGCTGCCGTCGTCGACGACGATCACCTCGACGCCCGCATCGGCCTGGCGTACCGCGACGGCCAGAGCGTCGAGAGTCGACGGGAGCCATCGCGCCGAATTGTACGACGGGATGACAACGCTCACGCTCGTGTCACCAGCGAGCGTCATCGCACAGACCCTGCCGGTGAGGGCGCCCGTGCAACGTCGGCGGTGCATCCAAGTGGCGGCCGGGCACGCAGATATGATGGGACACGGTAAACACGCACCACCCAACAATACCCGCGACTTTCTGTGCCACCGAAACAACTCGTCGGCAGCGTCGCTTCCCTGAACGAGGAGCCCCTCCGCGATGACCCGCCGGACTCGACAGATCGTTGCAGCAGTTCTCGCCCCCCTCGCGCTGCTTGTCGCGTTGCTCGCCTGGGGAGTCTCCTCCCCTCCGGGTTCGAGCCCGGACGAGGACTACCATATGGGCAGCATCTGGTGCGCGTCCGGTCCCGTCGATGGACAGTGCGAGCTGACCGAGGATGCGACGACCCGTGAGCTCCCTGGCGATGTCGTCAAAGCCGCTGCCTGCTTCGCCTTCCACTCCGGCCAGGCGGCGACTTGCCCGCTCGACGAGACGAACATGGAGCCGACAACCCGCGGTAACTGGCTGGACAACGGCTACCCGCCTGTCTTCTACGCGGTCATGACCACCTTCGTCGGACCGGACCTCTCGGTGTCCATCATCCTCATGCGTTCCATCAACGCTCTGCTCTTCGTCGGCGTCCTGACGGCCCTCTTCTTCCTCTTGCCGTGGCGAATGAGGCACCTCGTGGTGTGGGGCTCACTGGTCGCCCTGGTGCCGCTCGGCGTCTTCCTGATCCCCAGCGTGAATCCGAGTTCCTGGTCGATCATCCAGGCCTGCGGGTTGTGGCTGGCAACGTGGGGTTTCTTTGTGCAGACCGGGCGCAAGAAGATCGGTCTCGCGGCATTGGCCGTCCTGTTGATGGTCATCGGCGCTGGCGCGCGAAGCGACTCGGCCGCGTACGGTGTGCTCGCCGTTGCCGTCGCCATCGTGCTCGGCTGGCGTCGTGACAAGCGGTTCCTGCTCGAGCTCCTCCTGCCTGTCGCCCTCGTTATCATCGCGGCATCGCTGTTCCTGACCAGTGGGCAGTCCGGGGTCCTCACGGCCGAGACGGAGCGCGGAGCGCAGAGCCTCTACCAGCTGATCGTCGGTAACCTGCAGCTGCTCCCCCTCCTCTGGGCCGGCGCCCTCGGCTCCTGGGGCCTCGGCTGGTTCGACACGCCGATGCCGCCTCTTGTCTGGGTGACGTCGGTGTCGATGGTGGCCGGAGTGGTCTTCTGGGGCTTCAAGAAAGGCACTCCGCGCAAATGGCTCGCGCTGGCCGGAGTGGCAGCTGGTCTCATCGTGGTCCCGATGTACATCCTCGTTCGGGAGGGGGTAATGGTCGGAACCGGCGTGCAGCCGCGCTACGTGTACCCGATGATGATCATGTTCGTCGGAATCGCCCTTGTGGGCCTGCGTCGAGCGAACGTCTCGATGAGCCGAGTGCAGCTGATGATCGTCGTCGCCGGTCTGTCGGTGGCCAACAGCCTGGCGCTCAACATCAATATGCGCCGCTATATCACTGGGCTCGACAACCCCGGTTTGAACCTCGACCGCGATGCCGAATGGTGGTGGAATACGCCGATCTCACCCATGACGGTCTGGGTCGTCGGCTCTCTCGCCTTCGCCATCGCGCTGACGACCTTTGCGTGGGTCGCCTGGAGCAGTCGAAACCGCGCCGTCCTGCGCGTCATGGAAGAACCGGAGCTCGCCCGCGCGTGAAGGCGAACCCGGTGCGAGCGGCTTTCGGCCGAGGCCACGGAGTCGACACACCGTGATGACGCGGCACTGCGGAGAGGCGGTGGAGCCGGCGATCATCACGGGGCCGACTGACGCGACGTTCCGCGTCAGTCGCGGATCTGATTCCCGCCAGTCGCGCCCTCGGCCCTGAGCGCGTCGACTTCCGCACGCAGGATCGCGACTTCTTCGGCCACTCGTCGCGTTTCGTCCTCTGCGGTCGAGAGCTCCCATGACTGGTGAAGGGTGACACCGACGAGGAGGGCGATCGCACCGACGAAGAGCAGGTTCGACGGCACCTGGACTCCGAGGACGTTCGACAGCCAGAAGAGCAGGTCCGGGAACACCGTGAGGATGAGCATCGCGACGCCGATGATGAGCCAGAGCACCGCATACTTTTCGCGGAGGCGCTTGCTCAGGAGCATCCAGACGATGATGGCCAGGATGAACAGGGCCGACGCGATACCGACGTAGACGATCATGCGGTGGCCTTTCGACGTCCGCGCATCAGCGCGAGCCCGAGTGCGAACACGGAACGGAACAGATAGATGGTGGAACCGATCGCACCCTGCGAAGGACGCCCGTGCACACGCGGGCGCATGGCGACGGGGACCTGCGTCACCGTGAGACCGGCATGAGCGCCGGCGACGAGCGAATCGATGGTGTCACCCAAGTACTCCGCCGGGTAGTAGCGGACGTATTGCGCGATCGCACGGGAGTTGGCCGCGCGGAAACCGCTGGTGACGTCGGTGAGCTTGGTACCTGCCACTCGTGAGACCACGGAGGCGAGGAAGAGCATCGCCCACTTGCGAGGCCCGCGGACCGCATAGTCACCGACCTCTGCGAACCGCGCGCCGATCGAGATGTCTGCCTTCTCAAGGCCTCCGAGAACCTCGGCGATGTTCGCGGGATTGTGCTGGCCGTCCGCGTCGACCTGAATCGCGCGCTCATATCCGTGCCGCTGGGCGTAGGTGTACCCCGTCTTCATCGCTCCACCGACGCCGAGGTTGAACGGCAGCGGGAGCACCGTGGCTCCGGCGGCCTTGGCGACCGCCACCGTGGCATCGGTCGATCCGTCATCCACCACGATCACGTCATATCGGTCGTCGGCATCGAGGATCTCCGCAACAGTGTGGCCGACGTTCTTCTCCTCGTTCCACGCGGGAACGATCACCAACACTCGTTCATTCACTTTCGCCACGGTTAGCCATCCTAATAGCGATGCCGTCGACGTCAGCGACGCCGGTGGACTGTCCTGTTGTAGATCTGCACCTCGATCGCGCGCTGAAGATACAGCACCGCGCACAGCAGCCGCTGCCCGAGGCTCAACCGCTTCAGCCGCGCGCGTACCGCCGCGACATCTTCGGAGTAGATCGCGCGATCCCGCGCTGTCGTCGCGCTGCGGCGTTCGAAGCGGAGGGTCTTCAGACCCGAATATGCCCGGGCCGGGGTGATTCCCACGCGCAGCGCCGTGTCGAAAGAGGCCAGATGAGCATGGACGATGTCGGAGTAGTAGCGGGTCGACTTCACCGCGTGCGACACGCTGTCTCCACGCTGAAGCCAGTAGTAGAGCGCATCACTGCAGGACACGACCTTCGACATACGTTCATACAGCGTCATCGCGACGGCGACATCCTGAGCGTAGCGCCCATCAGGGAACCGGACCCCCTCGAACAGGTGCGACCGGTAGAGCTTCCCCCAGTTCGCTTCGCTGAAGTACTTGAGCTCCACTCGCAAGAGGCGACGCACGGCGACGGAGAACACCGTCTGGTAGGCCCTGGCCGCGTCGTGGAAGACGATCGACGTCCCGAACGGGTCATCGCTGTGCTTGGCCAGTTCGGCTTCGCCCTGGCTCGCCCCGATGTTCCGCCACCGACAGCAACTCATGTCGGCGCCTGTCGACTCGATCAGGCCCACGAGGCGCTCCAGCATGCGCGGCGCCATGAGGTCATCGTTGTCGCAGAAGGTGATGAATTCTCCCGTCGCCAGATCGACACCCGCGTTCTGCGCGGAAGCGATGCCTCCGTTCGCCTGATGGCGCACGACGACACGGCGGTCTTCCAGAGCCAATGCGTCGCAGAGTGCTCCGGATTCGTCCGTCGATCCATCATCGATGAGGATGACCTCGATGTTCTCGTGAGTCTGCGCGAGGATAGAGCGGACGCACGGAAGCAGATGCACGCCCGAGTTGTAGACCGGCACGACGATCGAGACCAGCGGGCCTCGCGGGGTCTTCTCCGCATTCATGTGATGCGCACGGATGTCGCCACAGGACCGACGGAGAGAACATCGCCCAGGATCTCGAACTCCGCGCCGTTCATCAGGCCGTGCGAGGTCGGTTCGCTGATTCCCGACGCGTTCACGTTGATCGAGTAATGCCCCGGGCTGAGCCCGTCCGTCGTGAAGGTGATCGACACGTCGCGAGATGCCGTGAGCGGCGCGAGCTCGATGTCGAGCATGTCGGTGTTCGATGCGAGTGCGATCTGCCCCAGCGACGAATCGACGCTGAACCCGATCGCCCAGCGCTCGATCGGTCGAAGCATCTCGACGTCGACGCGCAGGTTGACGTCGTCACCCGCCCGGAGCTGGGCGATGTCCGTGCCGCTCTTCCCGAGGATCTCGATGGAGCGGATCTCGAGTGCGCGGGAGATCTGATCCGGTCGCGCCTGTCCGACGGCGTTCTCCGCGAGAAGTTCGCGGAACCGCTCGA
The DNA here is from genome assembly GCF_000708345.1 of Microbacterium sp. Cr-K32. Classification (NCBI taxonomy): domain Bacteria; kingdom Bacillati; phylum Actinomycetota; class Actinomycetes; order Micrococcales; family Microbacteriaceae; genus Microbacterium; species Microbacterium sp. Cr-K32. The sequence goes on along the minus strand of NZ_JARD01000022.1, from coordinate 250,831 downwards.
TCGCCGTCACCGGGATCCCGTCGTAGACGAGCTTGCCCTTGTCCATGACGACGACACGGTCGCAGAGCGAGGAGATCTGGTCCAAGGCATGGCTCACGATGATGATCGTGCGGCCCTCGGTCTGGAACTCGCGGATCTTCGCGAGACACTTCTCCTGGAACTGCTCATCGCCGACGGCGAGCACCTCATCGACGAGCAGGATGTCCGGGTCCGTGTGCACGGCGATCGCGAACGCCAGCCGGACATACATGCCGGAGGAGTAGAACTTCACCTGTGTGTCGATGAAATCGCCGACGCCGGAGAACTCGAGGATCGCGGCGAACTGCTCCTCCACCTCTTCTCTGCTGAGGCCAAGAACCGAACCGTTCAGGAAGACGTTCTCCCGGCCCGTCAGGTCGGGATGGAAGCCAGCGCCGAGCTCGAGAAGAGCGGCCACGCGCCCGCGCTGCTCGACGGTTCCCTCTGTCGGCTGGATGATGCCACCGAGCACCTTGAGCAGTGTGCTCTTGCCCGAACCGTTGTGGCCGATCAGGCCGATCGTCGTGCCGGCGCTGATACCGAGGCTGACGTCACTCAAGCCCCAGAAATCCTGACGATGCTGTCTCCCGGCGCGACCGAGGGTGACGACTCGCTCTTTGAGCGAGGAGTCCTTTCGCACCGTGAAGCGCTTGGACACGTTGGCGACCCGGATCACCTCGGGTGCGGGCACATCGAAGACGTGTGTCGTGCTTTCTGTCATTTTCAAAGCTCCTGCGCGAAGTTGCCCTGCAGGCGCAGGAAGACACGATGGCTGACGAAGAGCAGCACGACGCCGACGATCAACGCGATGAGCATGCGGATCATGAGGTTGTCCGGCCATTCGACGGCGTCGCCGGAGACCCAGAACGCCCGTTGGAACCCGAGCACCGCAAGGGTCAGGGGGTTGTCCGTGTACAGCTCGATCACCCAAGGGACGGTGACGAGCTGTGACACCATCTGCCAGGAATACACGACCGGGGAGGCCCAGAACAGCAGCATCGTGATCACGTCGACGAGGTACTGGGTGTCCCGGAGGTAGACGTTGACTGCGCCGCAGAACAATGCCAGCGCGAGCCCGAAGACGACGATGAGGGCGAGCGCGGGAAGGAAATAGATGAGACCTGCGTGCAGAGGCGGCTTGCCGATGGCGAATGTCGCGATCACGAGCACGACCAGCTGAACGCCGAAATTGAACAAGGCGGCACCCGTGCTCGCGAGCGGGAAGACCTCGCGCGGGACGTAGACCTTCTTGACGAGTCCCGCGTTGGCCAGGATCGATCCCGTTCCGCCGACGAGGATCTCCTGGAAGAGACCCATCGCGGTCAGACCTGCGAAGACGTAGATGGCGAAATCGGGGATGCCGCGAGCAGCGCCCAGGAAGTGGCCGAGCACCACGAAGTAGATCGCGAGCTGCATGAGCGGCCGTGCGAGCACCCACAGGAACCCGAGAGCCGAGTCCTTGTATCGGGCCTTGAGGTCGCGCTTGACCAGAAGCGAGAGCATCTCTCGGTGATCGACGAGTTCGCGGAAGGGTCCGAGGAAACCTCCCGAGGCCCCCTTACCTACTGCCCCGATGCTCCTCATGGGCATCTCGGCGATGCGCGCGAACCTCGCGCTCGCCGCCGACGGCGTTGCCTCTGTCATGCGTTCATGCTCCCTTGCTGCCGGGCTTCGGCAAGAGTCTGCGCACGATTCGCGAGGGGCGCAGCCTGCCGAGACGACGTCGCCACGGTGCGACTCTCGCAAAGGCAGCGCGGAATCGCGGCTCGAGCTCGGGTTTGTTCATGCGCGCGTACATGTACGCGAAATCCTCCAGACGCCCATCGCCGAAGTCGCCGGCCGCGCGCATGCGCTCGATCTGCTGCATCGTCGTGTCCATCAGGGTGCTGGACATCTGATCGAGATTGTACTCGAGTGCCGTATAGCTTCTCGCGAGGTACGTCGGAGTGGCGATCGTCCTGGTGTGATATCCGAGCTCACCCGCCGCATACGAAGGCATCCGCTCGAGCACGTGTGCGTGACCACCGTCCTTGTACTCCTCGGTGCCTCCGAAGTCCTCGAAACTCCATTCCGGCTCGAGCAGGAGACGGAGAGCCTGCGGGCGCGCGAAGTACATCGACCCGAACGGAGCGAGAGGCGAAAGCTGGTCGGTTGGAACGCGGATGCCGAGGTCGGAAGCGACTTCGACGAATCGCGCGCGGTTATCCCACCACGCGTGCCCCATGGTCCCATAGCCGATGTGCACCATCGGCGGGTAGGCGAGGCCCAGACCCGGCTCGCGCTGGAACAATGCGACCACGTTGGCGACATAGCCGGAGCTGGGCAACAGGTTTCCGAACTGCTGCCGGGCGAAGAGCCGGCCGGGGTTGAACGCGTCCTGTGGTGTCTTCTTGGAGTGGATCTTCACGACCAGCTCGTAGCCGCCGTTGAGCAGCTCCTCCCGGCAGGTGATGAGGAACGCGCTCTGGTCTCGTCCGTCGTTCGATTCGACCACTCGTACATCCACCGCGCCGCGAGGAGTGCGGGTCGCGAGAGTGGCGCGGATCTGTTCCGCTCGCCCCTCGTCCGCGGTCGTCACGATCAGGTCGTAGTCCCCAGGGAGCCGGTCGAGCCCGTCGAGCATCGTCGGTGCGAGCTCCGGGTAGTAGATGTGGGCGATCGCCAATGTGCGCAACGGCGAATTCTTGTCGTAGTTCGTGTCGTGTTCGGGGATCACGTCGAGTAGCGCGGCGTCCGCGTTCAGCGTTCTCGGCTCGACGTTCCTCGCCAGATCCTGCATGAGGATCTCCATCGGGTACCCGTAGCGCGCTGCGGCGTCCAGAGTCCATTTGCCGATCACCGCGAGGCGGTCCAGGTAGGGCGGCCACTGAAAGAACGGACGCCGCTTCAGCGTCGGGCACCCCGCGTCGAGCAGCTGCTCGGCATAGAGCACGGCGTGGTTCTCGACCTTGTCGGTGATGCTGGGGAACGCCACCTCACCGATGAAGCCGTACGACGTGAAGCGCTCGGTGAAGATCGCCTCGTGCTTGACGACCGCGTCTTCGTAGGCGTTCATGGCCGGGAGGTTGGCCCAGTAGTCGATCCATTCCACGCTGGCGACGAGTTCTTTGCGAGCCACCAGCCAATACGACTGGAGATGGTAGGCGAGGTAATCGCGGTGCGTGAAAGGGTTCGGCTCGACGCGGACGTGGTCCGTCATCCCCCAGAAATGGAGCTCCTGACGATCCATGCGTTCGAACACCGGGTCGAAGGGCCGGACAGGGCCGAACCAGGTGTCGTTGGCGAGGATGACCTCGTCGAAATCGCTGATCGCCTCGCCGACGTGGTCGAGACCGTGCTTGTAGCCCCAGATGTCGAACCCAGAATTGTCACGCTCGATCACCTCGTCTGCGACGGTCTCGAGCGTCGCGCGTCCTGCCGGCGCGAGGGCGCCGTTGGAGATGACGAGGATCGTGTCGCAGAAGCGTCGAAGATCCTTCAACGCGTACGGCACGTAGTCTTCGACTTCGCCGCGCCGGTCATAGACCACATAGATGAGCAGGCGCCGCCCACCATCGGGGAAGCGCGCGGCGTCCCGCGTCGGGAAGGTGGTGAGTTCGGCGGTTCTCATCAGAATCCTCCCCGGTAGTTGTCGATGCGGCGTTTCGCGTATCGGAGCACGCGACGGCCGAACTTGGCCACGAAGATCGCGGTGTAGGCGGCCTTGTATGCCGGGCTGGCGATCGCCGCGAGCACGGGGTGGTTCATGTTGAGATACATGCGCGAGAGCCCGAAGGCGCCACTCCCGCTCATCCTCCCCGCGCGCTGGATCAACGTGATCGCATCGACGGGGTAGCCGCGTGTCGTCGAGAAGAGCTGATCCACCTTGTAGTCGATCGCGGTGTGACTGATCGCCGCATGCTCGGGAGTGAGCACGGTTTCGGCGTAGTAGCCCTCCGCACCGGCGACGTGCGCGATCAGGCGTTCCTGGACGCGGGCGAGATCCTTGACCGGGCCGCTCGACGTGTAGTCACGGTAGCTGAGACGCAGCTCGGCGAGAGACGCGAGAGCCTCGGGCCGACACATCCACATCCCCCCATAAGGAGCGAGGGGAGAGATCGTCTCGAGAGGCACATGCACTCCGAGTCTGCGGGCCAGTCGCGCGGCGGTGATGCGATAGCGCCCACCCCCCCAGCCGGAACCGAGGATGGAGTACCCGATGTGCATCGTCGGCGGGAAGAGGACACCGAGGTGAGGCTTCGCAGCGAACTCACCGAGCAGATTCTGCACGTACTCCGGCGATGCGAGGAGGTTCTCGGTCTGGTACCGAGTGAAGTACCGCACGATGTTCAGCGTCTTCTTGACGTGTTTGCGGGCATGCACCTTGACGAGCACGTCGTATTCGCGTTCGAGGAGCAGGTCGTGGCATCCCACGAAGAAGTCGGCCATGTCGCGCCCCTTGCGCGAGGGAGTCACGCGGACGTCGAGTCCGGCATTGCCCAGGTCCCGAGACTCGACGAAGCGCTCGATACGCGCGGCCTTACGCCCGTCGGTCGTCGTGACGATCAGGTCGAACCCGGCGGGAAGGTTACCCAGTTTCCCGCAGAGCTGTTCGAAGGCCGGGAGGTCACGGGCATAGACGACGGCTGCGACGCGGAGGCCGCTCGTATCCGCGCGGGGCGTGGCGCTCTTCTGCGACGCGATCTCGAGGAGCCCCGCATTCGCATTCAGGGTGCGCGGAGCGACCGAGCGGGCGAGCGCGCTCAGCGTCGCGTCGCGGTCCAACCCACGCGTCTCCGCGACATCGAGGATGTCGCTGCCGATGATGCCGTGCCGATCGAGATAAGACGGATACCACGCGAACACGCCGCGGTCGAGGAAGGGATACCCGTCTTCGATCAGGAGATCGGCGACGTGCGCGGGTGCATTTCCCGTCGGATAGGCATCCCCGGGGAAGGCGAACTCGATGCGGTGGCCCGCGGCAGCAAGCCTGGGAGCGATGAGCCGCTCCGACTCGACGGGATTCGGGATACGATGCGCCTCGTCCCAGAATGCCGACCACGCCGCACTCTCGAAAAGAGAGCGACGTGCGACGAACCAGGCCCACGGCATGGCCACGAGCGGATGCCCCTGTTCTGGGAACGAAGCGTCGAGGTCTCCCCTGATCTCGGAGGCCTGCCATCCGTCACCAGGAATCGCATCCATGCGCTCGAGCATCGCATCGAAGGAATCGAGAGGGCCGAACCAACCGTCGCCGGTGAGCACGATCTCATCGATCTCCCCGTGCAGCGGCTTGAGAACATCAAGCGCATCCCGGTAGTTCGTCGGGGTGAAGCGCTCGGTGTCGACGGGGACGAGCTGCACATCGAGGTGGGCGAGACGCGACTCCGCATCGCTGACCGAGGCCGGCACCGTCACGACCACCCTGGTCGCGTGCGCCGAAAGCGTGGCGAGGGCTGTGGACGCCGTCGGTTCCAGGCTTCGCGAATCACCGGCGAGAGCGTAGACGACGGCTCTCCGCGGGGCCGGGAGGGCGCCGTTCGGCATCACTCAGCGGCCTCCCTGCTGCAGTGCTTTGAGAAGGTACTCTCCGTAGCCGCTCTTGCGAAGCGGCTCGGCACGCTCTCGCAGCTCGTCGTCGGTGAGGAAGCCCATGCGCCAGGCGACCTCCTCCGGGCAGCCGATCGAGAGGCCCTGCCGCTTCTCCACGGTGCGGATGAAGTCGGTAGCCTCCGCCAACGAGTCGAAAGTTCCGGTGTCGAGCCACGCTGTTCCGCGGGTGAGAACCTGCACTTTGAGCTTGCCGCGGTCGAGGTACTCGCGGTTGATGTCGGTGATCTCGAGTTCACCGCGGGGCGAGGGCTTGAGCGCCTTGGCGATCTCGATGACCTCGTTGTCGTAGAAGTAGAGGCCAGGTACCGCGTAGTTGCTCTTGGGCTGCGCAGGCTTCTCTTCGAGTGACACCACTTTGCCTTCGCGGTCGAACTCGACGACTCCGTACGCGGTGGCATCGTTGACCCAGTAGCCGAAGACCACGCCACCCTCGAGCTCGGTGTACTGGCGCAGCTGTGTGCCCATGCCCTGGCCGTAGAAGATGTTGTCCCCCAGGACGAGCGCCACCGGTTCGTCTCCGATGTGCTCCTCGCCGAGGATGAAGGCCTGAGCGAGGCCGTCCGGAGACGGCTGCGTCTTGTACGTGATCGAGACCCCGAACTTCGAGCCGTCGCCGAGCAGCCGCTGGAACGACTCCGCATCATGTGGCGTCGTGATCATCAGAATGTCGCGGATGCCCGCGAGGATCAGGGTCGACAGCGGGTAGTAGATCATCGGCTTGTCGTACACCGGAACCAACTGCTTCGAGACGCCGAGGGTGATCGGGTGGAGCCGGGAGCCTGTGCCGCCGGCGAGAATGATGCCACGCATGAACACCAGTCTCCCTGATCGCGGTCACCTGAACAAACGCCCCGAATCCTCCGCACCCCCACCCGGTACGCTGATGGTCATGCAGAAACTGCTCGTCACCGGCGGCGCCGGCTTCATCGGTTCCAACTTCGTGCACCACGTCATCGAGAACACCGATGCCCACGTCACCGTGCTCGACAAGCTCACGTATGCGGGAAACCGAGCGTCGCTCGACGGACTCCCCGGCGACCGCGTGCGCTTCGTGGAGGGGGACATCGCCGACGCGAAGCTGGTCGACAGCCTTTTCGCCGATGTCGATTCAGTCGTGCACTATGCGGCCGAGTCCCACAACGACAACTCCCTGCACGATCCGCGCCCTTTCCTCGACACGAACATCATCGGCACCTATACGCTGCTCGAGGCCGCGCGACGCCATGACCGCCGGTTCCACCACATCTCGACCGACGAGGTGTACGGAGATCTCGAGCTCGACGATCCCGAGCGCTTCACCGAGCAGACGCCGTACAACCCGTCGTCCCCGTACTCCTCCACCAAAGCCGGTAGCGATCTTCTCGTCCGCGCCTGGGTGCGCTCGTTCGGGGTGCGGGCGACCATCTCGAACTGCTCGAACAACTACGGTCCGTACCAGCACGTCGAGAAGTTCATCCCGCGTCAGATCACGAACGTGATCCGCGGCATCCGGCCCAAGTTGTACGGCGCTGGCCTTAACGTCCGAGACTGGATCCACGCAGACGATCACTCCTCCGCCGTGCTCACCATCCTCGGCAAGGGCGAAATCGGTGAAACCTATCTGATCGGCGCTGACGGCGAGAAGGACAACAAGTCCGTCGTCGAGCTGATCCTCACCGAGATGGGTCAGCCGGCGGACGCCTACGACCACGTGACAGATCGAGCGGGCCACGACCTGCGATATGCGATCGATTCGACCAAGCTCCGCACCGAGCTGGGCTGGACGCCGACCTTCGGCGACTTCGAGTCCGGGCTCGCATCGACTATCGCGTGGTACCGCGACAACGAGGCCTGGTGGGCGCCTTCCAAGGACGCCACAGAGTCGTTCTACGCGTCGAAGGGGCAGTGATGACGGAGTTCGGCAAGGCACTCACGGTCACAGAGACCAACATCCCCGGGCTGCTCCTCGCCGACCTCCCTGTTCACGGGGACTCCCGCGGCTGGTTCAAGGAGAACTGGCAACGCGAGAAGATGATCGCGGCCGGGCTGCCGGACTTCGGGCCGGTGCAGAACAACATCTCCTTCAACGACGCGATCGGAACGACGCGCGGCATCCACGCAGAGCCGTGGGACAAATGGGTGTCGGTGGCGACGGGACGCATCTTCGGCGCCTGGGTCGACCTGCGAGAGGGCCCGACGTTCGGTCGCGTCTTCACCGCGGAGATCGACCCGTCTCGGGCGATCTTCGTGCCCCGCGGCGTCGGCAACGCATATCAGACGCTCGAGGCAGACACCGCGTACGTGTACCTGGTGAACGACCACTGGTCCGCTGATGCGGAGTACTCATTCCTGAACCTCGCCGATGACACCGCGTCGATCGAATGGCCGATCCCGTTGTCCGAGGTCGAGATCTCCGCGAAGGACCTCGCCCACCCGCGACTTGCCGACGTCACTCCGATTCCGCCGAAGAAGACGCTCGTGATCGGCGCCAACGGTCAGCTGGGACGCGCCTTGCGAGAACTCTTCGGCGATGCCCCGGAATACGAGTACGCAGGGCGCGATGAGCTCGATCTCGCAGACCCCTCCTTCTCTTCTGCTCGCCATTGGCGTGACTACGCGACGATCGTCAATGCTGCGGCGTATACCGCGGTCGACACGGCCGAGACGCCCGAGGGACGCGCAGATGCGTGGGCTGCCAATGTCACCGGAGTCGCAACATTGGCGAAGATCGCTGCGGAGTACGCCATCACTCTCGTGCACGTGTCGAGCGACTATGTCTTCGACGGCACCAAGGCCGGCGAGTACGCCGAAACCGACGCCGTGCGCCCGCTCGGCGTGTACGGGCAGACGAAGGCCGCCGGCGATGCTCTGGTCTCCACCGTTCCGCAGCACTACATCATCCGCACGTCGTGGGTGATCGGCGAGGGGAAGAACTTCGTCCGGACGATGGCTTCGCTCGCCGAGCGCGGCATCGACCCGAAGGTCGTCGACGACCAGACCGGACGCCTCACCTTCACCGCGGACATCGCGGCAGGGGTGCAGCACCTTCTGTCCGTTCGTCCGGAGTACGGCGTCTACAACCTCACCGGAACCGGCTCGCCGATGACCTGGGCCGAGCTGGCCAAGACCGTCTTCACGTCCACCGGACACGATGCCGCCCGCGTGACAGGAGTCAGCACCGAGGAGTACTTCTCCTCGGCCTCCGGTCCGATCGCTCCCCGTCCGAGCAACAGCGTGCTGAACCTCGACCGGATCAGCGCGACGGGCTTCTCCCCCTCCCCTATGCTGGACTCGCTCGCCGCGTATCTCGATTGACCGCACTCGGGCACCCATCTTGTCGACGGTCGCACTCGCACAGAAGTGGCTCTCCGCGCCGTCGCGTTCGTCTCTCCCCGAGGTTGACCCATCAGAAATCCTGAACTCGACTCGTTGCGCGGTCTGGCCGCCATCTCGGTGCTGTTGTACCATGTCCTCGCGCTGAACTGGGCGACGTTGCAGGCCGGCATCGATCTTCTGCCGGCAGACCGCACGATCTTCAACATCCTCATCTTCTCTCCTCTGCACATCATCTGGCTGGGAGCCGAGGCTGTGTGGTTCTTCTTCGTCCTCTCAGGATTCGCGCTGACAAAGGCGGCGACGCGTCCAGGTTTCACGTGGTCGGCGTACTTTCCCAGTCGCATGCTTCGCTTGTACGGGCCCGTACTCTTCGCCATCCTCTTCGCGTGGCTCACCTACGTCCTGATTCCGCACGTCGTCGAACCAGGCGACAACATCGTGATCAGTTCCCTCCCGAAGAACTACGAGTGGTCGGAGATCGTCTACGACGCCACGCTGCTCGGAGGGACGAGCAACGGTATCGGCGTCCTCTGGTCCTTGCAGTGGGAGGTCGTCTTCTCGCTTCTCCTACCGGTCTATCTCTACCTGGTGCGCAGGTTTCCCGGTTGGGCGACGCTCGTCGCGATCGTGGGCTGCGGGATCGGTTGGAGCGTCAGCAACCAGCTCCTCTCGTACATGCCGATGTTCTTCTTCGGAGCCCTCTTGGCGCAGTACTGGGACCAGATCAGTCGGGCATTCGCATTCCTCCGAGGCGGTGGATGGATCGCGCATTCGAGCGGACTCGTCCTCGTGGTCGTGGCGATCTGCGGCATGACATCGTTCTTCCTGGTCGGTCGCCCTCTGCAGTCCATAGGCATCGATCCACGCCTGGCCACGATGCCGTTCGCTCTGGCCGGCATCGTGCTCCTCACCATCCTCAGCGTGCAATGGAGCCCTCTGAGCCGGCTGCTCTCGCTTCGCGTGATGGTCTTCCTCGGAACGATCTCGTTCAGTCTCTATCTCGTACATCGGCCGATCATGATCGCCATGGGCTTCGCCATCGGCGTGGGTGCCGTGCCCGCGATCCTCACGGTGGTCGCCAGCTTCGCCATCGCCATCGGCTTCTACTACGCCTTCGAACGGCCGATCCACCGGCTCGCGCGCCGCCTGAACCGGTCGATTCAGCGCAGGGAATCGGCCGGAGCATCGGCCGCGAGCATCTGACACCCCCTAGTCGTCATGGCGCTCCCCGGTGGTGGGCCGGCGATCTTCTCAGCGTCGACTACCACGTCGATCATGCTGCGAGAACGGACCGATCCTCAGCGCGGATACGCTGCGCGACGTGGCGGGACAGTCTGTGCGCGCCCTTCTCCACCAGGTAATAGAACGCGACGGCGACAGCGAGGCTCAGGACGATCTGGACGATCGTGGTGCGCTTGCCCGGCCCCAACAGGAAGAGCATCCCGATCACGATCGGTCCATGGGTGAGATACAGGCTGAAGGAGATCTTCCCGAGCGCAACGAAGGGCTTCAGCTGGAGTAGTGACCGCAGCGGGGTCCAGAGCATGACAACGACGAGCAGCAACACGATCCCCATAAGTTTGGAAACAGTGAACAGGCTCGCGAAGAGGTTCGTGCTCCAATAGGATTCACGGTCGATGACGAAGTCGAACGTGTAAGAAGCCGTGATGAGGCAGACGGCCAGTCTTACGCACGTCCGTCTTGCTGAATGGTGGATGCCCGATGGAGTCTAACCACAGCGGGGCGGCGAGGAGGCCGCCCCCGAAAGGTTCGGGAGCGGCCTCCTCAGCGTCGGCACGTTGCTGTCGCGGCGGATCAACGGCAGGTCACGGCACTCTCACCGTGGAGCACACGATCAGAGGATTGCCGCCTGCTCCGTTGTTGATCGCATAGACGCAAACCTGGTTCGATCCGGACGGCATCGCGACCGACTTGCTGAAACCGTGGCGCGAGCCGGCGCCCGGGTAGGCTGCCCCGACATCGGGGCGTTCGCCATCGGCCAGGAAACTCGTGCCGACCCCGTTGACGTAGACGTGCACCTGGATAGGGTCCGTCGTATCGGGATCGAACGCCCAGCCGGTGAGGGTCGCGCCTCCGGCACCCGGCACAATGCTCTCGACGAAACCGACGGGCGCGCGGCCCTTGTCGACGATCACGGGGGCGCTCACCTTCACGGTGGAACAGACGACCAACGGGTTGCCACCGCTCCCCGTGTTGATCGCATAGACGCACACCTGATGACTCCCCTCCGACATCGGGAAGAACTCGGTGAAGCCGGTGTTCGGCCCCGCGCCGGGATACGACTTCGCGACATCTGGTCTGGGCTTGTCCGCAAGAAGGGCCTTGCCCACACCGTCCACGTAGACGTGCACCTGGATCGGATCGATCGTGTCGGGATCAAACGCCCAACCGCTGACGGTCGCGCCGCCGTTCACCGGGGCGATACTCTCGACGAAACCGAGGGGTACACGCCCCATGTCCACGGACGCGGTGACCCTCACGCTGGTGCAGGAGACCAGCGGATTGCCACCGGCGCCGTTGTTGATCGCGTACACGCAGACCTGGTGGGTTCCCATCGACATCGGAACGAACTCGCTGAATCCGGTACGTGGCCCCGCTCCCGGGTAGGAAGCAGCGACATCTGCGCGGGCCTTGTCTGCGAGGTAGGCCTTGCCCACGCCATCGACGTACACGTGCACCTGGATGGGATCAGTCGTGTCCGGATCGAAAGCCCATCCCGTGACCGTCGCGCCGCCGGCCCCCGGCACGATGCCCTCAACGAACCCCTTCGGCACTCGCCCCTGATCGACAGGCGACGTCACCTTCACGGTCGAGCACACGATCAGCGGATTGCCGCCCGCACCGTCATTGATCGCGTACACGCAGACCTGGTGCGATCCCACGGACATCGACACGAACTCGTTGAATCCGTGGCGTGAGCCCATCGCGGGATATGCCGCCCCGAAATCGGGTCGATCCTTGTCCGCACGGTAGTTCTTGGCGACGCCGTCCACCTCTATGCGGATATCGATCGATGCTGTCGTGTCCGGGTCGTACGCCCACCCCGAGATCGTGGCGCCTCCGGGACCCGCGGCCATGCTCTCGACGTGTCCGATCGGAGCACGCCCCGGGTCCTTCGCCGGGGGCACCGTCACAGTGGCGCACCCGAGCAGCACGTTTCCACCATTACCGACGTTGATGCCGTATGCGCACACGGACTGTTGCCCTGCGGGCGCGGTGATGGTCGCGCCGAACCCGTGAGCATTGCCGTAGAGCGGGTACTGATCGCGCACATCGTTCCGCGGCCGGCTCGCGACCAGCGCGGTCGCCGAGGACCCCACGTAGACATGGACTCCGATCGAGCCCGCGGTATCGGGGTCGAGAGCCCAGCCAGACACCTCTACCCCGCCGGCGACGCCGGCCACGGCCTCCAGCGCCCCCACGGGCGGACCGGTCTTGCCGATGACTTCCTCACAGCGGAGAGTAGAGTTTCCGCCCGCCCCGACATTGATCCCGTAGACGCAGATCCGGATACCGCCCGACGCGGAAGTGGGAATCCTGACGTCGAACCCGTGCTTGCTCCCCTTGCCGGGGTACGACGCTCCGACATCGGGGCGGTCTCCGTCCGCCGTGTAGGCGTAGCCGGCCGACCCCACGTACACGTGCACGCCGATGCTCTCCGCAGAGTTGGGGTCCAACGCCCAACCGCGCACCCGATACTCACCGGGGAGTGCCTCGATCGACTCCACGACCCCGATCGGATCATCTCTCGGCCCCTGGGTCGGGCCGAACCAGTCGGTGAAGTAGTTGTAGAAGTTGCGGTTGCCGTATGCCGAACAGCCGTCCCCCTCTCCGTACCCGGCGCGCAGCGCCGCGGCATTGGGCTGATAGGGGGTGTAGTAATAGAGCGCCGACGTCGCCTTGTTCGCGATGTACACCGGCGAGCTGCCGCAGTTCGCGTTGGGGTTGTAGAGGATGTTCCAGGTCTTGCCGGGCGCGTACCACTGGAACCACTTGCCCTCCATGTAGATCTGCATCTGACGCGCGGCACCGTAGATCTGGTGGAAGAAGCCGATGTAATTCGGATCGCAGGGCGCCGTGTCAGGGCAGCCCTGTCCCAACGCGATGTTGTAGCGCCACGCGCTCGGCCAGGTGTGGGTGATGAGGCCCTGCTCCTTCTGGAGCATGACGATCAGCACCTGCGGGTTGATGTTGCACGACTGGGCGACGCGGTAGATGATCCTCGCGGCCGACTCATTGGCCGCGCCGGTATAGCCCTTGCAATAGGCGTCGGCCGGGCGGGTGACGGAGGTGATCGAGAAGTCCTTGATGCAGACGTAGCCACTCTGACAGCTCGAAACCTTGCTGTTGAAGAACGCCTGGATCTGCGCCTCCGTCATCGTTCCCGCGTTCGTGAAGACCGCATCGCTGATGATGTTTCCCGCATCGAATCCGGCCAGCGTCGTCTTCACCATCCCGGCGGAGACAGGATCGGCGGCTGCTCGCGTGACGCTCGTGCCGCTCGCCAAGACGGATGCGGTTGCGGCGGTGGCGGGGACCACAGTGCCGATGACAAGGGCGAAGGCAGCGAGGAAACAGGTGAGGAGTCGGGGGAACCTCATGGTGTTTCGCGAGCGTGGGGCACGTCGAGACATGTGACCAGTGTGACGGAAGTTGCGGGATGATGCCACTGTTACACACTTTGCGCCACAACTTTTCGGCGTGTCGCCCGTATGCGCAGGTTGCTCTCAGCGAATCACAAGTCGGCGTGCAGGCCCCAGAGGCGTTCCGCCGAGCTCGCCCAGGAGAACGCGCGCGACCGATCGGCGGCAAGCACTCGGAGTCTCTCCGCCGCTCCCCCAGCCGCCTCCACCACGGCGTCGGAGATCTCCCTGGACGGGACGAGAATCCCTCCGTCGGCGATGACGTCGTGGTGCGAGCCGCTGGAGACAGCCACCACCGGGATACCCAGCACCATGGCCTCGACTGCACGCCACGGCCACCCTGCCACGGCCTCGGTCGCCACGAAAGCAGCGGCCCCGTCCAGAACCGCCGCGCGGTCCTCGACGCTCAGCCTTCCTCTCACGTGCGCACGCCGCTCGGGAAGACCTGCAGCCGACGCCGCGTCGGCGTAGCGAGGTTCCGCGCCGTCGGGAGCATCGACGATGACAGCGTCCAGACCAGCGGCCGCCGCGCCTCGGAACCCGTCGGACAGGTTCGCGGGAGATCCGCTCAGGACCACGTACTCATCCGGTAGCGAGAGAGCATGGCGACGTGCGGCGGCATCACGGGGAACGTCGAATCCCTGCGGCGGTGCGCCCGCGATCACCCGCACGCGGTCGCCGATCTTCGCCAGCTCCGAAAGACGCTCGGCAACGGCGTGAGACGGCACCACCACCGCGTCGGCATGTCTCACAGCTCGACGGAGCATGCCTCGCTGCCAGGCCGCATTCCCCTTGGACAGCAGCTCCGGCGCATCCCAGGCTCGCAGATCCCACACCGTGACCGTGGTCTGGTGGTTGTCGTGCACCCGATCATGGCGCACAAGGGGCGCCATCAGCGTCGGCGAATGGATGAGTCCGCCGCCGACACCCGGAGCGATCCCGAGCTGCCAGGCTGCGGCGAGTTCACGACGCCCCATCCCGAGCGTGCGGATGTCCCCTATTCCCGCCACAGGCACGGACGCGCCGGCCGGAACGATGGCGTCCACGGCGCAACCGGAGGGGGCGGTCGCGACCAGACCGGCGGTGATTCCCACCGCGGCGTCCGCGTGATCGGCATCGACGACATCCACGAGCTGATCCAGAACAACACGCAGTCGAGCACCCATGCACACAGGCTATCCCCGCTGTGCCGCTCCCCCCGTGAGGTCAGCGCCCGCGCCGCCGTAGTGTCAGCGTTCGCACAGTTTTCGCCCACCACGGCCGCAGCGGTTCATGCTTGAATGCTCGGGTGAGCGATGGTCGACTTCCCGTCCGGCGCCGATGGATCGGGTGGACCGTCGGCATTCTGCTGACCCTTCTCCTCATCGCCGTCGGCTGGGTCACCGTCCGCGGGATCGGCGCCGTGAACGACCTTCAGCAGGTCGCGAAGGGTGCCTCGCAGCTGAAGGCCTCGATCGCTACCGGTGATCTCGACGGCGCGAGGCCGATCGCGCGGAGCATCGCTCACAACGCGGAATCCGCGCACGCCCTGACCTCCGACCCGGTGTGGCACGCTTTCGGCGCCCTCCCCTGGATCGGACCGAACTTCAGCGCTGTGAGCGACATCGCCGAGATCGCCGACGATGTGTCGAACGACGCCCTCACGCCGCTCCTGGATGTTGCCGCGGACTTCGACCTGGCGAGCCTCGGCTTCGCCGGCGGAACCATCGACCTCGCACCGTTCGCCGAGATCGCCGGCCCGCTCGGCGCCGCGGACACGGCGCTCGGCACTGCGGAGTCGAAGGGCAGACGCATCGACGCGGACGCCACGCTCCCCCCGCTCGCCGATGCCATCCGCACCATGCGTTCATCGGTCGACGAGGCGGCGACCGTCGTCGGCTCGCTCCACGGCGCCGCCGTGCTGCTGCCGACGATGCTCGGCGGCGAAGGCCCGCGCAACTATGTGCTCGCGATGCAGAACAACGCGGAGCTGCGATCCTCGGGCGGGATCATCGGATCGATCGCCCTGCTGCATGCCGAGGGCGGCAAGATCTCGCTTCAGACCCAGGCATCGACTCGGGACTTTCCTCCGCTGGAGACCGGCCTGCCTCTCAGCGACTCCACGATCGCCCTGTTCGAGGATCGCCCCGGCCGATATCTGCAGAATCTCACCAGCATCCCTGATTTCCGTGAGGCCGGCGCCGCCATCGCCGCGCGGTGGGAGGGACGGTTCGGCGGGACCGTGGACGGCGTCATCGCCGTGGACGCCGTCGTCGCGAAGCATCTGATCGCCGCGACCGGAGATCTCACGTTCGGCCCCTTCACGGCCACGTCCGAGAACATCACCGACATCCTCCTGTCGGAGATCTACGCTGCCGTCCCCGATCCCGCGGTACAGGACGAGATCTTCGCTCAGGCCGCTGGAGCCCTGTTCGGTGCCGCCCTGTCCCGCGCGGAACCGCGCGCACTGCTCGGAGCTCTCTCTGACTCGGCGGCCGAGGGACGCATCCGCATCTGGAGTGCCCACGAGCCCGAGGAGACCGTGCTCGCGGCTTCCGCCCTGGGCGGGACGATCCCCGACGACACCTCCGATACGACCTCCGTCGGGGTGCTGATGAACGACACCACCGGCGGCAAGATGGACTATTACACCCGCGCGGCCATCTCGACATCGGTCGGCTCCTGCCAGGGAACACCCACCACGCAGGTGCGGGTGACGTGGACGAACACAGCCCCCGCCGACGCCGCGACCACCCTGCCCGCCTACGTCACGGCCGATGGCTTCTACGGCGTACCGGCAGGAACGGTGCGCACTCTGATCGCCGTATACGGCCCCGAGGGGTCGACACCGTCGCATATCGATCGGGACGGCGCAGAGGAGGGCGTGCAGACGGCGATGATCGGGGATCGATCGGCGGTGCAGCACGAGGTCTCCCTCGCGCCCGGAGAATCGACCACGATCACGATCGAGTTCCAGGGCACCGGCGCAGGTGAGCGTCTCACCGAAGTGCTGCACACCCCGCTGATCGACACCGCCGTCACGACTCGATCACCGCTCCGATGCGCTTCGTGACATTAACAGCTCGATAGGGTACTGTCGACTCACTGGGGAATATCTGACGTCCGCAATCCTGCCGTGGGGGCAGGACGACGTCACGCAGTTGGATGCAGGGGTGTATCCAAAGGCGATTCCGCGTGAAATTCTGGGGAGAAATCATGCTGAAGAAACTGGCTGCCATCAGCCTTGCCGCCGGCGCGCTCGTACTCGTCGCGCCCACCGTCGCAACCGCTGCGCCGACGGTTCCGTCCGCGTCGTCCGACTCGTATCCGACGCCTCCCGGCGCCAAGGTCGGCGATCCGATCATCGACATCTGCGAAGCCTCGACGATCGTGTTCGGACCGGGCTACTTCCTGCCGTCCGAGAACGTGAACGTTTCGGTTTCCGGCTACAACGCAGGGAAAGCCGCGGTCTCCGGCAACACCGCTGCCGGAGACGGCAGCCTGACGCTCACGTTCCGTCCGCCGTCCGACGGAGAGGGCTCCTACGCCGTCGCCTTCAACGGCTCGCGTTCGTACACGGCGACGATCACGGTCTCGCACGGCCACGATGCTGCCGTGAGCTGCGACCACGATCCTGGAGTCGCGGCCGCAGGTTCTGAGCTGCCGCTCACCGGCGGGGGTATCGAGCTGGCCCTCACGGGCGGGAACGTCTCGCCGTGGATCCTCGGCGGCGGAGCAGCTGCGCTGGTCGCCGGCGGAGCACTCGTCGCGGTCGGAGCTGCACGCCGCAAGCGCGCCTAGGTCCGGCTGCCGCCTCGTGCGGTGGTCGACTGGACGACGGTGATCCCTCCCCCTCCGATCACCGTCGTCTGGTGCATCCGGTGGAACCCACCGGAAGCCCACGGCCGCTCTCCTTCGGGAGGCGACCGTGGGCTTTGTCATGCGCACTGACCTCGCGCTCCAGCGGGCACGGACCCGCACAGAATTCCGCCGCTCCGGGACACCCGGGGTCACGGCTCAGGAGTAGGCGTCTCCGTCGGAGGATGCAGCTTCTGCTGGATCATCTCGTGGATGAATGCGTAGTCGGGCTGGTGCTCGTCCACGCCGGTCTCGGGTGTGAGTTCGATCGAGGTGACCGGTTGCTCCTTGGCCTTGAGCATCAGATCGAAGAACTCCGGGAGCTTGTCGGAGGGAAGGTCGGTGCTGATCAGCGCCGTCCCCGCCGCGGCCACCTCGTTGAAACGCGTGAGAACCGTCTGCGGGGTGAACTGCGCCAGAATCGCGGCCTGCAGCTCTCTCTGTCGCTTCATGCGATCCCAGTCGCTGGTGGTGTACCGCGAGCGGGCGTACCACTGCGCCGTATCGCCATCCATGCGCTGCTTGCCGGGCTCGATCCATCCGATAGCCCACTCGTTCACATCGCTGCCCGTCCATCCCTCCGGCGGGCCGCCCTTCGGCAGACGCTCGGTGACGTCGATCTCCACGCCGCCCAGAGCGTCGACGAGCTCTGCGAAGCCATGCATGTCGACGAAGACGTAGTACGGGATCTCGATTCCGAGAACTCCCTCCGCCGCGTCCTTCGTCGCCTCGATCCCGGGTTCCGAGCCGTTGGCCTTGGCATCCGGATAGAGGCCGGTGCCACCATCTTCTCGACAGACCTCCGCGGCGTTGCGTACATGGTTCATCCAGCCGTTCCAGCCGCAGGTCGATGAGCCATGGCCTTCGAACCCGTTCGGATACAGCTCCTGCATCGGACTGCCGTCGCTGAACGGCGCATTCGGAAGCTCTCGCGGGATACCGGTGATCGTGACAGCCCCGGTGTCGGCGTTCACGGAGACCACCGAGATGCTGTCGAACCGCATCGAATCGCGCCCGTCACCACTGTCGGCGCCGAGGAGAAGGATGTTGTAGTAGCCGTCGCTGGGCTGCACGCTCGGTCCGCTCTGTCCGAAGATCGAGCCGATCGTGTTGCGCACCGATCCGACGGCGGTCGCAGCGTAGCCTGCGCCGCCTCCCACGAGTCCCAACAGCACCAACGCGACGACCGGGATGGCGAATCGGGACGGCCCAGGCACTTTCACGAGTCGCACCAGGCGGAGAGTGTCGAAGGTGAGCACGGCCCAGAGCACGACGTACCCCACCAGCAGCACCTGCACGATCGTCAGGACCACGGCGGAGAAGAACCCGCCACCGATCGTGAGCCAGAGCAGGACAGGGCGGGCGAAGAGCGCGAGGCCCAGTGCCACGATCGCGAGGAACCAGGAGAGCAACGTGGCTCCGAGACCGAATCGCCCGAGGCGACGGTTGCCGGCGAGCACCTGCGCGGAGCCCGGAACCAGGAGGTTCACCGCGATCAGCCACCACCCGCGTTTGACCATCGTCCCCGAATCGGCGGGATCAGGATGCCGCAGCGGCCGGGTCTCGATGAGCGGGCGCCGTGTTGCGCGCGGAGGCGCAAGAGTCACAGTGAACCCTTCAGCCGTTCGTTCTTCTCCTCGACCTGCGCCTCGAGCGCACGTGCGTACTCCTCGACGCGATCGGCGAGAGCCTCATCCGACGTTCCGAGAATCCGCGCGGCCAGCAGACCGGCGTTGCGCGCCCCACCGATGGACACGGTCGCCACCGGGATACCCGCGGGCATCTGCACGATCGACAGCAGGGAATCCATGCCGTCGAGATATGCGAGCGGCACCGGCACGCCGACGACGGGAAGCGGTGTCATGGAGGCGAGCATGCCGGGCAGATGGGCGGCTCCCCCGGCACCGGCGATGATGACGCGGA
The DNA here is from genome assembly GCF_000708345.1 of Microbacterium sp. Cr-K32. Taxonomy (NCBI): domain Bacteria; kingdom Bacillati; phylum Actinomycetota; class Actinomycetes; order Micrococcales; family Microbacteriaceae; genus Microbacterium; species Microbacterium sp. Cr-K32. The sequence continues at coordinate 231,482 of NZ_JARD01000022.1, read as the reverse complement.
TGCCGCGTGAACGCGCGTCGCGCGCGTACGACATGAGCTTGTCGGGTGTGCGGTGCGCGGAGACGACCTCCACCTCGTGGGGGATCCCGAAATCCGTGAGCGCCTGAGATGCATCGCTCATCACGCGCCAGTCGGAGTCGGATCCCATCACGACGCCGACCAGGGGCTCGGCGGAAGAGTGCAGTGGCTCGGTCACCAGATCAGGGTACGGTCTGCCGCTGTGAGATTCCCCGAACGGCACACCACTTGCCGCGCATGTGTCGGCGAAGAGCCGCCACATGCGATCTGATCAGACGAAGTGCGCGGCGACGGCACGGGCGACGTAGACCGCATCGTCGAGATCATCGTCTGCAACGTTCACGTGGCCGACCTTCCGACCGGGCCGGGGCGCCTTCCCGTAGGTGTGGATCTTCGCCTGCGGGTGCTCAGACATCGCGGCCCCGAAGCGCTCGTCCAACGTCCCTTCGGCCGGGCCGCCGAGGATGTTCACCATCACTGACCACGCGGCGCGCGGCGCGGTGCTCCCGAGAGGAAGATCGGCGACCGCCCGCAGATGCTGTTCGAACTGGCCGGTGACGGCGCCGTCCTGACTCCAGTGGCCGCTGTTGTGCGGACGCATCGCGAGCTCGTTGACGAGTATCCGCTCGTCGTCGGTCTCGAACAGCTCGACCGCCAGCATGCCCGTCACGCCCAGACCTTCCGCGATGGTGCGACCGATCGACTCCGCGACCTCCACCAAACGCTCGGTCGCGGCAGGAGCCGGGGCGATGACCTCGGCACATACCCCGTCGCGCTGAACGGTCTCGACGACGGGGTAGGCGACGATCTCGCCGCCGACGCCACGCGCCACCTGCTGGGCGAGCTCACGCACGAACGGGACGAGCTCCTCGACGAGCAGGGCGTCTCCGTCGGCGAGCGCCGCCAGCCAGTCCTGTGCCTCCTCCGCCGCACGCACGACCCGCACGCCTTTGCCGTCATAGCCTCCGCGTGGCGTCTTCACCACGCCTGCTCCGGCGTGCTCGTCCAGGAAGGCCTGCAGTTCGGTGGCGGTGCGCACAGCCGCCCATTCGGGCTGAGGGATCCCCAGCTCTGCGAGGCGCGCGCGCATCACGAGCTTGTCCTGGGCGTACTGGAGCGCATCCGGCCCCGGGTGCACGGAGACGCCGTCCGCGACCAGCTGTCGGAGAACGTCCTGCGGCACGTGCTCATGGTCGAAGGTCACGACATCGACGCCGGCCGCGAAAGCCCGCACCGTATCAAGATCGCGGTAGTCGCCCACGGCGGTGGACGCCAGCTCGGCAGACATCCCCTCCCCCTCTGCGAGCACCCGCAGTTCGATCCCGAGCTCGACCGCCGGAGCGATCATCATCCGGGCCAGCTGTCCTCCGCCGATCACGCCAACACGCAACGCCATGTGCCGCCTCCATTCGTCTGCACCCATTCTTCCGCACGCGACCGGGCGCGCACGACCGGTTGCCGATGGGCGTCGCCGGCGCCGGCTCGCTCCGCGGCATGCCCGGCGAGGGAACTCAGTCGCCGACGGCCTGCGCGTCGCGGTGGGCGAGGATCTGCCCGACCTCGATCTGGTCGGCAAGAGTCTCGTGCACCAGAGTCACGTTCGGCACGTTCGGCAGTCGCAACGGCGCGTCGACGCCGTTCGAGAGGGTGATCGTGCCCGACCCCCACAACCGCTGCAAGGGCCCCCGCCGAACGGCGATCGTGTAGCCCCGGGCATGCGACATCTCATGGCGCCGACGAGAACCGATCCCCTGGCGGACGATGACCCGCCGCGTCGTGACGGTGGTGCTCCGCGAGTACCAGACGATGAACGGCAGCACGACGGCGAACAGCAACAGCGCACCCGCCGCGGCGAGGAGCATCCAGTCCTCGAACCCCGCCGGGAGGTTGCCGAAGAAGTATGCCGTCGCCCCGAAGGTGGCGATGAGGACGAGAGCCGACCAGAACAGCCGACGTGCGTGGCTTCGGAAGCGCGCGATCAACAGCTCCTCCGAAGGCGTACCGGGCGGCGGCATCAGGGGCCGCCCGCCGAGCGTCACAGGCTGGGTCACCCCACCATTGTGCCCGTGATCTGCGACAAAGCCGTCTGTGCGGCGGCGTGTCAGCTTCCGGCCGGGCGCACGTGCACGACATCCCCCGCAGAGATCGCGTGCTCGAGACCTTCGGATTCGACGAGAAGACGACCGTCCGGGTCGATCGCCGTCGCCACTCCTTCGAGAGAGCGTCCAGCCGGCAGCGATACCCGCACCGTCTGCCCGAGAGTCGCGCACCGCGCCGACACGGCGCCGTGCAGACCGCTCACGACCGCGTTCTCCGTGACGGTCAGCGCGGAGAGCAGGCCGTCGAGTCTCTCGAGGTAGCTGGAGAGCAGGAGATCGTCTTCCGCGACGGCGCCGAGTGCGGCGAACGACGTGGCCGACGGCACGGGAAGCTGCTCGGCCGTCATGGCGGTGTTCACGCCGGCGCCGAGAACGACGGCGTCCGTCGTCGCTTCCGCGAGGATGCCGCAGATCTTGCGTCCATCCACGAGGACATCGTTCGGCCACTTCACGGCGACGTCGTGCGTCGGAAGCTGCTCAGCGATCGCCTCCGCCATGGCCACCCCTGCGGCGAGCGGAATCCACCCGCGCGCGGCAGGATCGGCGGGAAGCGCCCGAAGCAGGACCGAGACGGCGATGGCCGCGCCCGCGGGTGCCGTCCAGGTGCGGTCGAGGCGGCCACGTCCGGCCGTCTGGTCGTGCGTGACCAGAACGGCCAGGTGCGGCCACGCGTCGGCATCGGACGCGTGCGCGCGCAGATCGGCGTTCGTGGAGCCGGTGGCACCCACCAGATCGAGACGAGCGGCGATCGCACGCGCGAGGGGGAGCTCCATGATCAGGAGTCCTCGTCGGCTTCCTCGTCGTCGTCGTCGTCCTCGTCGGTTCGAACGGTCCCGACCTCGTGAGCCTGCCAGCGCTCCCACTCCTGCATGAGGCCGTCGACAGCCGCATGGAACTTCGCGGTGGCCACCCCGTGCGTCGTGTCACCGAAATAGTGCTGGACCCACATCCGCAACCGGGCGATCGCAGCCTCATCCGCGCGGACGCGGTCGACCTCGGCCACGATGTCGGCCGCCGCCTCGGCGGTCAACCATTCGCAGTCCGCCAGGTAGCCCTGCGTGTCGATCGATGCCTGCTCGTCGGTCGGACGCGTGATCATCAGCGGCTTCCCCGCCGCAAGCCGGTCGTACACCATCGCGGAGATGTCGACGATCGCGACGTCAGCCGCCGTCAGCTGCCAACCGAGTTCCGGAGCTGCATCGTAGATGTGGTGTGCGTTCGGGTCCGCCGCGTTCGCCGCATGGATCGCAGCCACGATCCGTCGGTGCGCGGCTCCGTACTCCTCGTCGACGACCCCGCTGCGAGGGTGGGGACGGTAGATGACACGGTGGGCGCCGGTCGCGAGCAGGCGAGACACGAGAACCTCGCCGTGCGATGCGATCGAACCGTAGTGCGCGCTGGGTCGGTCTCCCTCCCACGTCGGCGCGTAGAGCACCACGGTGCGCTCATCGGGAGCGTACGGAAGGGTGCCGGCGTAATGATCGGCCTGCGGGCGACCGATCTCGATCGTGCGGCGGTCGACGTCGTAGTCCCACAGCGTGCGCGAGAGACGATCACGGGCGGCCTGTCCGGCGACGAACGCGTAGTCATAGGCCTTGTACTGGTTCGTCGTCATGTACATCTTGTCGGACTCGCCGTGGTTGATGAACACGTGCCAACGCCGCCCGTAGCGGAACATCTGGAAGTTCCGAGTGTTCTGGTTCACGTAGAGCACCAGGCGGATGTCCTGGGTCGCGATGAAGCGTTCCATGTCGCGCACCTTCGGCACGAAAGCCACGGGCGGCGAATCCTCCTCGAGCAGCTTCTCGGTCCCGGTCGCCTGGCGGGAGAGCACGACGACGGGCCAGCGCTTCGAGAGCTCGGCGAGCGGGCGGTACCACTGGCGCATCTGGTACATGTTCACCGCGCCGTCGGCGAAGTAGACCGCGACCTTGAAATGATCGGCCGGAAGCGGTTCGCGCTCGGCGAGACGCCGCCGCACACGCTGCACAGCGGTGCGAGACGCGAGCGCCCGCTTCAGCAGACGATATGCCTTCTTCGCGTCAGACAGTGCACCCATCCCTCCAGAATAGTTCGTCCGCGTCGCTTCCTCCGGCTGAGCCCCAGCCACGTACCCGAGGTCTGCCCCTCCCACACCCTCAGGCAACGTCCGTCGACGCCGTGCCATGATCGTCATGTGCCCGCAGACGAATTCCCCACTCCCCGGCCCGGGGTGTCCTTCGTGATGCCGGTGCTCAACGAGCGTGCATACCTCGAACACGCGATCGCGTCGGTGCTCGCACAGGATGTCGACGCTCCCACCGAACTCGTGCTCGCGCTGGGGCCGTCGACGGACGGCACCACCGAGCTCGCGCGACGGCTCGCCGACGCGGACGACCGCATCCGGCTGGTCGACAATCCTGCGGCGCACATCCCCGTCGGCCTGAACGCCGCGATCCGCGCAAGCCGCTACGACACGATCGTGCGCGTGGACGCGCACTCCGAGCTCTCCCCCGGGTACGCCGCTCGGGCGCTGAAGACCCTGGAACGCACCGACTCCGCGAACGTCGGCGGCGTGATGCATGCCGAAGGACGCACCCCCTTCCAGAAGGCCGTGGCGCGTCTGTACAACTCGCCGGTCGGGCTCGGTGGTGGCGCATATCACGGGAGCTCCCAGGAAGGCGAGGCGGAGTCGGCCTACCTCGGCGTGATGCGGCGTGACGTGCTCGACGAGGTCGGGTTGTTCGACGAGACGATTCGACGCGGCGAGGACTGGGAGCTCAACCTCCGGATCCGCCAGGCAGGTCATCGGGTCTGGTTCGACCCCGACCTGTCCGTCACCTACTGGCCACGGGAGAGCTGGCTGCGTCTGGCCCGACAGTTCCGTGCCACCGGAGCCTGGCGGGGCGAGCTCGTTCGGCGGTTCGGACGGAGCAACGGGCTTCGATACTTCGCCCCGCCCGCGCTTGTCGTGGTCGTCGCCCTCGCCGTCCTCGTCGGGGTCCTGCAGGTGACCGGCGTGCTCACCGGGGTGGCCTCGATGGTCGCCTCCCTTCTCGTGTACGGACCGCTCGCCCTCTACCTGCTGCTCATCCTCGGCGTCGCGCTGGCTCCCGGCGGAGGGGGCGTGCGACAGCGGATGTGGACGCTCCTCGTCCTGCCGACGATGCACATCTCCTGGGGTCTGGGCTTCCTCGGCGGCGTGCTCCGGGGAGCCCACGACACCGTGGACGCCTCGCGTCTCGGCACCCGCAACACCCCGCTGCCCTGACCCCCTCGCACGGAAACCGTCGAGCTGACACCCCCGCTGACGAGATCTCTCGCCGGAGGTGTTCCACGCGAGCGTGCTCGCGCCCCGCCGCGCTCAGGCCGTGACGAACCCGAGGTCCAGGATGCGGTCGACCACGCGCCGCGCGGCATGACCGTCGTCGCGAGCGTTGAACTGCTGACGCCAGGCGGCATAGCGATCCGCATACGTCGCCTCATGGCGCTCGTCGTCGAGGGCAGCGGTGAGCTCCTCCTGCGTCCGCACGAGCGGACCGGGCGCCCTCTCCGCGAGATCGAAGTAGAAACCGCGCAGCTGTCCGCGATAGTGATCGATGTCGGGCACCAGGAAGTACATCGGCTTGCCGGTGACGCTGAAGTCGAACATGACCGAGGAGTAGTCGGTGATCAGCGCATCCGCGGCGAGCAGCAGCCGCGCCGTCTCCGGGTAGCCGGTCACATCGATGACCCGTGCACCGGCGAGATCCCGCCCCTGTTCCAGAGTGCGGGAGTGACCGCGAACGAGGACCACGGCGTTCGCCTGGCGTGCCAGAAGCTCCGCGTCGACGAAGTCGACCATCTCGGCGCGATCGTCACGCCAGGTCGGCGCGTAGAGCAGCACCCGCTCGTCGGGGCCGATGCCGAGCGCTGCACGGACCGCGACGGGATCACCCGTCGTGAGCGCATCGTTCCTGGGGTATCCCTCCACCCAGATCGGTCGCCCGAAGAAGGCGTACGCCTTCCGGAGGATGCGCTCGGAATACGGGTTCTGCGCCAGCAGGACGTCCCAGCGCCGGGATTCCTTCACGACCGCCGCCATCCGGCGCGGATCGAAACCGGGACGGTGCAGCGCGAGCCGCTTGAGGGGTGTGCCATGCCAGGTCTGGAGCACCTTCTGGCCGGGCTTGCGAGCGAAGCGCCGTCGCAGCCAGTCGTTCACCACGAGCAGTCGAGCGGCTCCGCGTGCGTGCCACCACTGCGGGCTGCCCTCGACGACCGCGATCGCGCCCTCCGGCACCTCGACGGAGAGGTCGACCACACTCCAATACCGTCGCACCTGGGGGGCTCGCGCCGCCAGTTCCCGGTCGATGGCCCGAGGGTTGCAGCCGACGCTGCGTCCGTAGAAGCTCTCGAAGAACACGGCGTTCTCCGTGCCTCCCGCCTGTGCGACGTACCTCTCCTCGAGGGTGGATCGTCCTTCCGCCGTCTCGTACACCGGATCGATCGGCGCGGCGATGCGCACGACACCGGCCTCGACGGCGATGCGCACCCCGGTGAGCACCACCGGAGCGATGCGCACGCCGTCGAGGTCGGCGCCGGCGATCCGCAGTTCGTAGGAGCCGGTCGGCAGCGGGAGCGAGGGCCCGCCCCAACGCGATGCCTGCAGCGGGAACGTCGCCTTCCAGGTCGCGCCGCCTCCGCTGATACGAGCCTCGACGTGCGCCCGCGGTCCGCGCAGGTCGGCCGTCTCCGGTCGCTGACCGGTCCCTTCGATGATCAGGGCCTCCGCCGCGTCATCGATGCGGGCCGTTGTCATACTGCTCCCTTCGGCGCGGGAATCCCCCGTGCGCGGATGACCTGATAGACGCGTTCGGTGTTGCGTCCGTCCCGATACGCGTGCATCTCCGCGCTGAGCGTAGCGGAACGGACGGATGCCGCGTCGCGGACGGCATCGTCTGCGAGGAGGGCGTCGAGCTGCGCGAGCAGCTCCGTCCAGTCAGCGGCGGCATCCGGGCCTGCGACGTCATCGAACCGACCGTAGAAACCACGGGCGGTGGCGTATTCCTCCGCATCGGGAGCCAGGAAGAGCACCGGCATGCGCAGGAGGCCGACGTCGTACGCGAGTGACGAGTAGTCGGTCACGAGCACGTCGAATGCCGCGAGCGCCGGTGTCACGTCCGACAGCACTGGGGCCCCGAGCGCGCGCACCCGCCTGCTCGGAAGTGGCGGCGCATACCCGCCTTCGCCGAGAGGATGCGAGCGTACGAAAAGGACGGCGTCACGTTCTTCGAGGAGCCGGAGGATGCGGATCCACTCGTCGGCCGTGGGAACCGCGGGGTCGGGGGCACCGTCACGCCAGGTGGGCGCATACAGGATGGAGCGCGCCGTCTGGGGGATCTCTCCCGCCACTGCACGGAGAAGAGTGGATGCCGCCGACCGCACCTCGTCGACCGCACCACGCGAGAGCACGTCGACTCGGGGTTCTCCGGTCACCACCACGCGGTCGCCCCCGAGTCCGAAGGCGGACTCCAGACGCCCTCTCGCCCGGTGCGAAGCCGCGGGGAGCACTCGGATGCGCTGGGCCGCCGCGCGGTAGAGGATGCGCACGGCACGGCGGAGCAGCGCTGCGCCGGGAACGTTCGGAACCTGTGTGGTCGCGGGCGAGTCCAGGCCGATGCGCTTCAGGGGAATCCCATGCCAGAGCTGCACCACGAAGGCACCGCCGTTCGCGTAGCGGTTCACATCGCCGAGCCCGTGCGTCACGACGAGCACCCCGGCCCGCGCTGTGTGCCACCAGCCGCGAAGCCCGCCCTTGCGCGCGGACCGGATGCCGAGCGCCGCCGCATCCCGGTCCTCGCGCTCCGACGAGGTGAGCCATATCGTGTCGTGGCCGGCCGCCGATGCGAAGCGCTGCAGTGCGAGGGCGCCGTCGCCCACCCCGGCTCCGCAGCCGAAGACCCAGCGCCGACCGCGCGGAAGGAGGACCGTGCCGATGCGTCCGACGGCATACAGCGGGATCCGCAGGAGCTTGGCCGCATTGCCGGTGCCGAAAGAGAAGGACGCCACCCCGCGAGCCTATCGCGGGGTGGCGTCCTTCTCGGCGCGCGGTGGGCTTCAGCCGGCGAGTTCGCCGAGCTTCACCTCGACGTCGTACTGCTTGCCGCCGCGCACGTAGGTGACCTTGGCATCGCTGCCGGCCGCCGCCGCACGCACCTGAGCGGTCAGATCGCTCGCGCTGGTGATCGGGACTCCGTTGAACGTGGTGACGACGTCGCCCTCCTGGATGCCGGCCGCAGCCGCAGCGCCGCCGTCCGTCGCCTTGGCGATGTACGCGCCGGAGACGGTGGCACCCTGCACGCTCGACGCGTCCTGGACCGAGGCACCGAGAAGGCCGTGCGTCGCCGCACCGTCGGCGATGATCTCGTCGGAGACCCGCTTGGCGATGTTCGACGGGATGGCGAAGCCGATGCCGATCGAGCCCGACTCCTCGGAGCTTCCCGAGCTCGCGATCGCCACGTTGATACCGATCAGCTCGCCCTTGCTGTTCACGAGCGCACCACCGGAGTTCCCGTGGTTGATCGCGGCATCCGTCTGGATCACGGCGATCGAGATGGAGTCCGAGGTCTGCGGCGTGCCGCTGCCCGGGATGTCGAACTGGAACGGCCCTTGGCCCTGTCCCTGATCGGGCGTCTGCTGCTGGTTCGGAGCGTCCTCGGAGGACGAGTCGGGCAGAGCGGAGGAAGCGATCTGGATGCTCCGGTTCAGCGCGCTCACGATGCCCGTCGTGACCGAGTTCGCGAGCCCGAGCGGGGCTCCGAGCGCCACCGCGGTGTCGCCGACGTTGAGCTTCGAGGAATCGGCGAAGTCGATCGGGGTGAGCCCCTTGGCGTCCTTCAGCTTGATCACGGCCAGATCGTAGATCGGGTCGGTGCCGACCACGGTCGCCTCGAAGATGCGTCCATCGGACGTGGTCACCCGGATCGTCGGATCCGCGACAGCGCCGCCCAGCGTCACGACGTGCGTGTTGGTGAGCACGTAGCCGTCATCGCGGATGATGACACCGGATCCGCTGCCTGCCTGGTCGGAGCCCGCCACCTCGATGGTGACGACGGACGGGAGTGCGGCGGTCGCGACAGCCGTGGTCTCGTTGACGGAACCGGGGTTGTTCACGGTCACCGTCTGCGGCCCGGTCGCCGTGCCCGAGGAAGGCTGGTCCTGGAGCCCGTTCAGCAGAGCGCCTCCGCCGAAACCGGCGACCCCGCCGACCAGAGCGGCCGCGACGATGAAAGCGGCGAACTTCGCGCCGCTACGAGGCTTCTGCTCCTTGGTCTTCGTCCCCTCGCCCGGAAGGCCGGCACCGCCGTCGAGCGGCTGCGTCGGCTGGGTGTACGACGATGCGGTGGGGATGCCGAACGCCGCGCCCTGCGCGGTGGCGGTTGCCGGCGCGGTGGCGGCGGGTGCCGCGTAGCCCTGCGGGACCGGTGCGATCACCGGTGCGGCCGGGGCCTGCGAGGCGAACGTCGACGGCATCTCATGCCCGTGCACCGGCGCAGCGGGTGCCGGCGCGGCCGACGCCGGTGTGACGGGTGCCGGCGCGGCCGACGCCGGCGTGGCGGGCGCCGGTGTGACGTTGTCAGCGGCGGCATCCGTCGCCGACTGAGCGGCGACCTCTGCGGCCTCGGTGGACGGCACGGCGTCGTTCGACGCGGGTGCCGACTGGTCCTGGGGGTTGTCTTCGTTCATGGTGTGTGCTCCTTCGACGACCATTTCAGAATGACGCCTGTATCTGTGCGTTCCTTATGCCGAAGATGAGTTTCAGCTATGGCCTTAGCCTGTTCTTCATGAGTGTCATTCCCGGCGCATGGCGTCGTACAGCGGCGGGTGCAGGTCTGCTCGCTGCGGACGGAACCGTCGCGCCCACCATCTTCGCAGAGATGTCGGCAGCAGCGGCCCGAACCGGAGCGATCAATCTCGGTCAGGGTTTCCCCGACGAAGACGGTCCCGCAGCGGTGCTGGAGGCGGCGCGACAGGCCATCGCAGATGGAGCGAACCAATATCCTCCCGGTCGCGGAACCTCGGATCTCCTCGACGCCATCAGCGCTCATCAGCGTCGCTTCTACGGGTTGACCGTCGATCCCACACGCGAGGTGATCGTGACGGCCGGGGCGACGGAAGCGCTGACCGCGACACTGCTGGCGCTGATCGACGGCCCGGACGACGAGGTGGTCGTGTTCGAGCCGTACTACGACTCCTACGCCGCGGCCGTGGCTCTCGCGGGGGCGCGCCTTCGCACCGTCCCGCTGCGGGCCCCGGACTTCCAGCCCGACCTCGACCGACTCGCGGCAGCGGTGACCGACCGCACCAGGATCATCCTGGTCAACGACCCGCACAACCCCACGGGCGCGGTGTTCGGGCGCGAGGTTCTCAGCGAGGTGGTGCGTCTGGCGGAGAGGCACGACGCGATCATCGTCACCGACGAGGTGTACGAGCACCTGGCCTTCCATGCGCCGCACACGCCGATCGCGACCCTCCCCGGAGCGGCCGAGCGCACACTGACCATCTCGTCCGCCGGCAAGACCTTCTCCACGACGGGATGGAAGATCGGCTGGGTGCACGGGCCGGCCGCGCTCATCACGGCCGTGCTGACGGTGAAGCAGTACCTCACGTATGTGAACGGCTCCCCCTTCCAGCCTGCCATCGCTGTGGGGCTGCGGATGGACGACGCGTACTTCGCGGATGCGGCCGCCGCACTCGCGCGAAAGCACGAGATCCTCGGAGCCGGGTTGAGGGAGGCCGGATTCACCGTGCACGCCCCGCAGGGCGGCTACTTCACCGTCGCCGATGCGACCGCACTGGGCGGCGCGGACGCCGCAGCGTTCTGCCGCGCTCTGCCGGAACGCGCGGGCGTCGTCGCGATCCCGCTCACGGCCTTCGTCTCCGAGGCGCACCGGGGCGAGTACTCGGGCCTGGTGCGCTTCGCGGCCTGCAAGCGCGTCGACGTGCTCGAAGAGGCGGCTGCGCGTCTCGCAGGCTTCTCCGCCTGACCGCGGATCAGGAGGGGGCCCCGGGGGCGACCGCTCCGCCGGGGACGGTGTCATGCGGCACGACCGCGTAGCGCCGCACCCGCAGCGACGGGTTGGTCGCCCGCACGCGCGCGATCGTCTCCCCCTCCACCACGGCGACCGCGATCCCGGGAGCAGTGCCCACACCGGCGAGGATCACGCCCTGCGGATCGATGACCTGCGAATGTCCAACGCCGATCGGAGTCGGGTGGTCCGCGGCGATCACATAGACGGTGTTCTCGATCGCACGGGCGGCGAGCAGCGTGGTCCAGTGATGCTCCTTGAGCGGTCCTCTGACCCACTCCGCCGGCACGACGAGGGCGTCGGTCTGCGCATCGACGAGCGAACGGGCCACCTCGGGGAAGCGGAGGTCGTAGCAGGTCATGAGTCCGAAGCGCAGACCGCCGAGGTCGAAGGTGGCCGCTGGGCCCAGCTCACCCGGTTCGACCCAGTCGGACTCCCGCTGCCCGAATGCGTCGTACAGATGCTGCTTGCGGTACACGGCGAGTATGCCGTCGCCGCGCACCGCCACGACGGAGTTCCGCACCCGCTCACCGTCCGCGGCCCGCTCCGCGAGACCGGCGACGATCACGACGGCGTACTCGGCGGCCAGAGCGGCCAAGGTCGCGACGAACTCCCCATCGAGGTCCTCAGCGTTCACCGCGAGGCTCTCGTCCAGAGGATCGACGAAGTAGCTCGAGTACTCCGGGAACACGACCAGCTTCGCACCACGCGCGGCGGCATCGGCCGTCAATTCCGCGATCCGCTCGCGGTTGTCGGCTCGGGATGCGGTGGGCGCGAACTGGCACACGGCGACGGGGACGGCTGCGATCTCGGACATGACTCCATCCTCTCGCATCGACACGCCCGGGACGTCGTCCCGATGCCCTCTCGATTCGACCGACTCCGGAATCCGTGATAAGTTTCTTCTTGTGCCGCGGGGTGGAGCAGTTCGGTAGCTCGCCGGGCTCATAACCCGGAGGTCGCAGGTTCAAATCCTGTCCCCGCAACAAATGAAAGGCCCCCTGACTCGGAGAAATCCAGGTCAGGGGGCCTTTCGCTTTGCTTCGGGTGCGACGCACTCGATCGGACTCGATCGAGTGCGTCGCACCCGGCTCAGATCAGGTCGGCCACCAGACGTTCGATCCGGGCGCGGATGTCGTCCCTGATCGGTCGCACGGCGTCGATCCCCTGTCCGGCAGGATCGTCGAGTTCCCAGTCCTCGTAGCGCTTTCCCGGGAAGAACGGGCAGGCATCGCCACAGCCCATCGTGATCACGACATCGGAGGCCTGCACGGCTTCGGTGGTCAGCACCTTGGGCGATTCCGCCGTGATGTCGACACCGAGCTCGGCCATGGCTTCCACCGCGACCGGGTTGATCTGATCCGCGGGCAGGGAACCGGCAGAGCGCACGTCGATCCGATCCCCCGCGATGTCACGCAGGAAACCCGCGGCCATCTGCGAGCGGCCGGCGTTGTGCACGCAGACGAAGAGGACGGAGGGCTTGACGGGTACGTCGGTCATCGGATGCTCCTCGCGGGCGTGCTGTCGGAATTCTCTGCGGCGTGATCGGCGGTTGCCGGAATCAACTCCATTCTCGCCCGAACCGTGCCGACCTGGACGAGGGGATTCCCACAGCAGCTGCCGCCTTCGCCATCGAAGTCACCCGATCCCCCGCAGACACCCGTCGCAGGCAGGGTGAGCTGCGTGCTCCGCGCGGCGATCAGGTCGCCCGCGAGCTGTGCGGCGACGCTGCGTGCCTGCTCGAATCCCGTGAGCGCCAGGAATGTGGGCGCACGCCCGTAGCTCTTCGCGCCGATGATGTAGAAATCGTCTTCCGGCTGGGTGAGCTCGGCCGCCCCTGTCGCCCCGACCGACCCGCAGGAGTGGAGGTTCGGGTCGATGTCCGCGGCGATGCCGGCCACCGCCTCCAGAGTGGGGTCCCATGCCACACGCACCTCCGAGAGCATGCCGAGGTCGGGACGGAATCCCGTCAAGGCGAACACGTGCGAGACGCCCCTCACCGCACCTCCGCTGTCCGCAATGATCGTGAGACCCTCTTCGTCCGCGCGGAACTCCGCGACGCGGAACCCCTGGATGACATCGACGAGACCGGACTCGATGACTTTTCGAGCCCGCGCGCCCAACGCCGCGCGCTCGGGAAGCGCATCGCCCGTTGCGCCACCGAGCAGGCGGGACGCCGCCTTTCCCCGGCGCATCAGCCACGAGACCCGTGTACCGGGGTGTCGTCGCGCCAACGCGGTCAGACGCAGCACGGTGTGCGTGGCCGAGTGCCCGGACCCGATGACGACCACGTGCCGCCCGGCCTGGGCCGTGACATCATCCGGAATCCGGTAGGAGATATGCGAGGCGAAGCCTGTCTCGCCGATCGCGGGGAGCCCCTCGGCTCCGGCCGGATTGGGGCGCCCCCAGGTACCGCTCGCATCGACGACGGCACGTGCACCGATCCGGAGTTCTTCGCCATCCGAGCCGATCGCATGAACGACGAAGGGCTGTCCTGCGCGACCGCTCTCGACCACACGGTCCCGCCCCTTGCGCGCGACGCCGGTGACCGTCGTCGAGTAGCGGACCCGCTCCCCCAGCACCTCAGCGAGGGGCGCGAGATACCGCACGATCCACTCCGCGCCGGTCGGATACCCGTCCGTCGGAGCGGTCCATCCCGAGGGTTCCAGCAGGCGACGGGAGGCCGCATCGGTCAGCTCGGGCCAGCGGGAGAACAAGCGCACGTGCCCCCACTCGGAGACCGCGGTGGCGGGGCCCGACCCACGTTCCAACACGATCACATCGCACCCGCGCTCGGTGAGGTGTGCGGCGACGGCCAGCCCCTGGGGGCCTGCGCCGATGACGACGACGGGAAGCTCGGACATCACGTTCCTTACATTGATGAACTTCGATATGACCACAGTGCGTGATCTATCGATGTTTGTCAATACGTGGGTAGCATGGCCCTATGACCATCCCTGCCACGATCGACGCCGGCACCTCCTGCTGCGTACCGCGCATCACCTCGACCATCAGCACCGAGGAAGCCGAGAGGGTGGCGCGCGTGTTCAAGGCGCTGGGAGATCCGACCCGCGTGCGTCTGCTCTCCCTCATCGCCGCCGGTGACGGCGGGGAGGCGTGCATCTGCGATCTCACGGAGCCCGTCGGGCTCTCTCAGGGCACCGTTTCCCACCACATGAAGCTCCTCTCCGACGCGGGACTCGTCAGGCGCGAGCAGCGTGGACGTTGGGCGTACTTCTCCCTCGACGTCGAGGCCATCGACGCCGCCTCCGCCGCACTTCGGCCCGCCTGACCGAGGAAGGGCCACCGGAGAGACGCGAATGGGCGCCCCCGGAGGGACGCCCATTCGATGCGGATGTCTCGAATCAGTTGCCTGCGGCGGAGTCGAGCTCGATCAGCTTCTGCACCGCTGCGGTGAGACGCTCGTCCGCCTCGGCGAACTTCGCGAGGTCTCCCGCCTTCAGTGCCGTCTCACGGTCGACCAAGGCAGACTGCGCAGCCGCGAGCGCCTCCGCCTCGGCCCCCGTGGGCTGCGTGGGCTCCGTCGTCGGCACCTCGCCGGTATCGGGCACTTGAGCGTCCGGATCGGGTTCGACCGTGTCATCGCCGCCGGTTGCACCGGAGTCACCGCCGAAGAGGGTATCGAGGGCTTCGGTGAGCGTGTTCTCGAAAGCCACGCGGTCACCGAAGGCGACCAGCACCTTCTGCAGTCGAGGCAGCTGCGTCCCCTCGGACGACTGCACGTACACGGGCTGCACGTAGAGCAGACCGCCACCGACGGGCAGTGTCAGCAGGTTGCCGTAGATGACCTCGGACTCCCCCTGCTGCAGCAGGTTGAGCTGAGGCACCACGGACGTGTCCGAGTTGTAGGTGTTCTGCACCTGACCGGGGCCGGGGACGGTCGTGTCGGTGTCGATCTCGAGCATGCGCAGCTGGCCGTAACCCTCTGCCTTCTTGCCCTTCTCCGAGCCGGCGTCCGAATCGACCGCGAGGTAGCCCATCAGCACGTCACGGCTTCCACCCGCGCCCTGCGAGTTCGGGATGAACGTCGAGAACATCGAGAATCTCGGAGTGTCCTGCCCCGGCATCTGCATGGTCAGGTAATACGGCGGCTGCAGCATCGATTCGCTGCGCGGGTCGTTCGGCGTCTGCCACCGGTTGTCCTGCTGTGCGAACGATCCGGCCTTGTCGACGTGGTAGACCCCGAGGATGTCACGCTGCACCTTGAACAGGTCGGTCGGGTAGCGCACGTGGCTCATGAGCTCGCCGGACATCTCGCTGATCGGCTTCACCGTCGACGGGTAGACCTTCTGCCAGGTCTTCAGCACCGGGTCCTCGTCGTCCCACGCGTAGAGCGTCACGGAGCCGTCGTAGGCGTCGACCGTCGCCTTGACCGAGTTGCGGATGTAGTTGATGTCGTCGATGGCGAGCGTCGGCGACGGGATGTTGGAGTCGGCGATCGCATCCGACAGGCTCACGCTCGTCGAGTACGGGTACGTCTGACTCGTGGTGTAGCCGTCGACGATCCAGACGATGCGGCCGTCCACCACGCTCGGGTACGGGTCGCTGTCGAGCTCGAGGTACGGCGCCACCTTCTGGACGCGCGTCTTGGGATCGCGGTCGTAGAGGATCTGCGAGTCCTCGTTCACCAGGTTCGAGAACAGGATCTGCTCGGACTGGAACTTCAGCGCGTAGAGGAGCTTCGTGAACGTGTCACCGATCTTCGGACCACCGTTCCCCTCGAACGTGGTCTTCGTCTCGCTCGAGCCGTCCTTGCCGCGTGGGTAGTCGATCTCCGCAGGCTCCGACCCCTCGGGGGCGCCGACGATCGAGTACTCGGGCGAGTTCTCGCCGAAGTACACGCGCGGCTCGAAGTTCTCGCGGTCCGACAGGAACCCGGAGGTGGGGATGCCGCGCTCGAGGAACACCGGTTCGCCGTCCGTGGTGCGCTGGTTTCCGGCGGCTGCGACGAGGCCGTAGCCGTGGGTGTAGACCGCGACGCGGTTGTTCCAGTTGTCGCCGTCGCCGAGTCCGGACATGTCGAGGTCGCGCACGGAAACCACGGTGTCCTGCATCTTCCCGTCGATCTCGTACCGGTCGACGTCCATCGTCGTCTGGAACTGGTAGTACCCGCGGTACTGCTCGAGCTGGCGTACCGTCGGCGGGATGACCTTCGGGTCCATGATGCGCGTCGAGGCGGTGGTCTCGGCGTCGGCGCGCAGCTGCCCCGCCTCTGCGTCGGTCTTGGCGGCGAAGGGCGTGGTCTCGAGGTCCGCGACCCCGTACGCCTCCTTCGTGCCGTCGATGTTCCGCTGGTAGTACTCGGCCTGGTAGGCGTTCTGGTTCGGCTTCACCTGGAAGGTGGTGACCACCCACGGGTATCCCACGCCGACGACGAGCGACGCCACGATGAGCAGCGCCGTCGCGGCCAGCGGGAAGCGCCAGCGGCCGATGACGGCGGTGATGAAGAAGAGGATCGCGACGACGGCGGCGATGATCGCGAGGATAGCGAGACCCGGGATCGTCGCGTTCACGCCCGTGTACGCCGCGCCCGTGATGCGGTCGTCGGGCTCGACGAGCGTCTTGTACTGATCGAGCCAGAGGCTCGCCGCCTGCACCAGCAGGTAGAGGCCCGCGATGACCGCGAGCTGGATGCGTGCGGGCTTCGAGATGCGCAGCTCACCCTGGCCGATGCGCACCGAGCCGTACAGGTACGACACGAGGGCGGTGACCAGGAGCGAGAGCAGCAGAACGGCCGAGATGAAGGCGAGCAGGATCGTGTAGAACGGCATCGCGAACATGTAGAAGCCGGTGTCGATGCCGAACTGCGGGTCGACGTCGGACGTCGCCACACCATTGGCCCAGAGCCAGACGGTCTTCCACTGCCCCGCGGCCGCGAAGCCGGCGAACAGTCCGAAGAAGATGGGCATGCCCCACATCGCCAGGCGACGCAGCGGTTCGATGACCTCCTGGTACCGATCCAGCTGCGAGCTGAGTCGCACGTACACCGGACGCAGGCGATACGCGAGTTGGATGACGACGAACAGCGGAACGGCCATCCCGAGGAAGCCGACCACGAACATCACCGCCGTGGCGATCCACTGCGTCGTGAGGACGCCGGTGAAGCCCACCTGGTCGAACCAGAGGAACTCGGTGTACAGGGAGGCGAACACGAAGAACACCGCGATCAAGGCGGCGATGATCACCAGGGAGATGCCGAGAATGCGTCGTGAGGTTCGAGGCGTGGCCGGGTTCGGAGCTGAAGGCGAGGAGGTCACCCCACCATCCTAGGCATCGCTCACTGTGGGCAGGCTGTCATCCCGGTCACGGCGAGGTCACGGCCGCACGTGTGCGCTCAGCTCCCGGCGCGTTCGCAGGTCGGAAGAGCGGCGACGTCTCCGTCGTCCGCGATGACCTCGAGCGCGGCGAGAGACTCGTCGAGCGTCGCGGTGCGGATGACCTGGAGCCCGTCCGGCACATGCCCGACGACCTCATCGCAATTGGCCTCGGGAGCGAGGAAGTACTCGGCACCCGCGTCCCTGGCACCGTAGAGCTTCTGCCGGATGCCGCCGATAGGCCCGACGGTGCCGGCCGCGTCGATCGTGCCGGTACCGGCCACGTCCTTCCCGCCGTTGAGCTCGCCCTCGGTCAGCGTGTCGATGATGCCCAGCGCGAACATCATCCCGGCGCTGGGGCCGCCGACGTTGTCGAGCTGGATCGTGACGTCGATCTCGAAGTCGTAGTCGGTGCGGAGCGTGATGCCGATGAGCCACAGGGTCGCGTCGCCCTCGGTGTGCTTCTCCGGAGTGATCTCGACGGTCTGCTCGGCTCCGGCGCGCAGCACGGTGAGCTGCACGGGGGCTCCCTCGGCGGCCTGGATCGCCTCGCGCAGCTGCGTCGCAGAGGTGACCGGCGTGCCGTCGATCGCGGTGATCACATCGTCGGCTTCGAGGATGCCGGCGGCCGGGGAGTCGGCGACGGCGTCGACGACGACGACCTGAGCACCGGTGTCGTATCCGAGCTCGTTCAGCGCAGCGGCCGTCGCCTCGTGCTGCGAGTCCACCATCAGCGTGGCGTTGCGCTCGTCGCGCTGCTCACTCGTCACCCCCTGCGGGAACACCGTGTCGAGCGGGACGACCGCCTTGGACGAGTCCATCCACGCCAGTGCCAGCTCGAACCAGCTCGGTGTGCGCTCGCGGTTGCCGACGACCTGGACCGTCGTGAGGTCCAGAGTGCCCGCGGTCTCGAAGGTCTCGGCGCCCTCGACGCTGATCAGCGGAACCTGCTCGCCGTCCGCTCCCTCCGCAGTGCCGAGGGTGTCGTACACCGGGCCCGGCCGCTGGATCACGTAGGGCGACGGCAGGAACGTCAGCACGACCAGGGCGATGAGCGCGACGATCAGCGCCCAGACTCCGAGTCCGAGCTTCCCAGACCGCGTTCGATCCACTGCATTCCTCCGTCGTTCGCGAGCGGCGTACACCGATCTGCCCGCATCGGGTTCGCGCGCAGAAACCTGTGACTAGCGTAGAGGCCACGGCAACAGAAGTGCTGAGAGGGCGAGCGACATGGCAGACAACGACCCGACACCCGAGGACTTCCAGGAATTCCTGCGGAAGATGCTCTCGAATCAGGGCGGCGGGGACATCGACCCCGAAGCGCTCCGGGGCGCCTTCGAGGGGATGGACGGCTTCACACTCGATCCCGCGATGATGCAGACGATCATGTCGCAGCTGCAGGGCGCCTTCGGTGGCGATCCCTGGGAGAACGCGCTGCGCCAGGCCCTGTTCATCGCCAACCGCGACGGGCAGGGTGTGACCGACGGTTCACGCACCTCGCTCGCCGATTCCTTCGCGCTGGCGAATCTGTGGCTCGGCGAGGCGACGACGATCTCGGAGCTCTCCGAGACACCGACAGCGATGACCCGCGGCGAGTGGGTCGAGAAGACGCTGCCGGTGTGGAAGGAGATCGCCGACCCGGTGTCGACGAGCATCGCGGACGCGCTGACCTCCGCCCTGGACACGCAGGTGCCGGAGGAGATGCGCGACGTCGTCCAGGGGGCAGGCAAGCTGATGCGAGGCCTGGGCGGCTCGGTGTTCGCCGCGCAGTTCGGTCAGGTGCTCGGCAACCTCTCGCTCGAGGTGGTCTCCGGAGGCGATGTCGGCATCCCCGTGCTCCCCGCGGGGACGGCGGCCGTCATCCCGCAGAACCTCACCGCGTTCGGCGAAGGTCTCGAGATCCCCGAAGACCAGATCGCGCTCTACCTCGCCACCCGCGAGCTCGCGTACGCGCGGCTCTACCGGCACGCGAAGTGGCTCCACCTGCACGTGATGGCGCAGATCACGGACTTCGCGCGCGGAGTCACCGTCGATGTGGACGCGCTGGAAGACGTGGCCAGCCGCCTCGACCCCTCCGACCCCGAGGAACTGCGCGCGGCGATCGAGGGCGGCGCTCTCCTCCCCGTGCAGAGCGAGGCGCAGCGCGAGGCGCTCACCCGACTCGAGAACCTCATCGCGACGATCGACGGCTGGGTGGACGTGGTGACAGCCGAGGCGACCTCGCGGCTGCCCGACGGTGCCCGCATCGCGGAAGCCGCTCGACGCCGACGTGCCGTCGGCGGCCCTGCGGAAGACGCACTCGGCGCACTGGTCGGGCTCAAGCTGCGCCCCCGACGCATACGCGAAGCCTCCGCGATGTGGCAGGCGGTGACCGACGCCGTCGGCATCAGCGGACGCGACTCGCTGTGGGACTACCCCGACCTGATGCCGACGGCCGAGGACATCGACGACCCGAGCGGACTCGTCGCCCGGCTGCAGGCGGCTGAGCGTGGCGAACAGCCGGTGGCCGACGAGTTCGATGAAGCACTGGCCCGCCTGCTCGACGGCGACGACTTCTCGGCCGACGAGCCCGCAGCGGGAACCACGGATGAGGCGGACGGCGACGGCGACGCGGCCCCGGAGGGCGACCGACCGGTCTGAGGCAGGGTGCGGGCGTCCGCGGATGCCTGCACCTCTCCTCCCCCGCTCGACGAACGTCGGCGAGTTGTCCACGGATGCCCGGTTGCGGCCCCGCGATGCCGCCATCCTCTGCACAATCGGAGAGATGCCGCTCACCCCTCCGCTCCTCACACGTCTGCACCCGAGCTCTCCCCTGCTGTGGCGCGACGAGCACACCCTTCAGGTCGGCGATGACGGCGGTCTGCGCATCGATGCGGAGGACCCCTGGGTGGAACCGCTTCTCAGCCGGTTGCGCTCCGGTTTCCGGCGGGGTTCCTTCGACGTGATCGCGCACGCGGCCGGCGCTCCGCGGGAGGCGGCACGCACACTCCTCGCGCGTCTCGACGACGTGCTCCTCGACGATGTCGATGCGGCACGCCCTGCCTGGGTCGAGAACATCGGCATCGCCGACGGCCGGAGCGAGTACCGGATGCGCGAGGCGCTCTCCGACGAAGGCATCGAACTCGTGGAGATCGGTCACCGGCCCGGCGTGGCCATCGTGCTCGTGAACGGCGTGTCCGCGGCACTGCAGTTCGCCCGCTACCTGCGCGAGGACGTCGCGCACCTACCGGTCGCGTTCGACCCCGGCCGCGTGACCGTCGGGCCACTCGTGGTCCCCGGTGTGTCCGCCTGTCTCGCGTGTCGCGACGCCCATGCCCGAGACCTCGACCCGGCCTGGCCACTGCTGCACACGCAGATGATCGGTCGTGATCCGGGCCCGATCCGCGCCGCGCAGGTCGCTGAAGCCGGGCGGCTCGCCGCGCTGCTCCTCGCCGACGACGAAGGTGCGTCCGGGAGGATGGTGCGGATCAGCGCGGACGGTTCCCGCGAGTGGCGTCCGGTGTCGTTTCACGAAGAATGCCGGTGCCGCGGCCCGTGGTCCCCATCTCAGCGAGGAACCGCGACGGAGAGCGTTCCCCCCGACCCGCCGATCTCGACCACGACAGCGCCAGCGTACGGGCGGCGCGCGTGACGCCCACGTAGGCCAGTCGCCGCTCCTCGTCGATCGCCTCGAACGTCGTCGCATACGAGATCGGCAGCGATCCCTCCGCCCATCCGGCGAGGTACACGTGCGGCCACTCCAGCCCCTTGGCGGCATGCAGGGTCGACAGCGTGACGGTGCGCATGGTCGGCTCGTGCTGGTCCTTCGCCCGCGCCATCAGCGCGTCGCTGAAACTTCGCAGATCCGCCTCGGGCCCCGCCTCCTCCGCGAGCCGGAGGATGGCACGTCGCGCCTCCCATCCGCTGCGCTGCGCTCCCCCTGCCGCCGGCGGCTCCTCTGTGAGACCGAGCTCGCGAAGCACCCGCTCCACCCCGGGGAGGAAGCCCTGCTCGCTGGGAGCCACGGCGGCGGCCCGGAGCGCGAGGATCGCCTGACGAACCTCCGGCATGGCGAAGAAGCGTGTGCCGCCCAGCACCGACGTCGCGATGCCCTCGGCGGCGAGCGCCTGCTGCAGAACCGCGGACTGCGCGTGCGCCCGGTAGAGGACTGCGATCTCCGAGGGGGAGGCACCCGCCTCGATGCGGGCGGAGATGGCCGCAGCGATCCCCGCGGCCTCCTCACCCTCGGTGTCGTAGGCGGTGATGGTCGGCGCATCCGCGGTGAACTGCTCCCGGGCCGGCACGAGCTCCAACGCGCCGGGGCGGCCGTGCATCAGGGCGTTGGCTGCGGTGAGGATCGGCGGTTGCGAACGGTAGTTCGTCTCCAGCCGCACGACCGTCGCGTCCGGGTGGCGGCGCTCGAACTCGAGCAGGAACCGCTGCTCGGCCCCCGCGAACGAATAGATGGTCTGGCTGGCATCACCGACCACGCAGATGTCGTGGCGATCGCCCAGCCAGAGCTCGAGCAGCCGGTTCTGCAACGGCGAGACGTCTTGGAACTCGTCGACCGTGAAGTGCCGGTACTGCTCGTGGACGGATGCGGCGACCCGGGGCTCCGCCTCCAGCATGCCCGCGCAGGCGAGGAGCACGTCTTCGAAGTCGAGCTGACGACGATCGTCCTTCAGCGCTTCGTAACCCCGCATCAGTTCGATCAACTGGCCCGCATCGACACCGCTGATCGGACGCCCGAGTGCCGCGTACTGGTCGATCGACAGCATCGAGACCTTGCGCCACTCGATCTCGGAGGCGATGTCGCGCAGCGTGGCCGTGCTGGGACGGAGGCGTATCGCGTCGGCGGCCTGCCCCAGCATCCGCACCTTGTTGTCGATGATCGAGGGCGCCGGGGAACCGGCCAGCGTGGGCCAGAAGAAGTTCAGCTGAGCGAGTGCTGTCGCGTGGAAGGTGCGGGCAGCCACGCCCTCGACTCCGAGAGCACGCAGGCGACCGCGGAGCTCGCCCGCAGCCTTGGCGGTGAACGTGACGGCCATGACACGCGAAGGCGAGTAGGCGCCGGTGTCGACGCCGTGCGCGATGCGATGCGTGATCACCCGTGTCTTTCCGGTCCCGGCACCGGCGAGCACGGCGACGGGTCCCCGCAGCACGGATGCCGCTGCCCGCTGCCGCTCATCGAGGGCATCGAGTGCGCTCACGCGTGGTCCTCGTACCATTCGACGATCAGGGCACGGGCGATGGATGCCGGGCCCGGAAGGCCCACAGGCCCGTCTCCGGCGAGTGCGGAGCCGATCTCCGCGCGCGTGAACCAGCGCACCTCGATGATCTCTTCCCCGTCGGGGCGTGCAGCGGACTCATCGTCGACCACGGCGCGGAAGCCCACCATGAGCGAGCGCGGGAACGGCCAGGCCTGGGACGAGACGTACCGCAGGGCGGACAGCCGCACGCCCGACTCCTCCTCGATCTCGCGATACGCGGTCGATTCGAGGGACTCCCCGGCCTCCGTGAAGCCCGCGAAGCACGAGAACATCCGTCCGCCCCAGTTCGCGTTGGCGCCGAGCAGGAGGCGCTCGCCGTCCCGGCTCTCGACGGCGACGATCACCGCTGGATCCGTGCGCGGGAAATGCTGGCGCCCGCACACGAGGCAGCGCCGCGACCATCCGCCTTGCTGAAGTCGCGTCGCTCCACCGCACGCAGGGCAGAACGGGGCATCGCGCAGCCATCCCGCGAGGGCGATCGCGCCGATCAGGAGCTCGGACTCCTGCCCGTCGAGGCGTCCACCGAGATCACGGAGGCCGAGCCAGATCTCGTCCGGGGCCGTGTCGAGTGCGTCGTTCTCCGGCGGGGCGGCGGCGAGGAGCAGCACGGTGCCGTCGACATCGCGGCCGAGGAGAGCCCAGGTCGCCTCGACGACCGCATCCGGTGCGACGCGCAGCAGCGCGGAATCGACGACCCGGACACGTCCCTCACGCACGACGATGACGCGGGTCGCCGGGTCGGCGCGCAGACGATCGAGCACATCCGGCTCCTCGCGGAGTTCGGCTGCACGGTCGAGGGACGGGCGCTGAATGGTCATCGACTCCCTCTTTCACGGGCGTGGCGGAGGCGGGACCGCCCCTGAGCCGACCTACCCTGGGGGCATGGGACGCTCTCCTTTCACTCTAGCCGCGGCAGTGACCGCCGCACTGCCCGGGGCGGAGGTCACGGGTGCCCGCGGTCTGAGCGCGGACGGCGACGGTCGATTCGACTCCGCCATCGCCTCGCTGGCGGACGGCCGTGAACTCGCGATCCGCGTCGCGGACGACGACGAGACGGCGCGCGAACTCGCCGCCGAAGCCCTCGCTCTTCGCGCGCTCACCGACGGCGCCCGCGCCATGCTGCCGTTCCGCGCGCCCGCCTACATCGGGGAGACGCGCATCGGCGAGGGTCGCGCGCTCGTCACCGAGCTCCTCCCCGGCTTCCAGATCGAGGCGGCCCTGGTGCCCGCGGGGCGCGGTGCCGCGCCGTCGATGGGAGCCGCGATCGCCGCCGTGCACGGCCTTCCCACCTCGGTCGTCCGGGGCGCAGGACTCGGAACCCGCACCGCCGAGGAGAGCCGCGCCGAATTGGAGCGCCTGATCGACACCGCGGCGGCCACCGGGCGCGTGCCGGCACGTCTCACGGTGCGGTGGCGCGATGCCGTCGCCGACGACGACCTCTGGCGCTTCGAGTCCACCGTGGTCCTCGGAGGCGTGCAGTCGACCTCGTTCCTGTTCGACGACGATCCGGAGCGTGGGCCCGAAGTGGTCGGCCTCGTCGGTTGGCATGGGCTCGCGGTGGGAGACCCGGCGGTCGACCTCTCCTGGCTCTCCGCAGCTCCCGATGCGTCAGACGACGTCCACGCCGCGTATGCCCGCGCCGTCGACCGTGCCCCCGATCCCGGCCTCGAGGTGCGAGCCCGCCTGCTCGCCGAACTCGAGTTCGCACGCTGGCTCGTGCACGGCGACTCCATGCATCGGCCGGACATCGTCGACGATGCCGCCGCACTGCTCGATGCTCTCGCCGAGGGCCTGCGAACGGACGACCTCAGCATCATCGATGCCCGCGCTGCCGGCGTCGACTCCGCCATGGACGCGCTCGACCGCGTGCCCCGGGATGCCGTCGCCGAGGTCGACACCTCCATGCACACCGATGCCTACAACCCCGAAGAACTGTGGATCGAAGTCCCGGAGGAGGCGGAGTCGTCGCCGCAGGACACGGAGTCACTGGAACCGGTGCGCACCATCGACACCGGACGCACGACCGACCGGGACCAGGACGACAGCGCTCACCGCACCGAGATGCTCAGTGTCGAGACCGAGGATCTCTCCGAGGCTCGGAGCATCTTCGCGGGTACCCGTGGTTCCGAGCCCCGCGAACAGACACGTCCTTCCGCATCGGACGCTGCGGCCGAGTACGACGAGTCCGACTCGGACGAAGCTCAGCGTGCGGCGCGGGCAGCGCTCCAGCGCTGGAAGAGCTCTTCCTCCGAGTAGACACGGTCGCCACGGATGATCAGGTCGTCCGCGACGTAGTACAGCGCGACGTCGATCTCCTCCAGAGGCACGTCGAAGCGCCGATGGTACGCCAGACGGTAGAGCGCCAGCTGCAGCATCCGCTCCTCGCGCTCGTCTGCCGTTCGCGGAGCCTTCCCGGTCTTCCAATCCACGATCTCGATGCGTCCACCACGGTCGGCACGTCGGTAGACGGCGTCGAGCTTGCAGATGACGATGTGCGATCCTGCCACCTCCGACGAGGGAAGTCCGGCGCCGAGGGCGAAGTCGATCTCGATCTCGACGGCGATCGGCTGCAGTCCTCCCCATTCGCTGCGCTCGAAGGTCGCCTGCAGAGCGGCGAGATCGGCGGCATCTGCGGTCGCTGCCGCGCCCTCCCGCGTCTCCACCGTCGCCTGCGCGGGTTCCGACGCGATCTCATCCTCGTCGAGCTCCCAGAGGGCCTCATCCGGGCGGCTGCCGACACCGACCAGCTCCGAACGCTGTTCCACCCAGGCGTGGAACAGCGTGCCGAGCCGGGTCTGCCGGTACGGTCGCTCGGGCATGGGTCTGACGATCGAGGAGAGCGTGCCGGAGAAGTCGGTGACGTAGTCCTTGAATCGCGATGCCGGGACGCGCGTCGGGGCGTCCGCGTCGGTTCCGCGCTGCCGCGCCGCACGCTCGGCCAGCAGGCGGGCGAGCTCCACCGACGGTTCCGCCGTCCCGCTGCGGGCGGCGTCATCCACGGCCGCGGCCGCCGCGGACACGACCTCTCGTCGTGCCCCCAACGGGTCGAGGGGCCACCGCAGCGTCGAACCGGGGCCGTCATAGGGGTTGTCGTCGGGGTCGACCGCCTCGACCTCGTCGAGCCCCTGCACCCCGATGGCCTCGACCAGATAGGGGCTCGGGGTGCGCGGAGACTTCTGTCCTGCCCAATGCGCACCGCTGAGAAGCAGATCGGTGCGCGCGCGGGTGACCGCGACGTACGCCAGACGCCGCTCCTCCTGCTGCTGATAGGTCCGGTAGGCATCCTTGAAGCGTTTGATCGCGCCGCCCCGGGGATTCGCCTTCGTCGCACCACCGGACAGTGAGGCCTGCGCGAGCTTCTGGCGCTTGACGGGGTCGGCCTCGTCACCCATCGCCTCGACCGGATCCCACTCGAATCGGGGCAGCGCGTCGCGGTCACCGCGCAGAGCAAACGGAACGACTCCGAAGCCGAACCAGCCGGAGGTGTCGGAGACCCGGCTGGGAAGTTCGTCGACCACGAGCCGCACCACGGCGACCGCGTCCCATTCCAGCCCCTTCGACCCATGGATCGTCAGCAGTTGCACGACTCCGGCCTCCGGCGGCTCGGGCCGTGGCATGAGCTCGTCGGTGCTCTCGGCCTTGTCGAGCCACGCGAGCAGACTGCCGATGCTCCCCCGCTCGTCCGCCGCGAGGAAGGCTCGTACCTCATCGGCGAAGGCCCGCAGCTGGGTCGCGGCGACACGGGCCGGGCCTCTGGTCTCGTTGGCCGCCAACTCGATGTCCAGCCGCAGTTCGAGCTCGACCAGCCGGATCAGCTCGGGGATCGGCTGGGAGGACGCGCGGCGCAGTCGCTCGAGCATCTCCCCCGCCGCACGCACCCTCGCCCTGCCGTCGGGCGTGATGGACTCGAGGAGCCGATAGTCGTCGCGCACCGCACGCACCACGTCGACCGCGTCGATGATCGAGACCGCCTCGTCGGCCCCCCGCGAGGAACGCAGCCGCGCGCGCACCTCCTCGGGCAACGGAGCCATGGCGGGGTCGCGCTCGGAGAGTGTGCGCCCGAGGTCGTAGAGCGCCGCCATGTCGGCAACGCCGACACCGAAACGAGGACCCGTGAGAAGGCGGATGAGCGCCGACCCCGCGGTGGGGTCGTGCACCACGCGCAGCGTCGACACGACGTCGACCACCTCCGGCGTCGCCAGCAGACCGCCGAGGCCGAGGATGCGGTGCGGGATGCCACGCGCCGCGAGCGCGGCGGCGAACGTCTGCATGTGGCGTTTCGAACGGAACAGGATAGCTCCGGTGTGCGGCTTCGCGCCCGGGGACTCACCGGCGCTGCGGGCGTCGTGCGCGGCACGGCGCTCGGCGAACCATTCCGCCACGGCGGATGCCTCTTCGTCGACCGTGAACGGGTACTCGATGGTCACGGTGCCTTCCCCGGCGCCGGGGCGCGGTTCGAGCGGCGGCACGTCGAGCCCCGGGCGTTGCAGGGGTTCGAGCACGCGGTTCGCGATCCCGAGGATGCCTCGATCATTGCGCCAGCTGGTCATGAGGCTGTAGGTCTGCGCCGCTGTGGTGCTCGAGAACGTGCGGGAGAAGGCGTAGAGGTTGTCGGCGCTCGCACCTCGCCAACCGTAGATCGACTGATGCGGGTCGCCCACGGCCATCACCGCGGAGTCGCGGAACAGCTCGGCGAGGAAGCGGGTCTGGATGACCGACGTGTCCTGGTACTCGTCGAGCAGCACGACACGGTGCTGCTCGCGCAGTTCGGCCCGTACGTCGGGAGCCGATTCGACGATGTCGTAGGCCCCGCCCACCTGGTCGGCGAAGTCGAGCACGCCTCGGCGCTGTTTCTCGGCGATGTAGTCGCGCACGAGGCGGGTCAGCGTCGGCAGACTGAGCAGGTTCACCGCCGCCTTCTCGACGTCGGCGTTGCCCCGATAGGGCTCGAACGCGAGTGCCTGATCGCGGGCGATGTGCTCGGCACGGTCGAGGTCGACGCGGTGGTCGAGGGCATCGCCGGCGAGCCTCTGCACAGCGTCGATGACCGTGCCGAGCGCGAAATCGATGTTCTCCAGCTCGGGGAGGTCGCTGCGGAGCACCACTTCGCGTGCCAGCATCCAGGAGGCGGCCTGGCTGAGCATCGCCACGTCGGGGTCCCGTCCGATGCGCGCCGCGTGCTCACGGACGATGCCGTCGGCGAAGGCGTTGTAGGTCGAGACGCGCGGCCGGATCATCAGGTCTTCCGCAGCACGAGGGGTCACCGGATCCCATCCCGTTCCGCGGTGCGCAGCGAGTTCGTCGAGCACGTGCGCGCGCACCAGCTCACGCTGTCGGCCCGGCACGGCCTCGTCGACCCTCCGAAGTGACCCGTCCGCCACGATCTCGGGCAGATGCGGGAGGAGCCCCCGGCGTCCGTACTCGTCGATGACCGCGAGCCGATGGGCGATCCGTTCCGCGAGCTCTCCTGCGGCTTTGCGCGTGAAGGTGAGGCCGAGGATCTCGTCGCGGCGGACGTGCCCGTTGGCCACGAGCCAGACCACCCGCCCCGACATCGTCTCGGTCTTACCGCTTCCTGCTCCGGCGACGACCAGGGCAGGCTCCGGCGGCGCTTCGATCACCCTCTGCTGTGCGGGTGTCGGCGACGGTTGCCCCAGCGCAGCCGCGATGTCTGTGGCGGAGATGCCCGCACCGCCGCTCCACCCTGCTCCGCTCCGCTCCGGTCCGCTCACGCCCGTCATGAGCTCACCGCCGGCACCGTGTGGATGCGGCAGGGGTGCACCCGGCGCTGCGTGTCCGCACAGTGCGACTCGACCTGCGCGGTGAAGCTGGATGCCGACATGCCGCGAGCCGCATCCGACACGCGCTTCAGGAACGCCGTTCGCGACTCATCGTCGAGCGTGTGCTGATGGGCGATGCGGTAGTCGCTCCTGGCGAGTGTCTTGGAGACGATCACGAGTCGAGCGCCGGCCAGCGACGACGACGGCGCCCCCTCGATCAGTCCCTGCTGGACCGCCACCTGATAGGCGGCCAGCTGCGCGTGCTCGATCACACCGGAGTCGGATTCGGGATCATTCTTCCCCGTCTTCAGATCGACCACGACCGTCGGGCCGTCAGGACCGCCCGACATCGGCTCCCAGCCGCGGCCTCGAGCTGCCGGATGCTCGCCGGCGCCCGGCGGGTAGGCTTCCACACGGTCGATGTAGCCGTGGATGATCGCCTTGTGCGCCCGGTCCTCCCCCACCGCGTGCACCGTCGGCGCGATCTCCTCGTCGGTCGCGGGAGCCACGTCGACGGCGAAGCGGAACTCGACCTCACTGCCGATGACGCGCCCTCCCTCCCGGCGCACGTCGCCCAAGTAGGTGTGCAGCCGTTCGACGAGCAGATCGGCACGACGTCGTTCCTTGCGTCCGATCCATTCGGTCTCGAAATCGAGCTCCGGCCAGTGCTCGGCCACGATCTCCCGCATCCGCTCGAGATTTCCTTCGGGTACCCGCTCCATCGCCTCGTGCACGATCGTGCCGATGCCGGCGGTCGGCGGCATCACGGTGTCGCCGCCGAGCGCCGAGACGACCCAGTTGAGGCCGCATTCCTCGTAGGACTCCATCTTCGAGGGCGATACCCGGGCTCCGGTGACGGCGAGATCGCGCAGCGGCGCCTGCGTCGATGGCGGGGTGATCCCGTACCACTCCGCCGGGTCGGATCCAGGGACGCCTTCGCGAGCGAGGACGGCGAGCTGTGCCGCGGCGGCACGGCGCACCGGCTCGGCGACCGTCGTCGTGAGCGTGCGTCGGTGCCGCGCGACGAGTCCGCGCAGGGTGAGCGGGTGCTCCGCCGAGGCATGCCGCTCGGGTGGTTCCGGCGCAGGCAGGAAGCCGAAGAACGGGCTGGGCGTGAGGTCGTCGTCGTCCACCGCTGTGATCAGGAGACGACCGCGTGCACGCGACACAGCGCGCACGAAGAGCCGGAGCTCGTCGTGCAGTGCCGCACGTCGGCGGTCGAGGACCCCTGGAGCCTCGATGGAGATCCCCGTGCGTGCGGCCTGGATCGCATCCGGCAGACGCCAGGTCTGCAGCAGACCGCCACGCAGCCGCACGTTCGGCCAGATGCCGTCCTGCACGCCGGCGACCACGACCGCGTCGAACTCCGTGCCGAGGGCGGTGGCGGGGGTCAGCAGCGTGACCTTTCCCGGCCGGTCGGGAGTCGACAGCGAATCCTCCGGAACCTCGCTGTCGAGGATGTCGCGCACGAAGACCTCGGGCCTCTCGTTCGGCGTACGCTCGACGAAGCGCTTCGCGGCGTCGAACAGAGAGACCAGCGCATCGAGCGAACGAGCCGTCTCCGCTCCCGTCGGCAGCAGCGAGATCTCGCGCCAGGCGACCTGCAGCCGCCGGCCGTCGACGGCCCGAGCCTGATCCCAGACCCGCCACAGCAGGTCGTGGATCGTCTCCCCCGCCGCCGCGCCGCGGGAGAGCGCTTCGATCGTCTCGGCGAACCGTTCGGCCGTGCGCGATTCCGGAGCGTCGATCAGCGTGAGGTGCGCAGGATTCGCCATCGCCCGGCGCAGCAGTTCGCGTGCAGGCGTCGATCCTCCCTGCTTGAGTTCGACGTGTCGGAGGCGCGCACGCAGTCGCCGCAGCCCGATCGCGTCCATCCCTCCGAAGGGGGTGCGCAGCGCCTCCTCGAGTGCGGGCGACGTGCGCTCTTCGACCGGGGTGAGTGCCAGACGCACGATGCCGACGATGTCGCGTACGATCCCCTCGCTGCCGAGCGGGCGCTGCACACCGGCCGCTCGTGTCGGGATCTCCCTGGCGGCGAGTTCGGTCTCGAGTGCGGTGACCTGCCGGGTGTCGTGGGCGATGACCGCCATCCGGTCCCAGCGGATGCCGTCGGAGAGGTGCCACTCGCGCATGACGCCGGCGATGCGATCGAGCTCCTCATAGGGGGAAGGAGCAACGAACGTCGCGACTCCGGCTTCGACCTCTTCGGCCGTCACCGGCACCGGAGCGCGCCGGTGCTCGACCCGTCCGGACACACCGATCGCCTGCGTCACGGTGCGGGTGAGCGCCGTGAGCGCCGGACGCTGGCGGTGCGGCCCGTCGAGTACGTGCACGTCTCCCAGCACGCCGGCGAGCTGGGCGAACAGCTCGGGGCTGGCTCCACGGAACGACCCGGATGAGATGTCAGGATCGCCGAAGGCGTGCACGGCGATCCCGCGGCTGCGCAAGGCCGTCACGACGGCGATCCCACCGCGGGTGAGCTCCTGCGCGTCATCGATGAGCACCACGCGCAAGGGAGCGAGCGGGCCGAGGGTGTTCGCGTCTGCCGTATCCAGGATGGTGCTCGCCTCGCTGAGCAGATCAGCGGCGTCGCGGTGCGCCGAGCGGAGCGCGTCGAGGACCATGCGGTACTCGACGAGGAACTCCGCCGTCGCCACCCACACCTCGTTTCCCGAGGCCCGGAGTTCCGCGGCGTCGACGCCGATCTCGGTGCACTCGGCGAGGAAGGCACGCAGCTCGGAGCGGAACCCCTTCGAGGCGCGCACGGAAGTGCTCAGCGCGTCGGGCCACCGGATGCGCCCGTCTTCCGCATCTCCGGCGAGCAGTTCGGCGATGATGCGGTCCTGATCGGCACCGGTCAGCAGCGCCGGCGGTTCGGCTCCTTCTCGCACCATCGCTCCACGGACGAGCTGGAAGGCGAAGGAACCGAGCGATCTGGCCAACGGTCCCGGCGTCGCCTGACCGATGCGCACGCCGATCCGATCGCGCAGAGCCGTCGCCGCCTGGCGGTTCGGGGTGAGGGCGAGAACCTGTTCGGGGCGCAGCCCCTCGACGTCGAGCAGGTGCACGACACGCTCGATGAGGGTGCGCGTCTTGCCCGTTCCCGGTGCGCCGATGACGACGCCGGATGCCGACGGCTCTGCGGCGATCACAGCGCGCTGAGCGGTATCGGGTGTCATGACCTCCACGCTATCCGGACGTGCGGACATCGCAGCCCGCACCCGCCAGGCACGTCCGGGGTCGCAGCCGTCCGCGCTGTGCGCTCACGGCGAAACCGGTCCCCGCGGCCGATCCTGCCCGGTGCCCGCGGGGTAGAGTTGGCGCAGTCCCCGAACTTCAAGGAGCACGCGTGGAAATCCGCATCGGCATCATCAACACCGGCCGTGAACTGAGCTTCGACACCGGCGCCAGCGCTGAAGAGGTCCGCACCCAGGTCGCCGCGGCGCTCGAGCAGAGCGCGTCGCACGTGAGCTTCGCCGACGTGAAGGGCAACTCCTACATCGTCCCGACCGCGAACCTCGCCTACATCGAGCTGGGCACCGAAGAATCGCGCCGCGTCGGTTTCGTCGCCTGACCGCGCGATGTACATCCTCCTCGCACTCATCGGCGCGTGCGCTCTGGGAATCGCCGCGCACTTCCTGATCCGCGATCGCGAGCTGCGCGGCGTCGCCCTGACCCCGGCGATCGCCACCGCCGTATCGGCGCTCACCTACACGGGCCTGCAGTGGGCCGGTGTAGGCGAGGACAGTATCTGGCTGTGGCTCGCGAGCGTCCTCGGCGCTCCCGTCGTCGCCGCACTGGCGACCATGGCGATCACCGGGATGCGCAAGCGCTCCGACGCCCAGAGCAGGGCGGCGCTGGGCATCTGACCCGTCGAACTGCGTCGCCTAGGACGCCAGTCCCATCGCGTCCATGCGACGAGCGTGCGCGCCCATGAGCTCGGTGTATACCGGTTCGATGCGCTCCTCGTCGATCTCGAGACGCTCGGGCCGCAGCGCAGAGCGGCAGACGAGGATCGTGTCGCCGACCAGGCGGCGCGCCCACATCGACAGCAGCGAACGCCACTCCTCGTCGCTCTCGATCGTCTCCTGGATGATGGCGACGATCTCGTGTCGAGCGTCGTCCTCGCGGAGGATCTCCGCCACGCGCCGCCCGGTGTCTCCGTAGCTGGACGCCAGCGCGAGATAGAAGTCGTCGAGCATTCCGGCGGTGATGTACACGGCGAGAAGCGTCTCCCGTGGGCGCGCGCCGATGGTCTTTCGACGGAACGCGTCGAGGTTCTCCCGGAACGGGAGCATCAGCTGCGTGGGGTCGTCACCGTGCTCGGCGATGAGCTCCACGATCCCCCGATGCTTGGTCAAGGCGGCCCCTGCCGCACGAGACAGCGACTCCTTCTCGGAGAGCGCGGTCGTGGCGCGGATGAGACGCGTCAGCGTCTCGAAGTAGCCCAGTTGCAGATAGGCGGCCTGCCCGAGGAACCGATTGAGCTCGGGGGCGAGTTCGGCGAAATCGATGCGCGTCGCATCCCCCTGCTCGCCTCTGCCGCGCAGCGCGAGGGTGCGTCGCGGCGCGTCGTCGCGCTGCCAGAACCACTTAACCACGAGGTCGTCCTCCCGAGTCCACCACGACGTTCACAATACTCGTGCCGAACGCTCCTTCCTGGCCGGAGGCGCCCCTCGGGTAGGCTGGGCGTGTCCCCGCCGTCGGAGCGGGGCCCCGCGCCTGTGGCACAAGAGACGGCGTGGATCCGTTAACGTGGCGATCCCGCAGGCTCGCCGGACAGGCAATCTGAATAAAGTGACAACTTTCGCCGATCTCGGCATCGATCAGGACATCGTCGACGCACTCGCCGCCAAGGGCATCGTCGACGCGTTCCCCATCCAGGAGCAGACCATCCCCCTCGGCCTTCCCGGCCAGGACATCATCGGTCAGGCCAAGACGGGAACAGGCAAGACCTTCGGCTTCGGCATCCCCGTCGTCCAGCGCCTCGGCAAGGACCCGGAGCACGGCGTCAAGGCACTCATCGTGGTGCCGACGCGTGAGCTCGCGGTGCAGGTGTACGAGGACATCGACCTGCTCACCAGCAACCGCTCGACCAGCGTCGTCGCCATCTACGGCGGCAAGGCCTACGAGGGTCAGATCGACCAGCTCAAGGCCGGCGCGCAGATCGTGGTCGGCACGCCCGGTCGACTGATCGACCTCGCCGGTCAGCGCCTGCTCGACCTCTCGCACGCCACCGAGGTCGTGCTCGACGAGGCCGACAAGATGCTCGACCTCGGCTTCCTCGCCGACATCGAGAAGATCTTCCAGAAAGTCCCGGCCGTCCGTCACACGCAGCTGTTCTCCGCGACGATGCCCGGCCCGATCGTCGCCCTCGCACGTCGCTTCATGTCGAACCCGATCCACATCCGTGCGAACGACCCCGACGAGGGCCTCACGCAGGCGAACATCAAGCACCTCGTCTACCGTGCGCATTCGATGGACAAGGACGAGGTCATCGCCCGCATCCTGCAGGCCGAGGGTCGCGGAAAGACCGTGATCTTCACCCGCACCAAGCGTGCGGCGCAGCGCCTCGTCGACGAGCTGAGCGACCGCGGCTTCAATGTGGGCGGCGTGCACGGTGACATGGGTCAGGATCAGCGCGAGCGCTCGATGGCCGCCTTCAAGGCGGGCAAGCGCGACGTCCTGGTCGCGACCGACGTGGCCGCCCGAGGCATCGACGTCGATGACGTGACGCACGTCATCAACCACACGATCCCGGATGAGGACAAGACGTACCTGCACCGCGCAGGCCGTACGGGCCGCGCGGGCAAGACCGGCATCGCGGTCACCTTCGTCGACTGGGAAGACCTGCACAAGTGGGCCCTGATCAACCGCGCCCTCGAGTTCGGCCAGCCCGAGCCCATCGAGACCTACTCGTCCAGCCCGCATCTGTACGAGGACCTCAACATCCCCCAGGGCACGAAGGGCCGCCTGGTGTCAGCGCCCAAGACGGAGTCCGTGAAGACCGAGCGCACCCGTCGCCCCGAGCGCGCGGCCGACGCCGCCGCCGAGGGGACCGATGAGAGCGGCACCCGCCGCCGTCGTCGCCGTCGCAACAGCACGACTCCGGTCGGTTCGACCTTCACCGAAGGCGCTGCGGAGTCGACGTCCGGCGAGGGGCAGTCCGCACCGGCCGCCGATCGCGGTGCCGAGGGCGCGGGCACGCATGACGGTGCGGGCAAGGAGCACCACGACGGCAAGCCGGCTCCGGCACGTCGTCGCCGTCGTCGCCGTGGCGGTTCCGGCGCCGGCGCGGCTCCCGTCACCGGGGCCTGAGCACGTCACCGAGAGGGCGCATCCACCGGGTTCACTCCGGCGTATGTGCCCTCTCGCATGTGTGGACGCGGAAGCCGAGAGCCGGTTGCGGCGGGTTCACCGTCGGTCGCCGACATCCGGCTCCTGTGCGCGTGCCTCGTCGGCCGTGCGCAGCACGGCTGCCGGCACCTGCGGCGGATACACCCAGGCGACCAGCACGACCGAGATGATCATCAGCAGGAACCACGAGCTCAGCTTGCTCAACGAGACCGGCTGCCAGCCTCCGGCCTGATCCGGGTAGGCCCATGCGCCCGCCCACGTGCCGATGTTCTCCGCGAGATAGATGAACACCGCGACCCCGCCGAAGACGGCCAGGAGCGGCAGACGGATCGTGCGCCGCCACACCCGCGCGTGCATCACTGTGGGCAGCCAGAGCGCCACGACTCCCGCCAGGAGCACCCAGCGGGCATCCCACCACCAGTGGTGGGTGAAGAAGTTGAGGTAGATCGCCGCTGCGAGGACGGCCGTCATCCATCGCCGCGGATACCGCGTGAACCCGAGGTCGAACAGTCGATAGACGCGCACCATGTACGACCCGACCGCCGCATACATGAAACCGCTGAACAGCGGGACACCGCCGATGCGGAGAATCCCGTCCGCGGCATACGCCCACGACCCCACGTCGGTCTTGAAGAGCTCCATGGCGGTGCCGGTGATGTGGAACAGGACGATGACCCACAGCTCACGCCCGCTCTCCAGTCGGAAGACGAGCATCGCCACCTGGATGAGCACAGCGGCGATGGTGAGTGCGTCGTTGCGGGCGAGCACCGCATCGTCGGGGTACCACAGACGCGCGGCGACGATCAGGACCAGCAGCGCCGCCCCGAAGATGCACGCCCACGCCTGCTTGACGACGAACACCGCGAACTCGATCAGGCCGGCGCGGATGCCGTTCGACGGGGAATCGCGGAGGAGGCGATGAGCCCACGCGTCGACGCGTCGCTCGAGGGAAGTCGCTCGCTGCATGCCTCGGACGGTATCGGTCCCGCTCGACAGGTCGCCGAGAGATGACCGCCAGAATGCCGAGGATCAGGGAAAACGCGGGGCGGTGCCCGTGCCGCGTGCTATGAGCCTGGCCACCATCTCGTCAGAGGTGGTGTTCTCGCCGGGACGGTTGGGCTTGCCGTCGCCGTGATAGTCGCTCGAGCCCGTGATGATGAGGTCGTGCTTCGCGGCGATCTCTCGCAGCAGCCGCTTGCCTGCCTCCGTGTTCTCGCGATGCTCGATCTCGAACCCGCCGAGGCCTGCATCGACGAGGCGCTCGATGAACGCCACGGGCATCATGCGGTCGCGTCCCGCCGTCACGGGGTGGGCGATGATCGCCACTCCGCCCGCCTCGGTGATCAGACGCACAGCGGTCAGCGGATCGGGCGCGTAGTGCGGCTCGTAGTACCCCTCCCGTGGATGCAGGATGCCGTCGAACGCCTCGGTCCGATCCCGCACGATGCCCCGGGCGACGAGGGCATCGGCGATGTGCGGACGCCCCACCGTCGCGTCGAGTGCCGTCTGCGCCACCACGTCGTCCCACTGCAGGTCGTAGTCTCGCCCGATGTTGCGGACGATCCGCTCGGCACGGCCGATCCGATCACCGCGGATGCGATCGGTCTCGGCCCGCAGCGCGTCATCCTCCGGATCGAAGAGGTAGCCGAGAACATGCACGCTGCGCCACTCGTGCTTCGCGGAGAGCTCCATCCCCGGGATGAAGGTCATCCCCCGTGCGACGGCGGCGTCTCCCGCCTCGCCCCAACCGGTCGAGCGGTCGTGATCGGTCAGCGCGAGCGTGCGCACCCCGTGCGCGTGCGCCTGCCGGACGACCTCGGCCGGCGACTCCGTGCCATCGGAATGGTTGGAGTGCAGGTGCAGGTCGGCGGGACCGGCGAATCCGTGGGACGAAGTGGCCATCCTCCGAGCGTACCGAGCGGCGACCCGCGCGGACGCGGAGGCGCACGGAAGCGGATGTCGAGGCAGGGACTTCACAGGCGACGCTCCTAGGCTGGTGGGGATGTTTCGTCTCCTGGGGATCCTCTTCACCGTGCTGCTCGCGATCGCGACGGCGGTCGTGGTGTGGCCGCAGTTCTTCCGTCTCGAGCAGACCTACCCGTTCGCGCAGCTCGTGTCCGCGCGCGGCATCGTGCTCGGCGGATTCCTCGTCGTCGCGGTGCTCGCGCTCCTGCTCCTGTTCGCCCGTCCGCTCCGCGGATTCGCCGCCTCCGTCCTGATCGTTGCGCTGCTCGGCGCCGGCGCGACCGCGGCGATCGGCGCCGTTCGCGGTTTCGGGGGATCACCACTCCCGGAGAAGACCGAGGACAGTGTCCGCGTGCTCACCTGGAACACGGCGGGAGAAGCGGTGTCTGCCGAGGTGATCGCCCAGCAGATCCTCGATCAGGGGGCCGACATCGTCGCCCTTCCCGAGACGACCGAGGCCGTCGGCGAGCGCATCGCGATCATGCTCCGCGAGCAGGGACACCCGATGTGGGTGCACCACGTGCAGTTCCGCCCGGATGTGCAGGACGGGCCGCAGTCGTGGCAGACGACCGTGCTGGTCGCCCCGGACCTCGGGGAGTACTCCGTGATCGAGTCGGCGAAGGATGGCACCAGCAACACCGGCTCGGTGCCCAGCGTCGTGCTCATGCCGATCGACGGCTCCGGCCCCACCATCGTCGCCGTGCACGCGGTCGCGCCGCGCATGGAGGAGATGCAGCAGTGGCGCAGCGACCTGCAGTGGATCGCGGATCAGTGCCCCCAGGGCGACTTCATCCTGGCCGGTGACTTCAACGCGACGATCGACCACATGGCCCCTCTCGGAGTCGAGGGCGGAGATATCGGCTACTGCCGCGATGTCGCGTCCCGCACCGGCAACGGCCTCACGGGTACCTGGCCGAGCTCTCTCCCTGCCCTCGCCGGCGCCCCGATCGATCATGTGATGGCGTCGCAGAACTGGTCTCCGACCGGGTCGGTCGTGCTGGACGATGCCGGTGGCAGCGACCACCGCGCTCTGGTCGTGCAGCTCGAGCCCGCCGGCTGACTCCCGCACCCGCCCGCCAGGTGACAGACTGGAGGGATGAGCACAGGAGAGCGCGACACGATCGCAGAACCCACCGTCGAAGCGTCTGTCGACAACGGCACCACCAACCGCAAGCAGCCCTTCCCCCAGGGCTTCCTCGACACGATCTCGACCGGTTGGGCCGAACGCCCGGAGACGCTTCCCGCGCCGCGCGCCCAGGCGTCGTACGCGGCCACGCGTCGTGCCGCCGTCTCCGCGGCCTTCCCCGGCAAGCACCTCGTGATCCCTGCCGGCTCTCTCAAGCAGCGCAGCAACGACACCGACTACGTCTTCCGCGCGCATTCCGCCTTCGCACACCTCACCGGGTGGGCATCGGATGCCGAGCCCGACTCGGTCCTCGTCTTCGCACCGACCGAGACCGGCCACGACATCACCCTCTTCTTCCGCGAGCGCGCCGACCGCACGACGACGGAGTTCTACGCCGACGCCACGGTCGGAGAGTTCTGGATCGGTCCGCGACCGTCCCTCGCCGGCGTCGCCGCCGACCTCGACATCGCCACCGCCCATCTGGACGACAGGGAAGCCGTCGAGGGCGAGCTGGTGCTCGACGAGGACGAGACCCTCACCCGCTTCGTCTCGGAGCTGCGGCTCATCAAGGACGAGTTCGAGATCGCCGAGATGCGCCGCGCCGTCGAGATCACGGCGAACGGCTTCGACGACATCATCCGCGAGCTTCCTGCCGCGACGGCTCATGCACGCGGCGAGCGCGTCGTTGAAGGCGTCTTCCACCGCCGCGCACGCGAGGACGGCAACGGCGAGGGCTACGACACGATCGCCGCCTCCGGCCCGCACGCCTGCTACCTGCACTGGACGCGCAACGACGGAACCGTGGTTCCCGGTGACCTGATCCTGGTGGATGCGGGTGTGGAGGCCGACAGCCTCTACACCGCCGACATCACGCGCACGCTGCCCGTCTCCGGCACGTTCACCGACGTGCAGCGGCGCGTCTACGAGACGGTGCGCGAGGCCGCCGACGCGGCATTCGCCGCCGCTCGGGTCGGCGTACGCTTCCGCGACGTGCACGGAGCCGCCATGAAGGTCATCGCCGAGCGGACGGCCGAGTGGGGTCTGCTGCCCGTCACCGCCGAAGAGGCTCTGGATGCCGACAAGGGCGGCCAGCACCGTCGGTACATGGTGCACGGCACCTCGCACCACCTCGGCATCGACGTGCACGACTGCGCCCAGGCCCGTCGCGAGATGTACTACGACGGCATCCTCGCCCCGGGCATGGTGTTCACGATCGAACCTGGACTCTACTTCCAGATCGACGACCTCACCGTGCCGGCCGAGCTCCGTGGCATCGGCGTGCGCATCGAGGACGACATCGTGATGACCGACGACGGCCCCGTGAACCTCTCGGCCGGCATCCCCCGCACGGCCGACGAGGTCGAGGCGTGGATGGCGCGACTGCAGAGCTGACACCGACGGATGCATGAGGGCGAGCTCGCACTCGAGACCGAGGTCGCGGCGCACCTGATCGCGCGCCGCTTCCCCGAGCTCCGTGGCGAGACCCTGCGACCGGTCCCCATGACGGGCACGGTGAACAGGATCATCCGGGTGGGCGACGGACTCGTCGCCCGCTTCCCCCTCCTCGGGGCAGCGGCGCACGAGCTCGTCCGCGAGGCCGCAGCACTCGAGGAGTTCGCGGCGTCGAGCCCGTTCCCCGCGCCGCGCTCCTACGGCACCGCCTCCGCGTCGGAGGAGTTCGACTCGGCCTGGGCTGTGCAGACGTGGATCGAGGGTGACCCGGCGGATCCTGTGCTCTCCTCCACGTCCGAGACGCTCGCGCACGACCTGGTCGCCCTCATCCGGGCGCTGCGCACCGTCGACGTGCGCGACCGTGTGTTCGACGGCAGGGGCCGGGGCGGAGTCCTCGGCGACCACGACGAATGGGTCGCGACATGCCTGAGGCGGAGTGCGCATCTCTTCGATGCGGCCCGCGCAGGGCGGCTCTGGTCGGTGCTGCGCGAGCTCCCATCCGCCAGCGCTCCGGTGATGAGCCACCGGGACCTCACGCCGTTCAATCTCCTCGTCGCGGAGCACGAGGGCGATACCCGCCTGGCCGGTGTGCTCGACGGCGGAGACTTCGGTCCCGCGGATCCCGCACTCGACCTGGTCGCCGCCTGGCACCTCTTCGACGCGCCGGGACGACACCTGCTCCGCGAAGGCCTGGCTGTCGACGACCTCGAGTGGCGGCGCGGCGCGGGATGGGCGCTGCAGCAGGCGCTCGGGCTCGGATGGTATTACGCGGAATCGAACCCGCGGATGAGCGCACTGGGAATCTCGACCGTGGGGCGCGTACTCGCGGACGAGGAGCTGTCGAGGCTCATCGGCTGAGGGGGCGTCCGACCGAGCCCCCTCGCTCCTCGGCGCCGCCGAGGGCGAACTCCGCCACGATCGGGGCGAGTGCGGCCCCGATCTCCGCGGCGGGGCGCTTGCGGCCCTTCACCTCGAAGGTGTGTCCCCCTCCGTCGATCCAGACGACGCGCGCATTCCGACAGGTCGCGATCGCCTCCTCGAACTGCGAGATCGGCTGGATGAAGGGATCGTTCGTCCCCTCCACGAACAGCTGCGGGACCGTGATCCCCGGCAGATGCTCGACGCGTGGCTTCTCCGGACGTCCGGGCGGATGCAACGGGTACCCGAGGTAGACGAGGCCGTCGACACGCATGCCCTCGGCGACCGCCATCGACGCCATGCGTCCGCCGTACGATTTGCCCGTCGCCCACAGGGTCGCCGAGGGATCGGACTCGCGTGCGAAGGCCGCGACGGCGTTCCATGTGGCGATCGCATGCGCGGCGGGTCCCGGCATCCGTCGCCCCTGCTCCACATACGGGAAGTTGAAGCGGAGGGTCGAGAAGCCCGTCGCGCTCAGCGCATCGACGTAGCCGGTGAGGAACGGATGGTCCTTGCCGGTCCCTGCACCGTGGGCCACGATCACCGTCGCCCCGTTGTCACCGGCTGTCCAGTCGGCGGACACGGCGGTGAGTCCCGCCGGGAGCGCGACCTGGATCTCGACCATCAGACGGAGAGCGTGGAGGTCGCCGTCATGCCCGTTCGCCCTGGATGCCGTCAGTGCCGGGAGCAGCGTCCGGCTCGACCGGGGTCACGGTCGACGGAGCGGCGGTCCCCGCCGATGCGGACCCGGGCTCGGGCGTCGTCTCGGGTTCGGGGTCGGCGACCGGGTCGGCGACCGGCGGTGCGACGGGGTCGGCCGGGCGCGGCGGGATCACGGGATCCCCGGGTGCCGGGGCGGGCTCAGGCGAGGTCGCGCCGGGCGTGATCCGCTCGCCGTAGCGCGGCGGCTCGTCGAGGTTGACCGGCGGTCGCACGGGCGCCACTTTGTTCGCGCCGAGGACCTGCCGGGCCTTGCCCAGCGACGAGGACAGCACGGTGACCTCGTAGTGATCGGCCGCGAACTGCGTGACGCTGGCGAAGTCGCGCCGGCGACGGACGATCGCGTAGGTGACCAGGCTGAGGATCATCCCGACCGCGACACCGATGAGGACGAAGCCGAGGAAGAGCTGGATCGGCACCTCCGGGTTGCCGAGCACGAGGATGGCGGCGAGGAAGAGCCCGATCAACACACCGTTGATCGCCCCGGAGCGCGCGGCGGCGGCGTAGCCGAGCTTGCCGGTCACGCGTTCGACCGTGCGCACGCTCTGACCGACGATGGCGATGTCGCGCGCCGGCACCT
This sequence comes from Microbacterium sp. Cr-K32, assembly GCF_000708345.1. Taxonomy (NCBI): domain Bacteria; kingdom Bacillati; phylum Actinomycetota; class Actinomycetes; order Micrococcales; family Microbacteriaceae; genus Microbacterium; species Microbacterium sp. Cr-K32. The sequence goes on along the minus strand of NZ_JARD01000022.1, from coordinate 189,833 downwards.
CCCCCGCGATCAGCTTCGAGACCGTCTTCTGCGCGCTCTCGTAGTCGCGCATCGACGCGACGATCTCGCCGGTGTCTGTGCCGCTCGCGGGCCGGTTCAGCATGCTCATCCGGCTATTCTTCCACGCGTGCCGTCGGACGGCCCGAGGCACGGCCGACCCGCCGGAGACGCGAGCCGCCGACTACGCTGGAGAAGTGAGCACACAACGGGTTTTCGCCGCGCGCCTTGCCGGGTGCGCCGTCTTCGATCCCGTCGGCGACCGGCTCGGCAAGGTCCGAGATGTCGTCGTCGTGTATCGAAGTACCGCGGCGCCCCGCGTCATCGGCCTGGTCGTGGAGATCCCGGGACGACGCCACGTGTTCCTCTCGATCGGACGCGTCACCTCGATCCGTTCCGGCCAGGTCATCACCACGGGCCTGATCAACGTGCGGCGGTTCTCCCCGCGGGCCGGCGAGGTGCGCGTGCTCGCCGAAATGCTGGGACGACGCGTGAGCTTCGTCGATGGCAGCGGTACCGCGGTCATCGAGGACATCGCGATCGAACCGAACCGCCTCGGCGAATGGGCGATCAGCCAGCTCTTCCTCCGCCGACCGAAGACCAGTGCCTCCCCGTTCGCGAAGGGTCCGACGACGTTCGCGGCATGGAGCGAGGTCGCCGAGCAACGCGCTCCCGGCGAGTCGCAGTCGGCTGAGCAGCTCGTCGCCTCGTACTCCGAGCTGCATGCCGCCGATCTCGCCAACACGCTTCTCGACCTTCCGCAGCAGCGCATGATCGAGGTGGCCGAAGAGCTGTCGGACGACCGCCTCGCCGATGCCCTCGAGGAGATGCCCGAAGACGAACAGGTGCACATCCTCGACCGTCTGGGAGACGAACGCGCCGCCGACATCCTCGACCAGATGGAACCGGACGACGCGGCCGACCTGCTCGCCCAGCTGGCGCCTGACCGCCTGGAGCAGCTCCTGGAGCTCATGGAGCCGGAAGAAGCCGAAGACGTCAGGATGCTGCTGCGCTACGGCCCGGACACCGCCGGCGGTCTGATGACGCCTGAGCCGATCATCCTCTCGGCCGACGCCACAGTCGCCGAGGCGCTCGCGCTGATCCGCCGCCACGAACTGCACCCCGCGCTGGCCGCCGCGGTGTTCGTCACCCTCCCGCCGTTCGAGACTCCGACCGGGCGCCTGCTCGGGCTCGTGCACTTCCAGCGGATGCTGCGCTACCCGCCGCATGAGCGACTCGGCGCGATCCTCGACGACAGCCTCGAGCCCGTGCCCGTGACCGCTTCCGCCGCCGAGGTGGCACGGCTGCTGGCGAGCTACGACCTCGTCTCGCTCCCCGTGATCGATGCGGCGCATCGCCTCGTCGGAGCGATCAGCATCGACGACGTCCTCGACTACCTCCTTCCGGACGACTGGCGTTCGCATGACAGCGAGGACACCTCCCCCGCTGCGAGCACCGTCCCTGGATCCACCCCCGCCGCCCCGACGAAGGAGACGCGCTGATGCCCCGCTCTCCGCGCCTCGATGCGCCGGGCCGCACCACGACACGGCCCCGGGCGACGTCTCGCGACCGCTTCGGGCGCTTCACGGAGTGGGTGGCTCGCGCGATGGGGACCCCCGCGTTCCTGCTGATCCTCAGCCTGTTCTGTGTGGTCTGGATCGTCTGGAACACGCTGATGCCGGACGAGCTGCGCTTCGACGACGCCGCCCTCGGCTTCACGGCACTGACCCTGATGCTCTCCCTGCAGGCCTCATACGCCGCACCGCTCATCCTGCTCGCGCAGAATCGTCAGGACGACCGCGACCGGGTTCAGATCGAGCAGGACCGCCAGCGTGCGGAGCGCAACCTGGCCGACACCGAGTACCTGGCCCGCGAGATCGTGGCTCTGCGCATGTCGCTCGAAGAGCGCAATTCGCAGGTCGTCACGCGCGACGTGCTGCGCCAGGAGCTCAAAGCCCTTCTCGCCGAGCTCGAAGACGTGCCGGAGAAGCCCCGATCCGGCGCCGCGTCGTGACCGCGGCGGAGCGTGTCCGCGCGGCTGTCGCCGCGGTGACGGATCCCGAGCTCCGTCGACCCATCGGGGATCTCGACATGGTCCGGGACATCTCCGTCGACGGCGGTCGAGCCCGCGTCGGCATCGTCCTCACGATCGTCGGCTGCCCAGCGGCGGCGCGGATCGAGTCGGACGTCCGCGATGCCGCGGCGTCCGTTCCGGGCATCGCGGAGGTGGACGTCGAGGTCGGCGTGATGACGCCGGCAGAACGCAAGGCTCTCACCGAGAAACTCCGCGCCGGGAGGCCCGCACGCCACATGCCGTTCGGGCCCGATTCCCTCACCCGTGTGATCCTCGTCTCCAGCGGCAAGGGGGGTGTGGGCAAGTCCACCGTCACCGCGAACCTTGCCGTCGCACTCGCCGCGCAGGGTCTGTCCGTCGGTCTCGTCGACGCCGACGTGCACGGGTTCTCGATCCCCGGGCTCCTCGGCATCCCTGCGGGCACGCAGCCGACGCGCATCGACGACCTGATGCTCCCCCCGGTCGCGCACGGCGTGAAGACGATCTCGATCGGGATGTTCCTCCGCGACGGCGAATCGGTGGTGGCGTGGCGTGGGCCGATGCTGCACCGCACGGTCTCGCAGTTCCTCACCGACGTCTTCTTCGGCGACCTCGACGTCCTCCTCATCGACATGCCGCCGGGGACGGGCGACATCGCGATCTCGATCGGCCAGCTCCTCCCCCATGCGGAAGTGCTCGTCGTGACCACCCCGCAGACCGCTGCCGCCGAGGTGGCGATCCGCAGCGGTCTCGTCGCGCGTCAGACGGGTCAGCGCGTGATCGGCGTCATCGAGAACATGGCGGCGTACACACTGCCCGATGGAACGGTCATCGACATGTTCGGCTCGGGCGGAGGCGCCGCCGTATCGGAGGCTCTCTCCGAACCGGGAGTCCCTGTGCCACTGTTGGCCTCCATCCCCCTGAGCCCCGCTCTGCGCGAGGGCGGAGACGCGGGCGAGCCGATCGTCTCCACCGAGAGCGACGATGTCGCGGCGACGACCATCCGCGACCTCGCGAGCACCCTGGCGCGGCGGGGCAGGGGCCTCTCCGGTCGATCGCTGCCGATGTCGCTCACCTGAACGCGTGGGAAGATGGACCGATGCCTCCCCGCTCTCTGACCGTCGATGAGGGTCTGCTGCGACGAATGGCTCGGGACGCAGCGATCTACTCGCTGACCCGACCCGCCGCCCTCGTCATGTGGGTCGCCCTCGCCGCAGCCCTCGTGCTCAGCATCCTCAACCTCGGCACGCCCGTCCGTCCGGGGGAACAGGGCCCTTTCGGAGCAGGATGGATGCCGGTCATCATCGTCGCGCTCGCGGGTTTCGCCGTCGTGATGTCCGTATCGGGCGCGCGAACCGCCGTCCGGATCGCGATGCCCGTCGGAACCGTCGTGTGGGTATCGCTGGAAGAGGACAGCCTGCAGATGGGCAGCGGCCGTCGTCGCTCCGACATCGCCTACCGCACCTTCCAGAGGATGCGAGTGGGCAAGGACGCCGTGCTGTTGAAGCTGCGAGACACTTCGGCCGCGACCGCGATCCCTCGTGGCCTGCTCACGGACGACGACATCGCCACCCTCCGCTCGAAGATCTCCTAGGCGCCGAGCGCGCAGAGCCCTGCGCGCTCGATCGGCGAGCGTTCCCGTCAGGTGGCTTCGGCGTCGAAGGGAGGGCGGTTCGACGCACTGAACTCCTGCGGAACGGCTCGGGTCGTGGGAGCCGTGGTCGCCGCGGCCGCAGCTCCGGCGATCGGCTCCGCGATGGTCTGGGCCGCCTGCAGCGGGGTCGCCGGCTGGGGCTCTTCCATGAGCGCATCGCGGATGATCCGGCGCGGGTCGTACTGGCGCGGGTCGAGCTTGCGCCAGTCGACGTCGTCGATCTCCGGCCCCATCTCCTCGCGCACCCTCGACTTGGTCGCGCGCAGATACTCGCCGGCCTTGCGGACCATGCGCGAGAAGCTCTCCGCGGCTCGCGGGAGACGTTCGGGGCCGATGATCAGAACCGCGATGAGGCCGATCAGCAACAGCTTCTCGAAGGTGAGCCCGAACGTCATCTCTACAGGCTACCGCCGCGCCTGCGGTCCCCGCACTCGCCGACCGAATACTCTGGAGAGGATCACAGTCAGGCAGGGAGAAACAGGCCATGAGCGAGCATGACGCGAACGCGCGTTTCCTGCGCGAGTCCATCGTGGAACCCGACGCCATCAGCCGCGCACGCGCGCATGCGGTCGAACTGGGAGCGATGCCGATCAGCGCCGCCGTGGGTTCGCAGATCGCCGTGCTCGCGGCCGCGACCTCGGCACGCTCCATCGTCGAGATCGGCACCGGCGCCGGAGTCTCCGGTCTCTGGCTCCTGCGCGGCGCACCCCAGGCGGTCCTCACCTCGATCGACAACGAACCGGAGCACCTCGCCGCGGCGCGACAGGCCTTCTCCGATGCCAAGGTGCCGTCCACCCGAGCCCGCTTCATCACGGGCCGCGCGATCGACGTTCTCCCCCGCATGAACGAGAACTCCTACGACATCGTGCTGGTCGACGCCGACCCCGAGCATGTCATCGAGTACGTCGAACACGGTCTGCGTCTCGCGCGCACCGGCGGACTCGTGCTCGTGCCCCGCGTGCTCGCCGGCGGTCGCGTCGCCGATCCGGTCCAGCGCGACGAGATCACTTCCGCCTACCGGTCCCTCGTGCAGGAGACGCAGGAATCCTCGGCGGTCCTCGCCACGGTCTCCCCCGCCGGCGAAGGTCTGCTGCAGCTGATCAGTCTCGCCGAACGCGGCTGACCGCGCGGCTCGAGACCGTGCGAAAAGGGCGATGGATCCGAGGATCCATCGCCCTTTCGGATCCGCCGACGCGGACCCCAGGTCGATCAGGCCGGTGCCACGACGGCGGCAAGCACGTCGTGAAGCTCCTTGGCCTCGGCGTCGTTCACGGAGACGACCAGGCGGCCGCCGCCTTCGAGTGGAACGCGCACGATGATGAGTCGTCCTTCTTTCACGGCTTCCATAGGTCCGTCTCCGGTCCTCGGCTTCATCGCTGCCATCGTGGCTCCCTTTCCTCCGGTGGTATGGGATGAGTTTATCGGGTGTCACCGGGACCTGGAGGTCACGGAGCAACAATTGGGTCGAGCTTCACCCTCACGGCACCTGCCAGAACGTGCTTCCGAGCGCATACACGTGGTAGATCCAGAACCATTGCCCGAGGAGACATGCGGCCAGCACGCCGACACGCCAGAGCCGTGATCGCGGCACCGCGACCGCTCCCCAGAGCGGGCTCAGGGGGAGAAGCAGGCGGAACGTGCTCGATTGCGGAAAGAACACCGCGAGCAGATACAGCAGGTAGCTCGCACTCCACAGACGGATGTCGGCGCCCAGAGCGCGCACCTGCGGAGAGAAGAGGAGTGCGGCAGCAGCGCCGACGACCGACAGCACCAGCACGATCGGCCCCCACCACTGCGGCATCCCCCAGAGGGCGAACCAGAACTGCGATGCCTGGATCCACCCTTCGAACGGGATGAAACCGTCGACTCCGCCGGTGATCCAGTGCTGGCGCCACGCGAGCTCGGTCGCGAGATACGCACCGGGATCCCCCGTCGCGATGCCGGCGATCACCTGCCAGGCGAAACCGGACAGAGTCGCGAGCGCGCCGAGCGCGAGGATGTGTGCGATCTCGCGCCCGGTGAGCGGATCCTGCCGACGTCGGATCCACCGCAGCAGTCCGTGCAGCCCGAGGAACAGGGCGAAGGCCAGGACACCGGGTCGTGTGAACGCCATCACGGGGATGAGGATGTACAGCCAGGCATAGGTGCGCCGCGTCGTCGCATCGAGGGCGAGGAACAGCAGCAGCAGGAACAGCGTCTCGGCGTACCCCACCTGGAACATCGCCGCGATCGGTCCCGCCGCGAAGAACACGACGGCCCACGTCGCCGCGGAGTTGCCGATGCGATCACGAAGCAGGCGGTGAAGCGCGAGACAGGCCAGGTACCCGGCGACGAGCGAGAGCAGGAGCGCACCGGCACCCCAGGACCCGAGCAGTACGCCGATCCCCTTGGCCGCATATGCGAACACCGGCATGAATGCCCAGGCGTTCTCGGCGACGTCACCCGAGTCGGTGAGCGGAAGATCCGTCGGGTAGCCGTTCTCGGCGACCAACCAATACCATTGCGCGTCCCAGCCGAGCACGAAATCGATGAGCCCCGCCTCCGCGCCGAACCGCGAGGACGAGGTCGACAGTGAGGCGGCGATGACCAGGAACACCGTCGTGACGACCCGGGCTCCGAGGTAGACGACGGCCACGCGCACGGCGACCGGCGCCTTCGCCCAGCGGCGCGTTGCGCTCAGTGCGAGGTGAGCCATGCGCGCAGGCCCCGCTCCACGGCGTCGATCTGCGCGAGGGGTACACGCTCCTCATCGTGGTGGGCGAGGTGCGGGTCGCCGGGCCCGTAGTTCACAGCCGGGATCCCGAGCGCGGAGAATCGCGCGACGTCGGTCCACCCGTACTTCGGGCGCGGCTCGGCGCCGACCGCCGCCACGAACTGCTTCGCGATCTCGGCGTCGAGGCCGGGACGAGCCCCCTCGGCGGCATCCGTGATCTCGACGTCGAAGCCGGCGAGGACTCCGCGGAGGTGAGCCTCGGCATCGGCCGCAGACTTGCTCGGCGCGAACCGGTAGTTGACCTCCACCTCGCAGGCGTCGGGGATGACGTTCCCCGCGACGCCGCCCGCGATGCGCACGGCGCTCAAGCTCTCGCGGTACAGCAGCCCCTCGACCAGCACCTCCTTGGCGCGGTACTCCGCCAGACGCGTGAGGACGGGCGCCGCGCGGTGGATCGCGTTCTCGCCGATCCAGGCACGCGCGCTGTGAGCACGCACGCCGGTGGTGCGCACGATCGCACGGAGCGTTCCGTTGCAACCGCCTTCCACCTCACCGTTGGACGGCTCGCCGAGGATCGCGAAGTCCGCCTCGAACAGGTCGGGACGCACGGCGGCGAGCAGACCGAGACCGTTCTTCGACGCCTCGATCTCCTCGTTGTCGTACCACATCCACGTGATGTCGATCGCGGGGTCGGTCAGCTCGGCCGCGAGCTTGAGCTGCACGGCGGTGCCCGCTTTCATGTCGACGGTGCCGCGACCCCAGAGATAGGGGACTCCGTCGATCTCGATGTCGCGCGTGGGCAGGTTCGCATTGATCGGCACGGTGTCGATGTGACCGGCGATGGCGACGCGCTGTGCCCGGCCGCGGTCGGTACGAGCGACGATCGTGTTCCCGTGGCGGAAGACCTCCAGATGGTCGAGCGGGGACACTGCGGCCTCGATCGCATCGGCGAGTGTCTTCTCGTCGCCGGAGACGCTCGGGATGTCGCAGATCGCACGGGTGAGGTCGACGGAGGACGCGGTCAGATCGAGCACCATGGGTCCAGCCTACTTACCCCGTCATGAGTGCGGTCGTCGCCCCGGGAGCGCGATAGCGTGGAGGGATGAGCGACGCACGCACCGTATGGGGTATCGGCCTGACCACCATCGCCGGGGACGGCACGGTTCTCGACGCCTGGTACCCCGAGGTGCACACCGGTGCGGTCACGACCGACGAGGTGGCTGTCGCTGCGCTCGAACCCCTCGCGGGGAGCGACGAACGACGCGACGTCACGATCGAGGTGGTGCAGCTGCAGATCGACCTCGACACGGCACCGGCCTCCACCGCCGACGCCTATCTGCGCCTGCATGCCCTGTCGCATCTCGTCGTGCGCCCGAACGAGCTGAACCTCGACGGCATCTTCGGACACCTTCCGAATGTCGCCTGGACCAACGCCGGGCCCGTCCTCCCCGTTGACGCCGCCCGCCTGCGCCCGCAGCTCCAACGCGCGGGCATCCAGGTACAGGGGCTCGACAAGTTCCCCCGCCTGACCGACTATGTGCAGCCGGCGGGCGTCCGCATCGCCGACGCCTCCCGCGTGCGCCTGGGGGCGTACCTCTCCCCCGGCACGACCGTCATGCACGAGGGATTCGTCAACTTCAATGCCGGCACACTCGGCGCATCGATGGTCGAGGGCCGCATCTCACAGGGTGTGGTCGTCGGAGACGGCAGCGACATCGGCGGAGGGTCCTCCATCATGGGCACCCTCTCGGGTGGCGGAACGCATCGGGTGTCGATCGGTGCCCGCACCCTGCTCGGCGCGAATGCGGGCATCGGCATCTCGCTCGGTGACGACTGTGTCGTCGAAGCGGGGCTCTACGTCACCGCAGGCACCAAGATCGTCCTCGTCGACGGACCCGTGACCGCCGACGGCGGGCGCAAGACCGTCAAGGGTGCGGAGCTCTCCGGTCAGGACGGCCTGCTCTTCCGCCGCAACTCGCTCAGCGGCGCGGTGGAAGCCGTCCGTCGCGCCGGTGTCGGAGTGACCCTGAACGAGGCTCTGCACGCCTGAGAGCAGCCTTCCGGCCCGTCTCCGCAGAGCCGACGACCCGCGCGGGAGGCGACATGCAGCCGACGGCATGCGTGCACTGGTAGACTGACATCGTTGCGCGTACCGCCGGTCCCGCAACATCGTCGTCGTCACGGGGTCTCCGAGGACCGAAGCGAGCGGAACTGCTCCCACCACCAGCATGAGCTGGCCTTTCGAACGGCGAACCGATGCGCAATTCCTGCGCCGTCGCCCACCTCACCCCCTATCTCGCGCCGTTCACTCGTGCGCTGACGGAGTTTCTGCATGTCTACATTCCTTGAACTCGGCGTTCCTGCCGAGCTCGCCGCCGTTCTCGCCGATTCCGGCAAGACCGAGGCATTCGCCATCCAGCGCGACACCCTTCCCGATTCCCTCGCCGGACGCGACCTCCTGGGCCGCGGACGCACGGGCAGCGGCAAGACCATCGCCTTCGCCCTGCCGCTCGTCGCACGCCTCGCCGCCTCGGGCGGTCAGCGTCGCGCCGGCCTTCCGCGCGGACTCGTCCTCGCGCCCACCCGTGAACTCGCGACCCAGATCGCCGCGACCATCGCGCCTCTCGCGGAGGCCGCAGGCCTGCGCGTCACGACCGTCTTCGGCGGGGTCAGCCAGCGCCCGCAGGAGCAGGCGCTTCGCGGCGGCGTCGACATCGTCGTGGCCTGCCCCGGTCGACTCGAAGACCTCATGAAGCAGCAGGTCGTGCGCCTGAGTGCGATCGAGGTCACCGTGCTCGACGAGGCCGACCACATGGCCGACCTCGGCTTCCTCCCCGGCGTCACCCGCATCCTCACGGCCACGCCGGCCGGTGGGCAGCGCCTGCTGTTCAGCGCCACGCTGGACCGCGGCATCGACACCCTCGCCCGCCGCTTCCTCTCGAACGCCGTCAGCCATGAGGTCGACGAGGAGAGCGTGCCCGTCGGCGAGATGACGCACCGCGTGCTGGTCGTCGACTCCACCGACAACAAGACGGCCCTCGTGCGTGAGCTCGCCTCGGGCACCGGTCGTCGCATCCTCTTCACCCGCACCAAGCACCAGGCGAAGAAGCTCGCGAAGCAGCTCACCGCCGCGGGGATCCCCGCGGTCGACCTGCACGGCAACCTCTCGCAGAACGCGCGCGAGCGCAACCTCGGCGCCTTCTCCGCGGCCCCGGAAGACGGCGGTGTGCGCGTGCTCGTCGCGACCGATGTCGCCGCCCGTGGCGTGCACGTCGACAACGTCGATCTCGTCGTCCACGTCGACCCGCCCGTCGAGCACAAGGCGTACCTGCACCGTTCCGGCCGCACCGCCCGCGCCGGGGCTGCCGGCACCGTGGTGACGGTCGTGCTCCCCGAGCAGCGTCGTGATGTCAAGGATCTGCTGCGCAAGGCAGCCATCTCGGCCCCGCTGGAGGATGTCACGGCCGCTGCCGTCACCGCGCTGGTTCCCGAGCGCGCACCTCACGTGCGTCCGGCGCCCGTCCAGGCTCCGCAGCAGCAGCGCCAGTCGTCGAAGCAGCGCCCCGCGGGTGGCGAGAGGAACGGTGCGGCGAACCCGCCGTCGCGTCGCCGTCGTCGCCCCCGCTCCGGCGCATCCGGCAATGGTCAGGGCGGCGGGTACTCCACGCAGAGCAACCAGTCCCGCCAGGGCGGCCGTAGTTCGCAGGGCCGCTGACCCCGGCCGGCAGCACTCACGCAGAAAAGCGCCCCCTCCGTCTCGACGGAGGGGGCGCTTTATGGTCCGGAGCTCAGCGCGTCGGGAAGGACCGCTCGGGCGACCCCGTGTACAGCTGCTGGGGGCGGCCGATCTTGGTCTGGGGGTCGAGCTGCAGCTCACGCCACTGCGCGAGCCAACCGGGCAGGCGTCCGATCGCGAAAAGCACGGTGAACATCCGAGTCGGGAAGCCCATCGCCTTGTAGATCACGCCGGTGTAGAAATCGACGTTCGGGTACAGGCGACGCTCGCGGAAGTAGTCGTCGGCCAGCGCGAGCTCCTCGAGCTCCTTCGCGAGGTCGAGGAGCGGGTCGGTGACGCCCAGCGAGGAGAGCACCTCGTCGGCCGCGTCCTTGACGAGCTTGGCGCGCGGGTCGTAGTTCTTGTAGACCCGATGCCCGAAGCCCATCAGCTTCACGCCCTCTTCCTTGTTCTTCACCCGCTCGACGAAGCGCGAGACACTCTGGCCGGAGTCGCGGATCTGACCGAGCATCGTCAGCACGGCCTCGTTCGCGCCGCCGTGCAGCGGGCCGGAGAGCGCCTGGATGCCGGCGGAGACCGAGGCGAACTGGTTCGCACCGGTGGATCCGACCAGGCGGACGGTCGACGTCGAGGCATTCTGCTCGTGGTCTTCGTGCAGGATGAGGAGCAGCTCGAGAGCCTTCGACATCACCGGGTTGACCTCGTACTCCTCGCTGTGCACGCCGAAGTTCAGCTTCAGGAAGTTGTCGACGAAGCTCAGCGAGTTGTCCGGGTAGAGGAAGGCCTGGCCCACGCTCTTCTTGTGCGCGTACGCCGCGATCACGGGGAGCTTGGCGAGCATGCGCACCATGTTCAGCTCGACGTGCTCCGGGTTGTGCGGGTCGGTCTGACCTTCGTAGTACGTCGACAGCGCGGCGACCGCCGAAGACAGCACGGACATCGGGTGCGCCGTGTGCGGCAGCGCCGAGAAGAAGCGCTTGAGGTCTTCGTGCAGCAGAGTGTGGCGACGGATCTTCTCGTCGAACTCCGCGAGTTCGGAGGCGGACGGCAGCTCGCCGTAGATGAGCAGCCAGGCCACCTCGAGGTAGCTGGTGGAGCCCGCGAGCTGCTCGATCGGATACCCGCGATACCGCAGGATGCCCTTGTCGCCGTCGATGAACGTGATCTCGGACTTCGTGGAGGCCGTGTTCACGAACCCGTAGTCCAGGCCCGTGTACCCCGTCTGCCGCGTCAGCGTGGAGAAATCGATGCTGTCGTGCCCCGCCGTGCCGCGCAGCACCGGGAATTCGGCGGTCGTGTCGCCGATCGTCAGCTTCGCCGTCTGGTCTGCCGCTGCACTCACGCGGACCTCCTCGTAGTGTCCGAGCCCGCTCGTCGCGGTGCTGTCGGACAAGATCTTGATCAAGCCTGAACTGGCGATCTCACGGCGCTGAAGCGCCAGGTCGGGTCACGACCGAATCGCCTTTACAGCCTAGTAGTCGCGCAGGCCTACTGTGACATCCGCCAAAGGGAAGCCCATTTCAGGGAGAGAACCTATATATCGCCGTCAGAGAGTCGGCGCGCCGCCTCTCTGACGTGCGCGGTCGGCGCCGTGAGCGCCAGCCGGACGTGCTCCCCGGAGTCGGCACCGTAGAAGGGCCCGGGACCGGCGAGGATGCCGAGAGCGGCGAGTCGCTCCATCGACTCCCAGGCATCGCGCCCCTCCGTCACCCAGAGATAGAGTCCTGCTTCGGAGCCGTCGATGCGGAAGCCCGCCGCCTCCAGAGCAGGACGCAGGGCGTCGCGCCTGACGCGGTAGAGCTCCTTCTGCTCCGCCACGTGCTCGTCGTCGCCGAGGGCGACCGCCATCGCGTGCTGCACCGGCGCCGGCGGCATGAGACCGAGGTGCTTGCGCGCTGTGAGAAGCTCGCCGACGATGCGTGCGCATCCGGCCACGAAGGCTGCGCGGTACCCGGCGAGGTTCGATTGCTTGCTCAAGGAGTACACGCTGAGCAGGTTCGCTCGACTCCCGTCCGTCACCCGCGGGTCGAGGATGGAGGGGATCGGCTCGGTCGCCCACTCGCCGTCCCAGCCGAGTTCCGCGTAGCATTCATCGCTCGCGAGCACGGCACCGAGTTCACGGGCACGACGGACGGCGGCGGCGAGTTCGCTCACGGTCCAGGTGCGCCCGTCCGGATTGCCCGGGGTGTTGATCCAGATGAGCTTCGTACCCTCCGGCCACTCCTCCGGATCATCCGCGGGCAGCGGCGTCGCCCCCACGACGCGGGCGCCCACCTCATAGGTCGGGTAGGCCACGCGGGGGTGGACGACGATGTCGCCGTCGCCGAGACCGAGCAGGGTCGGCAGCAGTGCGACGAGCTCCTTCGAGCCGATCGTGGGAAGAACGTTGTCGACACGGAGGTCGGGCACCCCCCGGCGTCGCGCGTACCACTCGACGATGGCTTCGCGCAGGCTCGGCGTTCCGACCGTCTGCGGGTAGGCATGGGCGTCCGTGGCTTCCGCCAGTGCGCGCCGGATGATCTCGGGAGTCGGGTCGACGGGAGAACCGACCGAGAGGTCGATCAGACCGTCCGGATGCCGCGCGGCACGCTCACGGAACGGGATGACGGCATCCCACGGGTAGTCGGCGAGGTCGCGGACGCTCACGGAATGCGCCTACTCGCCCTGCGGCGGGAGAGCGGCGATGATCGGGTGGTCGAACGCGTACACGCCGACCTTGGCTGCGCCTCCCGGCGACCCGACCTCGTCGAAGAACTCGACGTTGGCCTTGTAGTAGTCCTGCCACTCGTCGGGAAGGTCGTCTTCGTAGTAGATGGCTTCGACCGGGCACACCGGCTCGCACGCACCGCAGTCGACGCACTCGTCAGGGTGGATGTAGAGCGAGCGTTCGCCCTCGTAGATGCAGTCAACGGGGCACTCGTCGATGCAGGCGCGATCCTTGACATCGACGCACGGGAGGGCGATCACATACGTCACCCCCTCAGTCTACGACTCGCGGGGCTCGGGTTCCTGCGCGGCTGGCCCCTCGGTACGAACGGGAAGACGCCGAACGGACGGCCACGCGACGACCAGCAGCACGATTCCGGCGACCAGATAGGTCCAGATCTGTCCGGCGAACGAGGCCGGGACCACGACGGACCCTCCGGGCCCTTCGCCGGAGATCAGCACCAGCATGCCGATCATCCCGAGACCGGCGGCCACGGCCGCGCCCCTGTCGTGGGTCAGAGCGCGGACGGCGACGAGGATGGCCGCGCAGGCGATGGCGGCCACGATCATGCCGATCGGGATCGGGCCCCACATCACACTGTGGCTGATGGTGCCGGCGATGCCGTAGACACCGCCCACCAGGGCGGCAGCGATCCATGACAACACTCTCGACATCCAGCTCACGCGCACCTGTCGATCTTACCGACGAGGCCCCGACGAACAGGCGGAGGGGCGCAGCATCAGCCGGCGAGGCCGAACAGGCGCAGCAGGGCGGCGACCAGCGCGGCCGCCACGACGACCACGAGGAACGACTGCCGCAACCACAGGAGCCCACCGGCGACCAGCAGTGCGGGCACACGTGCATCCACGATGATCGCCTGCCCATCGCCGAGGGTCTGGACAGCCACGAGGGCGGCCAGCAGTGCGACCGTCAGAAGATCCGAGATGCGGGCCGTGCGTGGCGCCTCGAGCACCCGGGGAGGAACGAGGTAGCCGGCGGCCTTCAGCGCCAGACAGATCAACGCTGCGAGGAGGATCGCGCTCCACAGGCTCATGAGCTCACCTCCGACCCCGCACCCGACGATGGGCGGCCCGGCGCGGTCGGACGCCCCATCCAGTTGAACCAGCCGACCGCGATAGCGACGACCGCGGCGACGAGCACGGGCAGGCCGGGCATCAGGAACGGAGTGAGGGCCGCGGCGACGACCGCCGCGGCGATGCCGACCGCGATGGCCTGGCGCTGCTGGAGACGAGGCCAGAGCAGGGCCAGAAAGGCGGCGGCTGCCGCCGCATCCAGCCCCCATGTCCGAGGATCTCCGAGCACATCCCCCACCAGCGCTCCGATGAGGGTGGTGATGTTCCAGCCGACGAAGATGCCGATCCCGGTCACCCAGAAGCCGACCTGTCGCAGCCGTGGGTCGCCCTGCGATATCGCCACCGCCGTCGACTCGTCGATCGTGAAATGGGCGGCCGCCGCCTTACGGACGGGACCTCCCCCGACGATCGGTGACATCCGCATGCCGTAGGCGACGTTGCGGACGCCGAGGAGTGCCGCCGAAGCGACCGCCGATGGCAGGGCCGCAAGCCCCCCGGCCGTGAAGACGCCCACGAAGGCGAACTGCGATCCGCCCGTGAACATCAGCAGACTCAGCACACAGGTCTGCCAGACGTCGAGGCCCGATGCCACGGCGAGCGCACCGAACGAGACACCGTACGCACTGGTCGCGATGACGACCCCGAGCGCTTCGCGCCAGACCTCACGCTCCGCGGTCATCAGGCATCCCGCGCATTGTCGTTCGCTCCACTGAACACATGATCATAATTCTGAACAGTCGAGATCGGATAGTCAAGCGAACGAACGTTTGACATGATGAACACATGGAGGAACTCCGCACACGTATCGCCCGCACCCTGCGCCGGGAGCGAGAGACCGCAGGCCTGTCGGTCTCCGAGCTCGCTCGACGCGCCGGCATCTCCAAGGCGACCGTCTCCCAGCTCGAGAGCGGCGCCGGGAACCCCAGCGTCGAGACGCTGTGGGCTCTCGGCGTCGCGCTGGGCGTGCCCTTCGCCGTGCTGGTCGATCAGCAGGCGAACGCACCGACGCTCATCCGCGCCGACGATCTCGCCGGCGTCCCCTCCTCAGCCGCGGCGTACAGTGCGACACTGCTGTCGGCGAGCCCGCCGGGAGCCCGCCGTGACGTCTACCTGATCCAGGCCGAGCCCGGCGATGCCCGCCGTTCCGATCCTCATCACCCCGGGACGATCGAGCACGTGATCCTGATGGCCGGGCAGGCGCGGATCGGCCCGGCGGGTGAACCGGTGCTGCTGAACCCCGGCGACTATCTCACGTACCCCGGCGATGCCCCGCACATCTTCGAGGCGACCGCATCGGGAACCAGCGCCGTGCTCATATCCGAGCTCCGCTGACCGTCATTCCGGACCGGCGGCCGGAGACGGGTCGGGGATCTCGTGCGGCCGGTATTGCGGCAGCCGCGAGGCCGGGAGGATCGCCAGCGCGCTGACCCCCGCCAGCAGCAGCAGGCCGAGCTTGAGCGTGCCGAGACGCGATTCCTCGTTCACCACGACCGCCGCGTCGATCTGCGCGGGCGTCGCGTCGGTCGCTTCGAGCGCGACGCGCAGGTCGTCGTTGCTGATGAAGTTGAGATTGTCCATGTCGACCTGGGCGACGAGCGACGGGGGCAGCTCGGGGTGCTCGACCACGGCACGACCGACACTGAGTCCGAGGAGCGACACCAGAAGTGCGCCCGCCAGCGCGGTGCCGACCGCCGATGCGAGGTTCTGGGTGGTGCCGCGCAGCGACCCGACGTCACCGGCGAGCTCGGCGGGGGCCGCGGTCACGAGCACGTTGAACACCAGCGTGACGAGCGCGCCCTGACCGATGCCGAACACGATGAGCCCGACGATGGTCGGGATCGTCTCCCAGTTGTTGTTCACGACGAACGACAACCACACCAGGGCGACCGTGGTGAGGATGAACCCCACGACACCGATCGTGCGTGGAGGGAAGCGCCGGTACAGTCGCACCACCAGGGTGGCCGTCACGAAGACGGTGAGGTTGAACGGCATCATCGCCATGGAGGTGTCGAACGGCGTACGGCCCTGCACGATCTGGATGTAGAGCGGGATCGTGAAGTTCACGCACGCCTCCAGCGCGACCACGATGAACATGGCGTACACGGCGGCCCGCTCCCGCGAAGAGCCGAGGACGCTCAGGTCGATCAGGGGCACCTTCCCCTCCGCCATCCGCTTCCTCGTCCACAGGAAGAACGCCTGGCCGAGCACGAGGCCGACGACGATGAACACGGGAGCGGGCGAGAGGCCGAGGATGTTGAAGGGAGCGTCGGTCGTCGCCGCCACGGCACCCCAGGAGTTCAGGTTGTTGAAACCCAGCGTCAGCAGCACGATCGCCGCTCCGATCAGCAGCGACGCCACGAGGTCGATGCGGATCGAGGCGTCACCGCGATCACCGCGCAGGGTGAAGCTCAGCGCGAAGACCACCACGGCGATCCCCAGAACGATGAAGAACATCGGGCGCCAGCCGACCAGCGTTCCCAGGGTGCCGCCGATGAGGAAGGCACTCACCCCCGAGATCGCGCGGGCCGAACCGATCGCGCCGATGGCGGTCGCCTGCTGCGGTCCGCGGTAGTTCTCGGCGATGAGTGCGACGATCGACGGCACGATGATCGCCGCGGCTGCTCCCGCGACCGCCTGGCCGGCGATCGCCCACCACACGGTGGGAGCGAGGATCATCATGACCGAGGAGCCTGCGAACAGCGCGATCACGATCCGGAAGATGACGACCCAGCCGATCCGCTGGCCGAGTTTCGCTCCGGTCATCACGAGGGCGGCCACCGCGAGGCCGTACATGACGATGGTGGTGCTCGCGACCGTGGGCGGAACACCGAATTCGCTCACCATGCCGCCGAGCGAGATCGGCAGCGCCGCCACGTTGAACGACATCAGCACCTGAGCGAGGAACAGGCTGACCATCGGCAGCCACGAGGTCTTGGTCGGGCTCTGCACCGTCTGGATCATGAGTGCTCCTGCGGTGCGGTCGAGAGTGCGGGTCGATCTCTGCGCGCCGGGGCGGAGGCGAACAGGTTCAGCCCCAGGACGCGCGACAGATAGCCGATCGCCATCTGCGATCGGATCGAGTTTCCGGCCTCGTCGAGCCGTGGCGAGAAGCCGGCCACCGCCCCCTTCCCGGGGGCGACCGCGACGACGCCTCCGGAGACGCCGGACTTCGCCGGAAGCCCGATCTCGAACAGCCAGTCGCCGGAGCGTTCGTACAGCCCGGTCGACGCGACCACGGCCAGGGTGTCTCGGCACACCTCTTCCGAGACGACCCGCTCACCGCTGACGGGGTTGACTCCCCCGTCGGCGAGCGTCGCCCCCATCACCGCCAGATCGTGAGCCGTCACGGCCAGAGCACACTGACGCGTGTAGACGTCGACCACCTCATCGGGATCCCCCTCGAGCCGACCGTAGCTGCGCAGCAGACGCCCCAGCGCACGATTGCGGTCGTTCGTCTCCGCCTCCGAGGCATAGACGACGCCGTCGAGGCTCAGCGGCCGCCCGGCGAAGGCCGAGAGTCCTTCCCGCACGCGCTCCCACTGCTCGACGGCGGTGCCGCCCGGCATGAGCGCGGTCGTCGCGATGGCACCCGCATTGACCATCGGGTTCATCGGGTGCCCATCGTTGAGCTCGACCGCCATCACGGAGTTGAACGCGAGTCCGGTGTTGTTCACGCCGACGATGTCGCGCACACGTTCGTGGCCGTGCTCCTGGATCGCCAGTGCGTAGACGAACATCTTCGAGATCGACTGGATGGAGAACGGGTGCAGGGCATCGCCGGCGTCGTGCAGCCCGCCGCCGACTTCGATCACCACCAGCCCGAACAGTTCCGGATCCACCTCCGCGAGCACGGGGATGTAGTCGGCGACGCCGCCCGAGTGCTCGCCCGCGTAGCGGGAGTGCGCCTCGCGTACGAGCTCCTCGACGCGATCCCATCCCGGCAGGGTGCCGGTGGAGACCTCCTGCGGAACGCCGCGCCACGCCGTCGGGTCGAGCACTTCTCCTCCTCGGATCCGTGACGCCCCCAGCCGTCAGAGTCACCGTAGCGCTCGACGGCCGCCTTCGGCTAGAGAATCCTCGGCGGGATGACCCGGGATCAGTACCAGTTCATGGCCTGGGAATGCGACCACGCACTGCACGGCGTTCCGTACACCGACGAGATGTATCCGAGACCCCAGGCGACCTGGGTGGCGGCGTTCGTCTGCCAGTCGGAGCCCGCGGACGACATCTTGCTGCCGGGAAGGGCCTGCGGGATGCCGGTGGCGCCGCTCGGGTTGTACGCCTGGTAGTTCCAACGGGACTCCTTGTTCCACAGCGAGTTCAGGCAGGAGAACTGATCGCCGCCCCATCCGTAGGTGCTCGACATGATCTGCTGCGCGGCTGCCTTGGCGCCTTCCGGAGTGTTGGCTGCGGCCAGAGCAGCTGCGGCCTGCTGTTCCGCCGCGGCCTGCGCAGCGGCCTGCTCCGCCGCGACCCTGGCCGCCTCCTCCTCGGCCTCCTTCTGCTGCGCAGCGGTGAGCGCGCTCCGAAGCTCGTCGGTATCGGAGACGACGTTCGCCGTCTCCTCTTCGACCTCGTCGGCGAGGACCCCCACCAGGAGCACCGGCGTCACGTCGATGTCGTCGAGTTTGTCGATGTCCTTCTGCAGGTCGGTGGTGTCGACGGACGTCACCGCGCCGACGTCGAGCCCGGACGCGACGACCTCGGATCCCAGCGTGGATGCCGCCGTCGCGGCATCCTTCGCCTTCGCCAGCGTGGCGGCCGCATCCTCGGTGATCTGCGCGAGGGGTTCTGCACCGGCCAGCGCGGGGGCGGTGACGGCCACCGCGGGGTTGATGGCTCCGACCGCCGGCGCGGACGCGAGGCCGACGCTGAGGGTGATGCCGACCAGGGTGGCGGAGGCGAGGCCGAGGAGGGTCATGGGGCGGTGGGCGGCGGAACGGGCGGACGCCGCCGCGGAGGCGCGCCGAAGCGCACGGGTTTTCTGAAGCATGGGTTCGACTTTCGGGTGGTCGTACGCCCTTGCAGGAGACTCATCGGGAGCTCGTCCCAGGCGCAAGTCAACCACTCTGAACCACGAACCTGAGCGAAAACCATCCCTCACCTGGGATTTACATGAGAAGAGGGCCTCGTGCACGCCTTCCGGCGGCACGAGGCCCTCTCACTCGGAGCTTCGCCGAGTGTGGTCTCAGACGTTCGCGTCCTGACGCTTCAGACGAGCGGTCTCCCGCGCGCGGGTGTTCGCGTCGAGGTTCACCTTGCGGATGCGGACGACCTCGGGGGTCACCTCGACGCACTCGTCGTCGCGGGCGAACTCGAGGCTCTCCTCCAGCGTCAGCTGGCGCGGAGGCGTCATCGACTCGAAGGTGTCGGAGCTCGCCGCACGCATGTTGGTGAGCTTCTTCTCCTTGGTGATGTTCACGTCCATGTCGTCGGCGCGGGAGTTCTCGCCGATGACCATTCCCTCGTAGACCTCCTGCGTGGGCTGCACGAAGAACGACATGCGCTCCTGCAGGGCGATCATCGCGAACGGGGTGACGACGCCCTGGCGGTCGGCGACGATGGAGCCGTTCTGACGCGTCGTGATGGAACCGGCCCACGGCTCGTACCCGTGCGAGATCGCGTTCGCGATTCCGGTACCACGCGTGGTGGTGAGGAACTCGCTACGGAAGCCGATGAGGCCGCGCGACGGGACGATGAACTCCATGCGCACCCAGCCGGTGCCGTGGTTGGTCATGTTCTCCATGCGACCCTTGCGGTTCGCGAGCAGCTGGGTGATCGCCCCGAGGTGCTCCTCCGGAGTGTCGATCGTGAGGTGCTCGAACGGCTCGTAGGTCTTGCCGTCGATCTTCTTCGTGACCACCTGCGGCTTGCCGACGGTGAGCTCGAAACCTTCGCGACGCATGTTCTCGACGAGGATGGCGAGGGCCAGCTCTCCACGGCCCTGCACCTCCCACGCATCCGGACGCCCGATGTCGACGACCTTGAGCGAGACGTTTCCGATGAGCTCCTTGTCGAGACGGTCCTTGACCATGCGAGCAGTGAGCTTGTGCCCCTTGACCTTGCCCATGAGGGGCGAGGTGTTGGTGCCGATCGTCATCGAGATGGCGGGGTCGTCGACCGTGATGGCCGGCAGCGGGCGCACGTCCTCGGGGTCGGCGATGGTCTCGCCGATCGTGATGTTCTCGAAGCCGGCGATGGCGACGATGTCGCCGGGACCGGCGGAATCGGCGGGGTAGCGCTCGAGCGCGCGGGTCTTCAGGAGCTCGGTGATACGCGCGTTCTGGTGCGTGCCGTCGGAACGGACCCAGGCCACGGTCTGGCCCTTCTTCAGCGTGCCGTTGAAGACGCGCAGCAGCGCCAGACGGCCGAGGAAGGGGCTGGAGTCGAGGTTCGTGACCCAGGCCTGCAGCGGGTGCTCGTCGTCGTACTCCGGAGCGGGAACGTGCTCGAGGATCGCCTCGAACAGCGGCTCGAGGTCGTCGTTGTCCGGCAGCGAGCCGTCGGCGGGACGGTTCTGCGATGCCGCACCGGCACGACCGGAGGCGTAGACCACCGGCACGTCGAGGAGCGCGTCGACATCGAGGTCGGGCACATCGTCGACCAGGTCGGAGGCGAGACCCAGCAGCAGGTCGTGCGCCTCTTCCTCGACCTCCGCGATGCGGGCGTCCGGACGATCGGTCTTGTTGACCAGCAGGATGACGGGGAGCTTCGCCTCGAGCGCCTTGCGCAGCACGAAGCGGGTCTGCGGCAGCGGACCCTCGCTCGCGTCGACCAGCAGCACGACACCGTCGACCATGGACAGGCCGCGCTCGACCTCGCCACCGAAGTCGGCGTGACCGGGGGTGTCGATCACGTTAATCGTGATCTCCTTGCCCTGGGCGTGCTTGCCCTTGTATGTGATCGCCGTGTTCTTGGCGAGGATCGTGATGCCCTTCTCACGTTCCAGGTCGTTCGAATCCATGGCGCGCTCATCGACGTGGGCGTGTTCGCCGAAGGAGCCCGTCTGACGCAGCATGGCGTCGACGAGAGTGGTCTTGCCGTGGTCGACGTGCGCGACGATCGCGACGTTGCGGAGGTCAGAACGGAGGGCGTGCGCCATGCAGGTGTCCTAAAAGATGTGGGGTTTCGCCGGGAAGCCGACGTTCCAGGATAACGCAAGCTCAGGGCTTGTTCCTGAAAAGCAGGTCGTAGCATCGAGATCGTGACCCGACCGCAGGCTCCGTGGGACCTCCCCGACCTCTCCCCCGCTCCCTCCCGCGCACGACTGTGGTGGGAGATCGCCATCGTCCTGGCGCTGGGCCTCGGCCAGTCCGCGGTCTACGCGATCGTTCAGCTCGCGTACCGCCTCACGGACGATGTGCCGATCGCCGATCAGGTGGCGAAGCTCAACCCGTCTCGGAGCGACAGGGAGATCTTCGACCTCATCTACCAGGTGCTCGCCATCGGCTTCTCCCTCGTCCCCGTCCTGCTGGTGTGCTTCCTGCTGTGGCAGCCGCGACGCCCCCATCTGGCGCGTCTGGGGCTGGATGGCATCGGTGTCGCGAAGGATGTCGGACGTGGGGTGCTCCTCGTCCTGGCCATCGGAGTCCCCGGACTCGGCCTCTACCTCGCCGGCCGCGCCCTCGGGCTCACGGTCGCGATCGACCCCGCAGGGGTGGGCGCTTTCTGGTGGACCGTTCCCGTCTTGCTGCTGGCCGCCGCCCGAGCCTCCCTACAGGAGGAGTTCGTCGTGCTCGGCTATCTCTTCACCCGGCTCCGGCAGCTCGGGTGGAGTCCGTGGGCGATCATCATCTCCACGTCGATCCTCCGCGCGAGCTATCACCTCTACCAGGGATACCCCGCCTTCATCGGGAATCTGGTGATGGGGCTGCTCTTCGGCTGGCTGTACCAGCGCACGGGCCGACTGATGCCGTTCCTCGTGGCGCACTTCGTGATCGACGCCGCCGCGTTCGTCGGGTATCCGTGGGCGGCGTCGATGTGGCCGGAGTTGTTCGGGTTGCCGGGCTGAGTGTTGGACCGGTGGGATGCCGCTCTCGGCATCCCACCGGTTGACGGCGGCCCTCTCCGGGTGCCATCCGGTCAGTTCAGATCCAGGATCAGCGATACCACGCAGCGATGGTCTCGATTGTGGTTCCGATTCGCGAAACCACGCGGACGACCTCGCCGTCTGACTGCTTGTAGTACACCTTGTTCGCCGTCCACGTCTGACACTTTCCCTTCGCGACGACGAGCCACGGAGTGGTATCGCCGGCCGCATTGCCACCCGAATTCCTGGTGTAGGGCGCGACAGTAATACTCGTCGCGGGGCCACTCGTATAGCAGATCCTGTAAGTGGTGATCTTCACACTATTGGCAGCGTGGTTGGAGAAGTTCGCCGTCACGGTGATCTTGGAGTTGTCCGGAAGCGCGGGCGTAGACGCGAAAGTGTTCGTCAAAGTCGATGAAGTCTTCGTCCCGATGGTCGTCGTGGCCAAGGCGGCCGCACTGGCAGAACTGGCGCCGCCCAATGCCAACGCCAACGCGGATGCGCCTGCGACAAGACCGAGTACGAACTTTCTTTGCTTCATTGCAAAATCCCCCTTTTGATCGATGTCTCTCAGGGGTATCAATTCTGTCGAAGCGAGTCAACGGAATCGGGCGCCGATGGACTTGTTACCGATTGAACCCACCCATATCGCCGACTACCTGTGAACGGTTCGCACGAAAGGGAAGTCCACGATGGCGGAAAGGCACCCTCGAACGGCAGGCGCGTATGCCCTTCAGCCGACGTTGACGACGACGATCGCCCCGACCGCCCAGACCACGATGACGGCGAATGCGATGATCGCCGGGACGTCCCAGGTGCGACGGATCGACGTGTGCGCGGGCGGTGCCGCATCCCAGAGATCACGAATGTCCGTGAGAGCGCGGAGGCCAGCCGGAGCCTTGGGTTCGACCTCATCGCCTCGAGCCGGACGCGGCGGCCGTGCACGAGCAGGGCCGCCGTAGCACGTCAGCTCGCGTCCGTCGTCGAGCGAGAACTGGAGCTGCCAGCGAAGATCGATGTCGCGCACATTGGCCCAACCGAAGCAGGTCCGCCGCAGCATGTTCTGCACCACGACCCCCTCGGATTCCACCCGGACCGAGGAGACGTAGCTCAACTCGTACACGATCCACAGTGCGAGCAGCACCCAAGGCGCGAGGAGCAGCATCTGCGCCCAACTCCCCCGGACGACGGCGTCGCCGAGAAGGAAGAGCGCGAGTAGCGTGCTCGGGATCAGGATGACCAGTCCCGAGGACGCGCGATATGTGCGCGCGCCCTCGGGATGCAGCGGTTCGGTCACCGTCAGCGACCGCCGAGAGGGATCGACGCCCCGGGGATCGCCTTGAGCAGACGGTCGGTGTACTCCTGCTGCGGGTTGGCAAAGATCTCGTCGACGGTCCCCTGCTCGACGATCTTTCCGCTCTCCATCACACAGACGAGGTCGCTCGACACGCGGACGACGGCGAGGTCGTGCGTGATGAACAAGTACGTCAGGTCGAGCTCCGATTGGAGATCGGCCAGGAGCTTCAGCACCTGATCCTGAACGAGCACGTCGAGAGCAGAGACGGCCTCGTCGAGTACGACCATGTCCGGCTTCAACGCGAGCGCGCGTGCGATCGCGACACGCTGCCGCTGACCGCCCGAGAGCTCGTTCGGATACCGCGTCGCGAGCGCGCGCGGAAGCGCCACCTGATCGAGGAGCTCCTCGACGCGTTCACGGTGGGACGCCCGGTCTCCCACACCGTGGATCTGCAGCGGTTCCGCGATCGTGTTGCCGATGTTGCGCAGTGGGTCGAGCGAACCATACGGATCCTGGAAGACCGGCTGCATCCGGCGACGCAGGCCGAAGGACTGGGCGGTCGACAGACCGGAGACGTCCTGCCCATCGATCTCGATGGTGCCGCTCGTCGGATCCTCGAGCTTCAAGACCATCTTCGCGACCGTGGATTTCCCCGAGCCCGACTCACCGACCAGAGCGAGCGTCTTGCCCTTCGGGATCTCGAACGACACATCGTCCACCGCGCGGAACGCTTCGCTGCGGAAGTTCCCCTGGCGGATCTTGTAGTCCTTCGTGAGACCCGCGACACGGACCGCCGGCGGAATGTCGGCGAGGTCCTCGAGGGTTTCGATGCCCCGGTCCTCGACAACCGCCTGAATCCGCTGCGAGGCCACGCTGGGAGCCGCAGCGACGAGCCGCTTCGTGTACGGATGCTGCGGATTCTCGAGGATCTGCCTGCTCGGGCCAGCCTCGACGATGCTCCCGCCGCTCATGACGATGATCTTCTCCGCACGTTCGGCCGCAAGACCGAGGTCGTGGGTGATCAGCAGCACGGAGGTGCCCTTGTCGCGGGTGAGCGAGGCCATGTGATCGAGGATCACGCGCTGCACCGTCACGTCGAGAGCCGAGGTAGGCTCGTCGGCGATCAGCAGCTTGGGGTCGGCCGCGAGTCCGATACCGATGAGAGCACGCTGGCGCATGCCTCCCGAGAACTGATGCGGGTACTGGTGGAGACGGCGCTCTGCATCTGCGAGACCGGCCTGCTTCAAGACCTCCACCGTGCGATCGTTGGCCGCCTGGCGCCCCTTCGCGATGCCGTTCGCACGGACCGCCTCCTTCACCTGGAAGCCGATGCTCCAGACGGGGTTGAGGTTCGACATCGGATCCTGCGGAACGAAGCCGACGTCACGTCCACGGACCTGCTCCATCTCACGACGGCTGAGCTTGGTGAGCTCGCGACCTTCGAGAGTGATCGACCCGTGGGTGATCGTGCCGGTCCCGGGGAGCAGATCGACGATGGCAGTCGCCGTCGTCGACTTGCCCGAGCCGGATTCCCCGACGATCGCCACGGTCTCGCCGGGGAAGATATCGAAGCTGACGCCGTGGAGCACTTCGCGCAGACCCTCTTGAGTACGGAACGCGACCTTGAGGTCGCGAACGCTCAGCAGAGGAACCAGATCGGAGATCACGTCTCTCATCGACGGGCCCTCGCCTTCGGGTCGAGGGCGTCTCGAGTGAGTTCGCCCAGAGTCACGAACGCGAGCACGGCGAGCGTGAGCGCGATCGACGGATAGATGAGTGCCATCGGCGCGACGCGAAGCGCAGCTTGCGCCTGGCTGATGTCGTTGCCCCAGGACATGACGCTGCTGCCGAGGCCGACACCGAGGAAGGACAGTGTGGCCTCTGCGACGATGGCAGCAGCAAGTCCGAGAGTCGAGACGACGAGCAGCGGGGCGATCGCGTTCGGGATGACGTGATTGAGCAGCGTGCGGAACTTGGACTGGCCCAGCGATCGCGAGGCCATCACGAAGTCTGCCTGACGCACGCGGAGGATCTCCGCGCGGACGACACGTGCGGTCGACGCCCAGGCGAAGCCACCGATCGCGAACGCGAGCGTCCACACCGAGCGGGAGTCCGAGAACACCGTCATCACCACGACAGCCGCGAGAATGTACGGGATCGCGAAGAAGATGTCGCCGATACGGGAGAGCAGCGCGTCCAACCAACCACCGTAGAAGCCGGCGAGAGCGCCCATGACGAGGCCGACAAACGACGCGATGATCGTCGCGATGAGACCCACTGCGAGGGAGGTCTGCGCACCCCAGATGATGCGCGAATAGATGTCGCATCCCTGGAAGGTGTAACCGAGCGGATGCCCCGGGGCAGGACCCTCGTTGCTGTACATGAGGTCGCAACTACGGGGGTCGACGTTCGTAAAGAGCGACGGCCATGCGGCGACGACGATGAACAGTGTGGCGAGGACGACCGAGAACCAGAACAATGGTCGACGACGCAGATCCCGCCAGGCGTCGCGCCACAGGTTGCTGGGCTTCTCCGCGATGCGGACGGCATCGACGGTGATCGACTCGGTCTCGACCGGAGCGACGTAGTGCTGTGGAGTCGTGGGGTCAGACATAGCGGATCCTCGGGTCGAGCAGACCATAGAGCAGGTCGACGAGCAGGTTCACCAGGACGTAGAGGATGACGAAAACCGTCACGAACGAGACCACGGTGGGCCCCTCTCCCCTCTGCACAGCCTGGAAGAGAGTGTTACCGACGCCAGGCACGTTGAAGATGCCTTCGGTGACGGTCGCGCCGACGAGCAGCACGCCGAAATTGGTAGCGGAGTTCGTGATCACGGGGATGAGCGAGTTGCGCAGCACGTGCACGGGGATAACTCGACCGCGCGACAGACCCTTGCTGTAGGCCGTGCGCACCCAGTCCTGGTTCAGCGTCTCGATCACGGAACCGCGCATGAGGCGCATACTCACCGCGAAGAGGCTGAATCCGAGAACGAGGGCAGGCAGCCAGAGTCCGCCCCAGTCGTTGTCCGCACCGACGGTCGGTTTGAACCATCCCCACTGAATCGCGAGGAAGTACTGAGCGAGGAAGCAGAGGACGAAGATCGGGATGGCGATCGCGACCAGAGCGACGACAAGGGCAATGTTGTCGAAAGCCTTGCCCTTGCGCAATCCGGAGATCGTTCCGACGATGATCGCGAGCGTGAACTCGATTCCGATCGCCATGATCGCCAGGCGGCCGGTCACGGGAAGGGTGTCGGCGAGCACATCGGCGACCGAACGCCCGGAGAACGTCGTGCCAAGGTCTCCGGTCAGAACACCGGTGATGTAGTACCAGTACTGCACGATGAACGGGTCGTTCAGGTGGTACTGCTCACGGAGCGCCTCGACGAGGGCAGGGTTCGGCGTGCGATCACCGAACAGGGCGAGGATGGGGTCTCCCGGCATCGCGAAGACCAGGAAGTAGATGAGCAGGGTGGCCCCGAAGAACACGGGGATCACCTGCAGGAGACGTCTGAGGATGTAGCTGAGCATCCGCGGTTCCTTCTTGAGAACGGCAAACAGGCAGAACGAGAACAGCCCTGTGAGGCGGTGACGTTGCCGTCACCGCCTCACAGGGATCAGTTCAGTCCGACCTACTTGGCGGCCTTCGTGATCTCGTAGTACAGCGGCACCGAGTTCCAGCCGAACGTGACGTTGTCGACGTTCTCGCTGAATCCACCGGTGACGTTCGAGTACCACAGCGGGATCGCGGGAAGGTCGTTGAACAGAACCTCCTGCGCCTTGGTGAAGTCCTCGATCTGCGCTGCCGAGTCGGGGTTGCTAATGCCGGCGGCGATCAGCTTGTCGAACTCGGGGTTCGAGTAGTCGCCGTCGTTGGATCCGGCGTTCGTGGCGTAGAGCGGGCCCAGGAA
Source organism: Microbacterium sp. Cr-K32 (assembly GCF_000708345.1). Taxonomy (NCBI): domain Bacteria; kingdom Bacillati; phylum Actinomycetota; class Actinomycetes; order Micrococcales; family Microbacteriaceae; genus Microbacterium; species Microbacterium sp. Cr-K32. The sequence continues at coordinate 162,640 of NZ_JARD01000022.1, read as the reverse complement.
GTTGTACAGACCCGGGTAGTCCGCCTGCCAACCCGAACGGGCTGCCGTCTTGATCGAGCGGTTGTTGACCTCTTCACGGATGACCGCGAACGTCGGGTACGGAGCGCCAGAGGCGTCGATGCCGAGGGTGTTCTTGATCTGGTTGGTCACCGCGTCGACCCACTCCTGGTGTCCACCGTCGGAGTTGTAGGCGATCTGGAAGGTGCCCTCCCACGGCGAGATCTTGTCGGCCTCGGCCCACAGTTCCTTCGCCTTCTCGGCGTTGAACTTGAGGACCTCGTTGCCGGGAACGCTGTCGGACCAGCCGTCGATGACCGGCGACGTGAAGTCGACAGCCGGGGTACGGGTTCCGGAGAAGATCTTCTCGGTGACCTGCTCGCGGTCGATCGCCATGGAGATCGCCTGACGACGCAGAATGCCCTCTTCACCGGAGAAGTGCGGGAGGAACTGGCCGATCGTGAACGACTGGAACACAGCCGACGGCTGGTTCACCGCGCGGTCACCCAGCTCATCCTGGAAGGTCGGCAGGGATGCTGCCGGGATCGCGTCGATGACGTCGACCTCTCCGCCGAGCAGATCGGCGTATGCAGCCTCCTGCGTCGCGTAGAAGTTGATGGTGAGGCCGCCGTTGGCAGCCTTGCGTCCACCGTCGTAGTCGTCGTTGCGGACGAGGTCGATCTGCACGTCGTGCTGCCAGGCGTTGTCGCCGTCGAGCTTGTAGGGTCCGTTGCCGATCGGGTTCTCACCGAAGGCGGCCATGTCCTCGAAAGCGACGTCGGGCAGCGGGTAGAAAGCCGAGTAGCCCAGGCGCAGAGCAAAGTCAGACGCAGGCTTGTTCAGCGCGATGGTGAAGGTGTAGTCATCCACCTGCTGCAGGCCGGTGAGCTCGGAGTCCTCGTCGTAGCTGAAGCCCTCGATGTCCTCGAAGAAATAGCTGGAGAGGTGCTTGTTCGAGGCCTTCGCACCCTCGTTCCACGCCTTGATGAAGTTGTCTGCAGTGACCTCTTCACCGTCGGTGAAGGTCTCGCCCTTCTTGAGCTTGACGGTGAGGTGTTGGGGGTCCTCGGTGGTGATCTCCTCAGCCACGTCGTTGACCGGCTTGCCGTCGGCGTCGTAGTAGATGAGCCCAGCGAAGATCTCGTCGAGGATCTTTCCGCCACCGACCTCGTTGGTGTTGGTCGGGATGAGCGGGTTCTCCGGCTCGGATCCGTTCGTCGTGATGATAGCGTCCGCGTCGACGTTGCCGCCGGCGTCGCCCTTCGAGTCGTTTCCGCCACCGCTGGCGCAGCCCGCCAGCGCCAGCGCGCCGATCACGAACAACGCGGTGCCCGCAAGGGCGATCTTGTTGCGCTTCACTTTGTGTCCTCCTGTGGACATTCGGGGTTCTGCGTGCGCATCGTCGAGCACGCAGGGATACCTGAGAGTAACCCGCGCCTCTGTCGCAGCCGCCCTCAGCTAACGAACTGTTACTGAGTGGTGACCATCTGTAACACCGGGGAAACACCACGAAACAGAAGACGGTGCCGCGCTCCACACGGAAGCGCGACACCGTCTGCTCGGATGAGCACGAGGCTCAGGCGAAGGCCTCCACGGGCGGGCAGGCGCACACCAGGTTGCGGTCGCCGTAGGCCTGGTCGATGCGGCGCACGGGCGGCCAGTACTTTCCGGTGACCAGCGCATGCACCGGGTAGGCGGCGTCCTCGCGCGAATACGCGTGGTTCCACTCCCCCGCGATGAGCGAGACCGCAGTGTGCGGCGCGTGCACCAGCGGATTGTCATCGGCCGGCCAGCGACCGGCAGCGACGGCCTCCGCTTCGGCCTTGATCATGATCATCGCTTCGATGAAGCGCTCGATCTCGTCGAGGTCCTCCGACTCCGTCGGCTCGACCATCAGGGTTCCCGCGACGGGGAACGACATGGTCGGCGCGTGGAAGCCGTAGTCGATGAGGCGCTTGGCGACGTCATCGACCGTGATGCCGGTGGCTTCCTTGAGCGGACGCAGGTCGAGGATGCACTCATGAGCGACGCGGCCGTTCTCACCGGTGTACAGCACCGGGAAGTGGCTGCCGAGACGCTCCGCGATGTAGTTCGCCGAGAGGACGGCAGCGGCGGTGGCGCGACGCAGCCCGTCGGCGCCCATCATGCGCACGTACGCCCACGAGATCGGCAGGATCCCCGCGGACCCGTAGGGAGCGGCGGAGATCACACCGCCCTCGAACGTGAAGCCGCCGAAGTGCTCCGCGCTCTGCGCGAGGGGGTGCGAAGGCAGGAACGGTGCGAGGTGCGACTTCGCCGCGACCGGCCCGATGCCGGGGCCGCCGCCGCCGTGCGGGATCGCGAACGTCTTGTGCAGGTTGAGATGCGAGACGTCGCCGCCCAGGTCACCGAAGCGCGCATAGCCGAGCAGGGCGTTGAGGTTGGCGCCGTCGACGTACACCTGCCCACCGGCGTCATGCACGGCGGCCGTGATCTCCACGACCTGCTCCTCGTACACACCGTGCGTGGAGGGGTAGGTGATCATCAGGGCCGACAACTCGTCGGCGTGCTGGGCGATCTTCGCGCGCAGGTCGTCGAGATCGACGTTGCCGAGTTCGTCCGTCGCGACGACGACGACCTTCATGCCGGCGAGCACGGCCGAAGCCGCATTCGTGCCGTGTGCCGACGACGGGATGAGGCAGACCGTGCGATGCGTGTCGCCGTTCGCGTGGTGGTACCCGCGGATGGCGAGGAGACCCGCCAGCTCGCCCTGCGAGCCGGCGTTCGGCTGCAACGAGACCGCGTCGTAGCCGGTGACCTCGGCGAGCCAGCCCTCGAGCTGACCGATGAGCTCGAGGTAGCCCTGCACATCGGCGGCCGGAGCGAACGGGTGGATGCCCGCGAACTCGGGCCACGTGATGGCGGCCATCTCGGTCGCGGCGTTGAGCTTCATGGTGCACGATCCCAGGGGGATCATGCCGCGATCGAGCGCGTAGTCACGGTCGGAGAGGCTCTTCAGATACCGCATCATGGCGGTCTCCGAGCGATGCGAGTGGAAGACCGGGTGCGTGAGGTACTCGTCCTGACGCCGCAAGTCGTTCGGGAGCGCCCGCAGCTTGTCGTTGCCGAAGAGACCGAACGCCCGCTCGTTCTTGCCGCCGAAGACCATGGCGACCTGGTGCAGCTCGCCGAGAGTCGTGGTCTCGTCGACCGCGATGCCGACCGTGTCGGCGTCGGCGACGTGCAGCAGGATGCCGTAGCCGTCGTGCGCCTGCGCGGCGTACTCGGCCGCCCGACCGGGAACACGCACCTGCACGGTGTCGAAGAACTCCGCGTGCACGACTTCGGCACCGGAATCGACCAGCCAGTCACGCAACAGGGCGGCCTTCGCGGTCGTCTGGGTCGCGATCTCGCGCAGCCCGTCAGGGCCGTGGTACACCGCGTACATCGATGCCATGACGGCCAGCAGCACCTGGGCGGTGCAGATGTTCGACGTCGCCTTCTCGCGACGGATGTGCTGTTCGCGCGTCTGCAGCGAGAGCCGGTACGCGGGCTTGCCGTCGGCATCGACCGACACTCCCACGAGTCGACCGGGCAGCTGACGCTCGAGGCCGGAGCGGACCGCCATATAGCCGGCGTGCGGCCCGCCGAAGCCCATCGGCACGCCGAAGCGCTGGGTCGTGCCGACCGCCACGTCGGCGCCGAGGGATCCGGGCGAGGCGATCAGGGTGAGTGCGAGCAGATCCGCCGCCGCGACGGCGAGAGCACCGGAGAGGTGCGCGGCGTCGAAGACGGCGGACGGGTCCCAGACCCGTCCGGATGCCCCGGGGTACTGGACGAACACACCGAACAGGTCGGCCGGCAGCTCCTCGCCAGCGGCGAAATCGACCGTGACGATCTCGATACCCAGGGCCTCCGCACGCGTGTCGAGCATCGCCCTGGTCTGCGGGAGGGCATCGGCGTCGACCGCGAACACGGTCGACGCCGACTTCGAGGCACGACGGGCGAGCAGCATCGCCTCGACGACCGCGGTCGACTCGTCGAGCATCGACGCGTTGGCCGTGGTCAGCCCGGTGAGCTCGGCGACCATCGTCTGGAAGTTGATGAGCGCCTCCAGACGCCCCTGGGAGATCTCCGGCTGGTACGGCGTGTACGCCGTGTACCAGGAGGGGTTCTCCAGCACGTTGCGCTGGATCACCTGCGGCGTGATGGTGCCGTAGTATCCCAAGCCGATCATCGGGCGGTTCACGGTGTTGCGCGAAGCGAGCGTCCGGAGCTCGGCGAGAGCCTCGGTCTCGCTCGCCGCGGACGGGATGAGCGAGGGCGCATCCGTGGCCTCGGCAGACGGACCGGTGTAGATCGACGCCGGCACGGCCTGGCGCATGAGCGCCTCTACCGGACTCAGCGCAGAGTCGGCTGCGGTGGTGTCGAGACCGAGGGCGGCGAGCATCGTGCGCTGCGCGGCATCCGTGGGTCCGATGTGACGATCGGCGAAAGTGACCACTGGAGAATCACCCCTCCGTGAGAGCGACATAGGCGTCGCGGTCGAGCAGACCGTCGAGAGCACCGGCGGCAACGGTGACCTTGAGCAGCCATCCGCCCTCGAACGGCGCCGCGTTGACGAGCGACGGGTCATCCACCGCTGCGTCGTTGATCTCGACGACCGTGCCCGAGACGGGAGCATAGAGCTCGCCGACCGACTTCGTCGATTCGATCTCGCCGACGACCGCTCCTGCGGTGACCTCGGTGCCGACTGCGGGGAGCTCGACGAACACGACGTCGCCCAGCTTCTCGGCGGCGTAGTCGGTGATCCCGATGGTCACGGTGTCGCCGTCAGCGGCGATCCACTCGTGCTCTTCGGTGTAGTGGAGTGCGGCGAGATCGGTCATTTGGTCCTCCGGTAGAAAGGCAGGGCGGTCACGGTCGCGGGGATTCTGGTTCCCCGCACATCAAGGAATACTGCGGTTCCCTCTTCCGCGGAAGACGGGGTCACGTAGGCCATCGCGATCGGATGACCGAGCGTGGGGCTGAGCGCGCCGCTCGTGATCTCACCGAGCACCGACCCGTGTTCGTCGACCACGGCGTAGCCGGCGCGACCGGCGCGCTTGCCCTCGGCGACGAGTCCGACCAGGACCGGCGCTTCCGATGCGTCGGCCGACTCCGCAGCGGCGGAGAGAGCGGCCTTGCCGACGAACTGCTCCTTCGCGCTCACGACCACCCGGCCAAGGCCCGCCTGCGCCGGCCGGGTGTCGAGGCTCAGCTCGTGGCCGTACAGGGGCATACCCGCCTCGAGCCGCAGGGTGTCGCGCGCGGCGAGTCCGGCGGGGACGAGGCCGTGCGGTGCGCCCGCGGCGAGGAGCGCATCCCAGAGCGACGCGGCGCGGTCGGCGGCGACCAGAAGCTCGAAGCCGTCCTCGCCGGTGTAACCGGTGCGCGCGAGGAGGACGGGCACGCCGTCGTAGTTCGCGGACGCCCAGGCGTAGTACTTCTGCTCGGTCCAGGGAATGCTGACGTCTGTGATGCCCGGGGTCTCGGCGAGGATGGCCTCGGCATTCGGTCCCTGCACGGCGATGAGTGCATAGTCGTCGGAGACGTCCTGCACCACGACGTCGAAGCCGTCGGTGCGATCGCGCAGAGCAGCAGAGACGGCGTCGCGGTTGCCCGCGTTGGAGATGATGAGGAAGTCGTCGCCCTCGAGGCGATAGACGATCACGTCGTCGATGATCCCGCCGGACTCGGCGAGCAGGAGCGAGTACTTCGCCTTCCCGACGGCCAGCGCCGACAGGCGGCCGGCCAGGGCGTTGTCGAGGAAATCGGCGGCTCCGCTGCCCTGGACCGTGAACTCGGCCATGTGCGAGATGTCGAAGATGCCCGCGCTCTGGCGCACGGCGTGGTGTTCGGCGAGGTCGGAGGTGTACCGCACCGGCATCTGCCAGCCGCCGAAGTCGGTGAACGATGCGCCCAGCGCCTCATGGCGTGCGCGCAGCGGGGTGTAGCGGGGGTCGGACATGGAGTTCTCCCGGGCTGTGTCGGGCGGAACGGCGGCACCGTCGTTCCTCGGAACTCCCCCTCTGTCATGGGCCTGAGAGCTTCACCCGTGCACGGAGGCGGGGCTTTCACCGTCGGCGGATCCGCAGAGTCGCCGGATCGCTTTTCAGAGTGGCCGGAACCGCGCGGTACGCGTACCTGAGAGATTGGCGGGGAGGCTTGCTCCTTCGGTGCCCGGCTGCGTTCGCCGGGGCTCTCCCGCGTGGTTCATTCGGCCTGTCTTCAATTGTGGGTCCAGTCTAGCCGGTCGGATCCTCGGTGCCGGATTCTCCGGAAGCGCGTTCGAATCGCGCGAATGGTCCCGTTCCGGGGTCAGACGCGACCATTCACGCGATTCGAAGGCGGAGCGCCGGCCGTCAGCGGGTGATGCCGAGTTCGGCCCGCACCTCGTCGCGCAGGCGGCCGAGGTTGTCGGGTTCTGGTGCGGCACCGAGGAGCGTCCTGGTGTATTCGTGCTGCGGGTTGAGGATGACCTCGTCCGCGGGGCCGCGCTCGACGACGTCACCCTTGTAGAGCACCATGATCTCATCCGAGAAGTGCCTCGCCGTGGCCAGGTCGTGTGTGATGTACAGCACACCCAGGTTCTCCTCGCGCTGCAGATCTGCGAGAAGGTTCAACACCCCCAGCCGGATCGACACGTCCAGCATCGAGACCGGCTCGTCGGCGACGATGAACCGGGCGCCCGGGGCGAGAGCCCGCGCGATCGCGACACGCTGTCGCTGCCCGCCCGAGAGCTCGTGCGGGCGCCGCTCCGCGAAACTCTCCCCTGGGGTCAGACGCACCCGCTCCAACAGCTCCACCGCGCGCTCCCGCACCTGCGCCCGCGACAGCTCCGGGTGGTGCAGACGGATCGGCCGCTCCAGATGATGAACGATCGTGTGGAACGGGTTCAACGACGCGAACGGGTCCTGGAACACCATCTGCACGTCCGCGCGGTACCGCTCCAACGCGCGCCCCCGAGCCCCGGACGCCTTCCCGTCCAACAGGATCTCGCCGCTGGTGGGCGTCTCCAGCTTCATCAGCATCCGGGCGATCGTCGACTTCCCCGACCCCGACTCCCCCACCAGGGCGACCGTCTTGCCCGCCTCGATGGTGAACGACACGTCCTTCACCGCATGGAGGATGCTGGTCTTGAATCCCGACCGCAGGTGGAAATCCTTCACCAGATTCCGCGCCTCCAACGTCGCCACCTGCGGCACGGCCGCGGTGGAGCTCGTGATGCTCGTGGTCATCGGACGCCCTCCTGGCTCACACCGGTGCGGACGAAGTCGCCCCGCTCGCCCTTGAGCGACGGGAAGCTCGACAGCAACCGCTTCGTGTACTCGTGCTGCGGAGTCCGGTAGATCTCCTCCGCCGTTCCCTCCTCGACGATCTGCCCCTGCAACATGATCGCGATCCGATCACTGATCTCGATCAGCATCGGCAGATCATGCGTGATGAAGATCACCGCGAATCCGAGCTTCTCCCGCAGCCGCATGATCTCCCGGATGATGCCCCGCTGCACGACCACGTCCAGCGCCGTGGTCGGCTCGTCCATGATCATCACCTGCGGATCGAGGGCCAGAGCCATCGCGATCATCATGCGCTGCCGCATGCCACCCGACAGCTCATGCGGGAAACTCGACAGGCGGTTGGGGTCCACGCCGACGAGCGTCAGCAGTTCCTCCGCCCGCGCGGTCTTCGCCTTCTTGCTCATCCCGGGCCGGTGCGTGTCGAAGATGTCGAAGATCTGTGCCTTGACACTGATCACCGGGTTCAACGAGTTCATCGCCCCCTGGAACACCATCGAGATCTTGTCCCACCGGAACGCGCGCAGACCCTCGCCGTCCAGTCCCACAATGTCGATGTCATGACCATCCCGGTCATGGAACACGATCTCCCCGCCCGTCATCAGAGCCGGAGCCTTGAGCAGACGGTTCATGCCGTAGGCCAGGGTCGTCTTCCCGCAGCCCGACTCCCCCGCCAACCCCAGGATCTCGCCCCGGTTCAACGTCAGCGACACATCCCGCACGGCCTTCACCGGCGGATCCACCTCATACTCGATCGACACGTTCCGCGCCGTCAGGACCGGCTCGCTCATGCGGTGACTCCCTTGGTCTTGGCGGCCTTGCGCACACGCCGCGCGGCTTCGGGCGCATTGCGCAGCTTCGGATTGATGACCTCGTCGATCGCGAAGTTGATGAGCGACAGGCCGGCACCGAGAATCGCGATCATGAGCCCCGGCGGGACGAACCACCACCAGGCACCGCGTCCGAGGGCCTGCCCCGACTGCGCGTCGTTGAGGATCGATCCCCACGTGATCGAGGAGTTGGGGCCGAGACCGAGGTAGGACAGGCCGGCCTCTCCGAGGATCGCGAAGATGATCGCGAAGAGGAACTGGGCCGTGAGCAGCGGCAGGAGATTCGGCATGATCTCGACCAGGATCACGCGGAACGACCGCTCCCCTGCGACCTTCGACGCATAGACATAGTCACGCGTGCGGAGCGATCGTGTCTGGAGCCGGAGCACATATGCCGCCCCGGCCCAGGAGGTGATGCCGAGCACGAACGCGACGAGCTGCCAACTGCGCTGCGGCACGAACGAGGCGATGACCATCACCAGCGGAAGCCCGGGGATCACGATCATCACGTTCGTGAGGAGTGCGAGACCGTCTTCGCGCCAGCCGCCCAGATATCCGGCCAGAACGCCGAAGAACAACGACAGCACGATCGCGATGCCGCCGGCGGTCACACCGATGAGCAGGGACCCCTGAGCGCCGATCGCCAGTTGCGCGAACATGTCGTTGCCGAGCTTGGTGGTGCCGAGCCAGTGTTCCGCGGAGGGCGGCTGGAGCGCAGGGTTCGCCGTGCTGCGCGGGTCCTGCGAGAAGATCGGCGCGATGATCGCGAACAGCACGATGGCCGCGACCAGGATCACGCCGACGATGAACTTCGGCGAAGTGCTGGGAAGGATGCGACGACGCTTGCGCCCCTGCTGCGTGGCGAGCGAGACCGTGCTGGCCGGGGCGGTGACGGGTGGCTCCTGCGTCAGGAGCGGGTTCTTCGTGTCAGACATTCTGGCGAGCCCTCGGGTCGATGAAGCCATAGACGAGGTCCATGATGAAGTTGGCGGCGAGCACCGTCAGGGTGATGACGAGGAACAGTCCCTGCATCAGCGCGTAGTCGTTGTTGGTCACAGCCTGGAACATCAGCTTGCCGATTCCGGGGTAGGTGAACACCTGCTCCATCACGATCGAGCCGGCGACCACGAAACCGAGCGTGATCGAGAAGCCCGCGATCGAGGGGATCGCCGCATTGCGGGCCGCGTAGGTGGTGAGCACGCGACGGGGCCGGAGACCCTTCGCCTCCGCCGTCAGCACGTAGTCCTCGGCGAGCGTGGAGACCATCATGTTGCGCATGCCGAACATCCACCCGCCGACCGAGCTGATCACGATCGTGATAGCGGGCAGGATCGCGTGCGCGACGGCGTCGGTGAAGAACGCCCAGGTCGGCTCGGGGCCGTCCGGGTAGTCGAAGACGTCGTACCCGCCGAAGATCGGGAACCAGCCGAGACCGACCGCGAACACCGAGACGAGGATCAGCGCCAACCAGAAGTACGGGATCGACTGGAGCACAGTCGTGACGGGGATCAGGTGGTCGACCCAGGTGCCTCGCTTCCATCCGGCCCAGGCGCCGAGCACGACGCCGAGGACGAAGGAGATGACGGTCGCGGTGCCGACCAGGACGAGCGTCCAGGGAAGCGCACCGGCGATGAGCTCCGTCACCGGAGTGGGGAACTTGGTGACCGATACTCCGAGATCGCCCTGGAACATGCGTCCCCAGTAGGACAGATACTGCTCCCAGAGAGAGGAATCGTCGCCGCCGAGCAGGAGCTTGATGTTGCGGATGGCGGTCTCGGAGACCTCACCGCCTGCTCGCTGCATCTTGGCGATCATGATGTCGGCCGGGTTCCCCGGCATGAGCCGGGGAAGAAGGAAGTTGATGGAGATCGCGGCCCAGAGCGTGAACGCGTAGAACCCGATTCTTCGTGCATAGAACTTCATGTCACTGTTTTCCTGACTTCCCTCTTCCCCGACTCCTTTACTACTTGACCGGCTGCAGCTGCGTCAGCACGTAGCCTGCCGCGATCGCACCCCAGGACGGCGGGAAGGCGTAGAGGTCTTCCTCGGTCGGCCAGCCCGTGTAGTCCTTCGTGTTGTAGAAGGTCTGCGTCGCGTTGATCACGAGCGGGATGTAGGGCAGGTCACGGACGATCTCGGTCTGAATCGTCGCGTACAGCTCCTTCTTCGTCGCCTCGTCGTTCGTGCTGATCGCCGACTGGATCGCGGTGTCGACGACCGGGTTGCTGTAACGGCTGAAGTTCCAACGGCCTGCCGGGACCTCCGTGCCGACGGGGCTCGTCGACTCGACGGCGGTGCCGCCGAACCAGTCGCGGTAGATCTGGAACGGGTCGGCGACGGACGTGCCGATCACACCACCCATGATCAGCTGGAAGTCGCCACCCTGACGGGAGTCGGAGAACTCCTGCCACTGCACGGTCGATGCCGTGATCTTGATGCCGGCCGCCTCTGCCTGCTCGGCGATCAGCTTCGCGGCGTCGTTGTAGTCGGTCCACCCGTCGACCGAGGTGAGCGTGAGCTCGAGCGGCACGCCACCCTTCTCGTAGATGCCGCTGGAGCCCTTGGTGTAGCCGGCGGCCTCGAGGATCGAACCAGCCTCGGCGGCGTTCGCCTCCTGCGGGCTGACCTCGTTGGCCGGATCGGCGAGCCACTTCTCGTCGCGCGGCAGCAGAGTGAACGCGGGAGAGATGTCGCCCGTCAGCCCGACGAACGCCTTGTCCTTGATGGTGGAGCGGTCGATCGCGACGTTGAGCGCCTGACGCACGGCGACGTCGGTCTGCGGACCGGTGCAGCCGAGGTCGGCGTTCGAGCAGGTGTAGAGAACCGTCGGGTCCTGGGGCGTGTTGATCCAGTCGATCTTGCCGTTGCCGGTCACGTCGTCCGGGTTCGGGATGAACATGCCGGTCCAGTCGAGCTTGCCGGCGGCGAGCAGATCCTGAGCGGTCTGGTTGTTGTCGACCGCGATGTACTGGACCTTCTTGATGCCGAGCTTGTCGGCATCACGGTAGTTCTCGTTGGCCACCAGCGTGTAGGACTCGCTCGTGGTCTTGTCGACGACGTAGGGGCCGGATCCGACGGGGTCCTCGTTCGTGAAGTTGGCGAAGTCCTTGACGTCTTTCCACACGTGCTCGGGGAGGATGTAGCTCGACCCCATCCGCTGGAATTCCGTGGTGTACTGCGCGGACGAGTAGGTCAGGACGGCGGTCGTGTCGTCGGTGGCCTCGGCGGAGACCAGACCGTTGCCTTCGGGGTTGTTGGCCTCGTAGTTGAACGAGAACGCCACGTCCTTGGCCGTGAGCGGCTCGCCGTCGCTCCACTTGAGGTCGGGCTTGATGGTCACGGTGATGACCGTGCCGTCCTCGTTGTACTCGAACGAGTCGCCGATCAGACCGACCGGCTCGGAGTCCGCGGTCTTGTTGTAGAAGAACAGCGGTTCGTAGATCGGTCCGAGCGCGCCATGAAGCACTGTCGGTGCGAACGGGTTGTAGTTCGCGGCGATCGGGGTCTGACTGCCGGCCCAGACACGCAGGGCCCGGTCGCCATCCGCGTTGCCGCTGTCGCTGCCGCCACCACAGGCCGTGAGGCCCAGGGCGAGGACGGATGCTCCGGCAATCGCGGTGAGCGCAATCTTGCGCCTTCCGTTACGGATCATTTCTCTTGTTTCCTCTCGGTGCTGCACTGCAGGAGGGATCGCTCCGGATGGAGCAGAACCCCGGAGGTGGGGTTCCTGGGCCCTGGGAGGCAGCCGGTCGGCTCCTCCCGAAGGGGTTTGTTAGGACAGTAACCTAACAAACCCCGCCCCGCCGAACAAGCTTCCCTGCGCCCGCGAGATAACGTTTCGGACTCAACGCGGACCGCCGTCATCTGCGCCCACTAAGTGTCCGAATGACACTAAGATCGATCTCGGAGGTTAAGGTGTCTATGACTCAAACTAGCGAAATCCGGGTCGCCGTCTCGACGGTCATCCTGACGTTGCGTCGCACGGACGACGGACGCGCGGTCCTCGCGCTGCCCCTCGTGCGGCGCACCCGCGAGCCGTACGCCGATCGATGGGCTCTCCCCGGCGGCTGGCTCACCCCGACCGAATCGCCCGTCGACGCCTCGGCACGCACCCTGGCCGAGACCACAGGACTCTCCCCCAGCTACCTCGAGCAGCTCTACGCCTTCGGCGCCGTCGACCGCTCCCCCACCCGGGTCGTGTCGATCGTCTACTGGGCGCTGCTGCGACAGGACGATGTGACAGCGCAGAGCGCGGCGCATCGCGCGTCCGGTCACGCGCCCGAGAACGTGGAGTGGTTCGACATCGACGAGCTGCCGCAGCTGGCCTTCGACCACGCGAAGATCATCGAGTACGCGCTGTGGCGTCTGCGCAACAAGGTCGGCTACAGCCGCGTCGCCCAGGGATTCCTTCCTGCGGAGTTCACCCTCGCCGAGCTGCGCGAAGCCTACGAGGCGATTCTCGGCCGCACCCTCGACCCCGCCAATTTCCGGCGTCAGGTGGAGGCCGCGGGCAACCTGCTCCCCACCGACCGGTTCCGCACCGGAAGCCACCGACCTGCACGTCTGTACCGCGACAACACCGACGTCGAGCTGGCCGATCGCGGCCCGCTCGGTCCCGAAGAAACGAGCACCCGATGAGTATCACCTTCGTCCCCGCGCCGGCCGTCCCGCCGCTGGACGCCTCGGTCGACCATGCGATCCAGGCCATCGTCAGCGGCGCGTCGACCGACGCCACATGCACCACCGACCTCGCCGCCGGTCCGTGGGACTTCGACGCGCGACCGGGCTACGGACCCGGCTCTTCCATGGGCGACGTGATCCCGACGGGGGCGCCGCGTCAGGGAGAGCTGCCCACCGAGTACCGCGAGGCGACGGAGGAGGAGCTCGACAGACGGATCCGCGCCGCGAAGGCCACCCTCGGCGACCGCGTCGTGATCCTGGGCCATTTCTACCAGCGCGAGGAGGTCGTGCAGCATGCGGACTACGTCGGCGACTCGTTCCAGCTCGCGACCGCGGCCAAGGGACGGACGGATGCCGAAGCCATCGTGTTCTGCGGCGTGCACTTCATGGCCGAGACCGCTGATCTGCTCTCGCAGCCCGACCAGGCGGTGATCCTGCCCAACCTCGCCGCCGGATGCTCGATGGCGGACATGGCCGACATCGACCAGGTCGAGGACTGCTGGGAACAGCTCGAAGACGTGCTCGGCGACCTCGACGCCGTCGACGCCGACGGCCGCGTGCCCGTGATCCCGGTGACGTACATGAACTCCTCGGCGGCGATCAAGGGCTTCGTCGGACGGCACGGCGGGATCGTCTGCACCTCGTCCAACGCTGAGACCGTGCTCGAGTGGGCTTTCGAGCGCGGGCGCCGCGTGCTGTTCTTCCCCGACCAGCACCTGGGTCGGAACACCGCGAAGGCGATGGGGGTGCCGCTCGAACACATGCCGATGTGGAACCCACGGCGAGCGCTCGGCGGATCCTCGGCCGCAGACCTGCTCGACTCGCGCGTGATCCTGTGGCACGGCTTCTGCTCGGTGCACCGGCGTTTCACCGTCGGCCAGATCGACCAGGCCCGTGCCGAGCACCCCGGCGTGCGCGTGATCGTGCACCCCGAGTGCCCGATGGAGGTCGTCGACGCCGCGGATGAGGCCGGTTCGACCGAGTACATCCGCCGGGCGATCGACACGGCCACCGAGCCGACCACATTCGCGATCGGCACGGAGATCAACCTCGTCCGCCGGCTCGCCGCCCAGTACCCGCAGCACGAGATCTTCTGCCTCGACCCGGTGGTGTGCCCCTGCTCGACGATGTACCGCATCCACCCCGGATACCTGGCCTGGGTTCTGGAGGAGCTGGTGGCCGGCCGCACGCCGAACCGGATCACCGTCTCCGACGATGTGGCCGACCCCGCGCGTGTGGCGCTGGAGCGGATGCTCGCGGCGAGGCCTCCGGTGGTCGCGGGCGCACGATGAACGTCATCGTCGTCGGGTCGGGCATTGCGGGACTCACCGCGGCGCTTCATGCGCACGAGGCCGGACACGACGTGACGATCGTCACCAAGCGCGACCTCGGAGACGGCTGCACCGGGCTCGCTCAGGGTGGCGTCGCCGGCATCTACGGTCCGGACGACTCTGCCGCACTGCACGCCGCCGACACCCGAGACGCCGGTGCCGGGCTGTCGGACCGGGACGCCGTGCAGGTGCTGGTCACGGACGGAGCGGCACGGATCGCCGAGCTGATCGCACGCGGTGTCGGCTTCGATCGTGCGGTGGACGGCACTCTGCTGCTCGGGCGTGAAGCCGCCCACCGCCACGCCCGCATCGTGCACGCGGGAGGTGACGCCACGGGCGCGGCGATCTCCGCGGCGCTCGTCGCGTCCGTGCGGCGGACGGACATCCCCCTCATCGAACATGCCTTCCTGGTCGACCTGCTGAGGCAGGAAGGCGCCGTGCGCGGAATCCGGATCCTCCTCGACGGTGAGGTCTCCGAGATCCCCGCCGATGCCGTCATCCTCGCCACCGGCGGCGCCGGCCACCTCTACGCGCACACGACGAACGCGGCGGGGACGACCGGAGACGGCATCGCCGCCGCGATACGGGCGGGCGCTGCGGTCGCCGACCTGGAGTTCGTCCAGTTCCATCCGACGATCCTGGCGAAGGGCCCCGCGTTCCTCATCTCCGAGGCGGTGCGCGGCGAGGGCGCGACACTGATCGACGACGACGCCCGTCGGTTCGTGTTCGACAGCCACCCCGACGGCGAGCTCGCACCGCGCGACGTGGTGGCGCGAGCGATCGCACGCCGCGCCACGGCTCAGGCCGCCCCGGTCAGGCTCGACGCCACGATGCTCGGTGCCGAGACCCTCGCGCGGAGGTTCCCCACGATCGATCGGGTGACCAGAGAACGCGGCTTCGACTGGGCCCGCGAACCGATCCCCGTGACGCCGGCCGCGCACTACCTGATGGGTGGCGTGGTCACCGACCTCGACGGCCGCACCACCGTGCCCGGCCTCTTCGCCGCGGGAGAGGTGGCACGCACCGGGGTGCACGGGGCAAATCGTCTGGCGTCGAACTCGCTGCTCGAAGGCGCGGTGTTCGGGGCCCGTGCGGCGGCGGCGTTGTCGAGACCCTGGGCGGATGTCGCGCACGGCTCCCCTCAGGCCCGCCCCCGTGCGGAAGGGAGCCGCGGTGCGATCGCCCCCGCGTTCAGTCGCTCTGCGCTGCAGCGGCTGATGTGGGAGGACGTCGGACTGCTGCGGAACAGAGACGGTCTCTCCCGCGCGCTCGACGTCCTGCAGACCTGGACCGCGGAGAGCCCGGCGCCGACGACCGTGTCGGCGCACGAAGACGCGAATCTGCTGCTGCTCGCGCAGGCGACGGCCACCGCAGCGCTCGCCCGCACGGTATCCGTCGGCGCCCACCATCGTGTCGATGCGGCCGGAACCGCCGCCGATGCCTCTTCTCGCCTCCCCTCATCGATCCTGGAGCCCGTCTGATGCTGACCACCGCCACCATGAACCGCGTCGTCGGCGCGGCCCTCGAAGAAGACGCGCCCTGGGGGGACGTCACCAGTACCACGCTGCTGCCAGCGGATGCCACCGCGACCGCCGATCTCGTCGCCCGGGAACCCGGAGTCTTCAGTGGTGGAGAGGTCTTCGCCGCCGCGTTCCGGCTCACCGACGCGACTCTCGACATCGACCTGCACGTCGGTGACGGCGACGAGTTCGCCGCGGGCGACGTGCTCGCCTCGGTCTCGGGGTCGGCCCGCAGTGTGCTCACCGCAGAGCGCGTCGGCCTGAACTTCACGCAGCGGATGAGCGGTATCGCCACCCTCACCGCCGCGTACGTCGCCGCGATCGAGGGCACTGGTGCTCGCATCGCCGACACCCGCAAGACCACGCCGGGACTGCGGGCGTTCGAACGGCATGCGGTCGAATCGGGCGGCGGACACAACCACCGGTACTCGCTGTCGGATGCCGTGATGGCGAAGGACAACCACCTGGCCGTGCTCACGCGTTCGGGGCTCGACCTCGCGACGGCGCTCCGCGAGGCGCTGTCCCGCCTCCCGCACACGACCCACGTCGTCGTCGAGGTCGACCGGCTCGACCAGATCCCCGCCGTCCTCGACGGCGGTGCCCACACCGTGCTGCTCGACAACTTCTCGCTCGACGACCTGCGCGCGGGGGTGGCCCTCATCTCCGGCCGTGCCACGGTCGAGGCCTCGGGAGGCGTGAACCTCGACACGGTCGGCGACATCGCCCGCACCGGAGTGGACGTGATCTCGGTGGGGGCGCTGACACACTCCGCGCGCGCCCTCGATCTGGGCCTGGATCTGCGGATCGACTGACCGCGATGTCGCCCTCGGACCTGCCCCGCACCGGCATGCTCTACCTCGATCACGCCGCGACCTCCCCGGTACGACCGGAGGTGCTCGAAGCGATGCGGCCGTTCCTCTCCGGCGTGTTCGGAAACCCATCGAGCCATCACACGGCCGGCGAGGCCGCGGCGGGCGCGCTCGACGATGCCCGTGCACGGGTGGCGCGCGTGCTGGGGATGCGGACGGGCGACGTCGTGTTCACCGCCGGCGGCACCGAAGCGAACAACCTCGCGGTGAAGGGCATCATGCTCGCGGCTCTCGAGACGGGGCGGCGGCATCTGGTGACCTCGCCGATCGAGCACGAGTCGATCCTCGGATCCGCCGACTATCTACGACGCTTCCACGCCATCGAGGTCTCCCTCCTGCCCGTGGACTCGCGCGGACGGATCGACCCGGATGACCTGGCTGCGGCGATCAGGGACGACTCCGCTCTGATCTCGATCGGCCACGCCAACAACGAGATCGGCACCGTCCAGGATGTGTCGGCGCTCGCCGCCGTCGCCCGTGCCGCCCGCGTCCCCCTGCATCTGGATGCCGTGCAGTCGGCGGGATGGCTCCCTCTGGGTGATCTCGGCGCAGACGCGGTGTCGATCGCCGGCCACAAGCTCGGGGCTCCGAAAGGCATCGGTGCCCTGGCCGTCCGTGGGCGCGTGCCGGTGGAGCCGCTGCTGCACGGCGGCGGCCAGGAGCGCGGGAGACGCTCAGGCACCGAGAACGTCGCGGGCGCCGTAGCACTCGCGACGGCGCTGGAACTCGCCGAGACGGAACGCGTAACGGTTGCGGCGCAGGTCGGATCGGCGACCGCGCGGTTCATCACCCGGGTGCTCACGAGCATCCCCGATGCCACGCTCACCGGGGATTCCCGAGGCCGTCTGCCCGGAACGGCGAGCTTCACGTTCGCCGGCACCAGCGGGGAGTCGATTCTGCTCGAGCTGGAGCGCCGCGGGGTCATCTCGTCGAGCGGATCGGCATGCGCGGCGGGCAGCGACGAGCCGTCGCACGTGCTGCTCGCCTGCGGTGTGGCCCCCGAAGTGGCGCAGACCGCCGTACGTTTCACGTTCGATCGCGCGGTTCTGCCCCCGGATGCTCCCGAACGGCTGGCTGTGCTCGTCGCCGAGTCGGTGCGCGCGGCCCGCGGCTGAGCCACGGTCATAGACTCAGCAGGTGACTGCCTCCGCCCCGATCGTGACGCTGATCGTCCCCGGACGCGACATCGCGGCCTTCGCCCCCGCCGCTCTCGACTCGCTGCGCGCGCAGACCGAGTCACGATGGCGGGCGATCCTCATCGACGACGGCTCGACGGATGACACAGGAGCGATCTTCGACGCCGCCGCAGCCGAAGACCCCCGCTTCACGACGATCCGCCACGGGGCCTCCCGCGGTCTCGGCGCCGCGCGCAATGTCGGTCTGGAGCTCGTCGACACCCCGTACCTCGGTTTCCTCGACGGCGACGACGAACTGCTGCCGAACGCCCTCGCCCGCATGACGGAGACACTGGGCCGGACCGGAAGCGACTTCGTCGCCGGCGCCTACGTACGCTCGCGGGTCCGCGGTGACGGCTACGTCGCCGGCCGCGTGCAGCCCTGGGTCGCTGCGGCCACGTCTCCGGAGCGACTCGGCACGACCCTCGCCGCGCACCCCCTGGCGGTCTCGAACATCGTCGCCTGGTCGAAGGTGAGCCGCACCTCGTTCTGGCACGACCTTCGCTTCCCCGAGGGGGTCGCCTACGAAGACCAGGTGGTCGCGCAGCTCATGTACACCCGGGCACGCGCATTCGATGTGATCCCCGATGTGGTCGTGCGCTGGCGGCTCCGCGCCGATGGCACCTCGATCACTCAGGGCAAGGCACAGCTGCCGGTGCTGCGCGACTACCTCGCGGCCCTCCGCGGCGGCATCCACGTGCTGCACGAGGCCGGTGCCCACGCCTCGGTGACCGCTCGCATCGAACTCATCCTCGCGATGGACGTCGCCTCGCTCCTCGAGATCGCCGAGAGCCATGCCGACCCGACCTACGCCGCCGAGGTCGACGCCTTCATCTCGGAGCTGCGGGCCCTCCCCGAGTTCGCCGACGCCGCGCCCGACCCCGCCATCGCCGCCGCGCTCGCGTGGTGACCCCACCCTCCGAACCCCTGACGGTGAACACATGAACGACTACCTCTCCTCCCTGTTCTCACTCGACGGTCGCACCGCCGTCGTCACCGGCGGCAGCTCCGGGATCGGCCGGGGCATCGCCACCGCACTCGCTCGCGCCGGAGCGTCGACGGTCATCGTCGCGCGCGGTGAGGATCGCGTCCGCGAGACGGTCGACGAGCTGCGCGCGCTCGGATGCCGCGCCCACGGCGTGATCGGCGACCTCAGCACGAGGGACGGGATCCACGCCGTCGGCGAAGCAGCGGCCGCACCGTTCGGCGCGCCCGACATCCTCGTCAACTCCGCCGGCATCAACATCCGCCCGCCGTTCGCGGAGATCACCGAAGACGACTGGGACGCGACGATGACAGTCAACGCCCTCGCGCCGTTCCTGCTCGGTCAGCGCTATGCGCAGGGCATGGCCGCACGCGGATACGGTCGACTCATTCACATCAGTTCCCAGCAGGCCCACCGCGCCTTCGTGGGCAGCGGCATCTACGGCGCGTCGAAAGGCGCGGTGGAATCGCTCATGCGCTCCGAGGCCGAGGCCTGGGGTGGAACCGGCGTCACCAGCAACACGCTCGTCCCCGGCTTCGTGCTCACCCCTCTGAACGCCCGGTTGCAGCAGGACCCGGAGAAGGTCGCGGAGCTCGCCGCGCGCACGATGATCGGGCGCAACGGTCTGCCGAGCGACTTCGCGGGAGCCGCGGTGTTCCTTGCCGGAGCCGGCTCGGCCTACGTCACCGGCCAGTCGCTGTTCGTCGACGGCGGCCTCTCGGTGCACTGACGCGCGGTGCCACGACGCCTCCTCAGGGCTCAGGGCTCAGGGCGCAGGGCGCAGGGCTCAGGGCTCAGGGCTCAGGCGGGTTGACCCGTTCGTCCGGTCGAGGCTCGGCGAGCAGCGGCACCGCAGCGGTGATGGTCGCGACCGCATCGGCCCCCGCGGAATCGGCGGGCGCCTTGTCCGCGCGGCGATCGTCGAGGGGTGCCACGGCGCCCCCGGTCACTTCCTCCTCGACGGCGGCCTCGGTCTCGAGCACGCGCGACGCCGCCACCTGCTCGGCCGCGAGCTCGGCATACAGACCGCCGCGGGCGAGCAGTTCGACGTGCGAACCCGACTCGACGATGCGCCCGGCCTCCAGAACGTGGATCACGTCCGCGCCCATCACCGTCGAGAGCCGGTGGGAGATGGAGAGGGTCGTGCGCCCCTTCGCGGCCTCGTCGAGCGCCTCCTGCACCACGCGCTCCGAGACCGTGTCGAGTGCCGAGGTCGCTTCGTCGAGGAGCAGCACCGGGGGGTCTTTCAGCAGCACCCTGGCGATCGCGATGCGCTGTTTCTCGCCACCGGAGAGCCGGTAGCCGCGCTCCCCCACCACGGTGTCGTAGCCCTGCTCGAAGCCGGCGATGATGTGGTGGATGTTCGCGGCGGTGCAGGCGGCGATCAGTTCTTCCTCGGTCGCATCGGGCTTGGCATAGCGCAGGTTCTCACGGATCGTGGCATGGAAGAGGTACGTCTCCTGCGACACGATGCCGACGTTGTCGATGATCGACTCCTGAGTGAGCGCGCGCACGTCGGCACCGGCGAACATCACGGCTCCGCCTTTCGCCTCGTACAGGCGCGGAGCCAGATACAGGATCGTGGTCTTGCCGGCGCCCGAGGGGCCCACGAACGCGACGTGCTGGCCGGGTTCCGCCACGAAGGACACTCCGTCGAGCGTCGGGCGGGCGTCGGAGGACGCGTCCGGGTAGCGGAACACCACCTCGGCGAACTCCAGGCGTCCTCGCGGCCCGGGTGCGTCGTCGACCGTGATCGCGTCGGGCGCATCCTGGATCTCCGGGACGAGGTCGAGGTATTCGAAGATGCGCGCGAACAGCGCCGACGACGTCTGCAGATCGAGCGACACCCGCATCAGACCCATCAACGGCATGAGCAGCCGCGCCTGCACCGTGGTGAACGCGACGACGGTTCCTGCGGTGATCGCCCCCGTGCCGCCGGCGATCAGGTATCCGGAGACGAGATAGATCACGGCAGGAACGCTGGCCATCAGCACCTGCACGACGGCGAAGAAGCCCTGGCCGCTCATCGCCCGGCGCACCTGGAGGACCACCTGGTTGCGGTTCTCCGCCTGGTAGCGCTCCGACTCGGTGCGCTGGCGGTTGAAGGCCTTCGACAGCAGCATGCCCGAGACGCTCAGCGTCTCCTGCGTGATCGAGGTGAGCTCGGACAGCGATTCCTGCGTCTCTCCAGCGATACGTGCCCGCACCTGTCCCACCTTGCGCTGGACGAAGATCAGGAACGGCATCATGATCACGGCGATGAGCGTGAGACGCCAGTCGATCAGGATCATCGCGACGAGCGAGGCGATCACCGTGACGACGTTGCCCAGGATGCTGGTGACGGTGTTCGTCAGCACGCCGGAGACGCCACCCACGTCGTTCTGCAGGCGTGACTGGATGACGCCCGTCTTGGTGCGGGTGAAGAAGCCGAGTTCCATCGCCTGCAGGTGCTCGAACAGCTTCACACGCAGGTCGCCGGTGACGCTGTTGCCGACCGTTGCCGTGAGCCAGGTCTGGGCCACTCCGAGAGCGGCGGAGAGCAGGAAGAGACCGATCATGGCGGCGACGAGCCAGGCCAGCAGTTCGAGGTGCGGCCCTCCCCCGGCGACGGGGAAGAGTGCATCGTCGAAGATCCGTTGCACGATCAGCGGCGGCACGACGGCTATCGCGGCGCCGACCACCACCAGGATGCCGGTGGAGAAGATGCGCCAGCGATACGCGCGGAACAGCGAGACGACCCGCGCACCGAGGCCGTTGATCCGGGGGGCCTCGGCATTCAGCTTCCGCTGCGCGCTCTCGTCGACCCCGCGGAAGCCACCACCCCGCGGGCCACCGCCCATGCCGCCGCCCATGCTCATGGCGCCAGCGTACTCACGTGCGGGGACACCGAGGCCCGCGCCTCCGCCGTCGGCGGATATCTGTGAATTCGGAATGAAATGTCCGCGGCTGCCGTTACGCTGAGTGACTCTTGCGAACTCTCGCGATACTCCGTTTCTTCTTCGCCCTGGAGGCCGCCCATGTCTGCCGTCGATACCGGCTCCATCTCGACGACCCCCGCAGCGGCAGGGGGCGAGATCTCCCGCAAGGACATGCGGGTGATCTGGCTGCTACTGGTTGCCGCCTTCGTCGCCATCCTCAACGAGACCACGATGGGGATCGCGATCCCTCATCTGAACACCGACCTGGGCATTCCGCCCGAGCTCGGCCAGTGGCTCACGAGCGCCTTCATGCTCACCATGGCCGTGGTCATCCCGACCACCGGGTTCATCCTGCAGCGGTTCACGACGCGTCAGGTCTTCATCGCCGCGATGATCGCGTTCTCGCTCGGCACGCTCGTGGCGCTCGTCGCCCCCGGCTTCGCCGTGCTGCTCGTCGGCCGTGTGATCCAGGCGGCCGGTACCGGCATCATGATGCCGCTGCTCATGACGACGATCATGAACGTCGTGCCGCCGCAGTCCCGCGGTCGCATGATGGGCCGTGTCGGCCTCGTGATCTCGCTCGCTCCCGCCATCGGCCCGACCCTCGCGGGTGCGGTGCTCGAACTCGCCAGCTGGCGCGCGCTCTTCGGAATCATCCTCCCGATCTCCCTCATCGCCCTGTTCATGGGCGTCAAGTGGATGACGAACCTGGGTGAGACCCGCGCCGTGCCGCTCGACGTGCTGTCGATCCCGCTCGCGGCGCTCGGCTTCGGCGGCATCGTGTTCGGACTCAGCCAGTTCGGCGGCGAGGGCGGATCGGGCGAGACCGCCGGCATCATCTCGCTGGTGGTCGGCGCGGTGTCGCTCGGCCTGTTCGTCTGGCGTCAGCTCGTGTTGCAGCGCGTCGACGACGCGCTGCTCGATCTGCGCGTGTTCCGCTCCAGCAACTTCACGCTGTCGGTGATCATCATGTCGATCCTGGCGCTGTCGATGTTCGGCACGCTGACGCTGCTTCCGCAGTACCTGCAGAACGTCGCCGGTCTCAACCCGCTGCAGTCCGGCCTGATCCTGCTTCCGGGCTCGCTGCTCATGGGGCTGCTCGGGCCCGTCATGGGCCGTGTCTACGATGCGCGCGGCACGCGTCCGCTGCTCATCCCCGGCACGATCCTGGTCTCGGCGTCGCTCTTCTTCTACTCGACGGTGGGCGAGCACACCGTGTGGTGGGTTCTCATCATCGTGCAGGCGGCGATGTCGGTCGGCCTGGCGATGTCTTTCACGCCGCTGTTCTCCGCCTCGCTCGGGTCGCTCCAGCGATCGCTGTACTCGCACGGTTCTGCGGTGCTGAACACGCTGCAGCAGGTCGGCGGCGCGGCCGGTGTCGCGCTGCTGCTGGTGACGTACTCGTCGATCCTGCACGCGGGCGAGCAGGAGGGGCTGTCGACCGCGGTCGCCGGCGCCCCCGGCGCCCGCATGGCGTTCCTCATCGCGGCGATCATCTCGCTCGCGGCGGTGGCGCTCAGCCCGTTCGTCCGCAAGCCCGCGGACGATGCCGGCGAGGGTTTCCACGGCGGTCACTGACCCTCCGTAGACGGCCTGCGATGGCGTCTGCCGCTTACTCGCTCTTCGGGGCGGGGAACTGGCAGACGCCATTGCTGCAATAGCCGACAGCATCGCCCTCGAGCAGATTCAGAGAGTCCAGGAGCGGCTGCAGCCCGACGGGCGCTTCCTGCTGCACGGAGTCCTGCTGCGTTTTCTTCATCCCTCGATCGTACGCCCGCCCGGAGGCGGTGGCGCCGAACCTGCCCGGTGGGCGTCGACAGCGGGCGGACAGCTGTTCTCCCCTACGGTTGATCCATGGTCACACGACTCCTCGCCCGCATCTTCTGGGCGTTCAGCAGATGGACGCTCGTGAGCGAGGCCGCGCCGACGCGCCCGACCGTGCTCGTGGGCGCGCCCCACACGTCGAACTGGGATTTCGTCCTGATGCTCGCCATCGCCTGGAAGCTCGATATCGACGTGCACTGGCTGGGGAAGAAGAGCCTCTTCCACGGCTGGCGAGGGCCGGTCATGCGTCGCCTCGGTGGGATCCCCGTCGACCGCGCCGATCCGGCACGCGTGGTGAGAGACGTCGTGAGCCAGGTCCACGACGGCACGGTCTTCGGCCTGGTTGTCACTCCGGATGGCACCCGCGGCGGCAACGAGTACTGGAAATCGGGCTTCTACCGGATCGCCCGAGAGACAGGCATGCCGGTGACGCTCGGGTTCGTCGATCGGACGACCATGACCACGGGACTCGGGCCGACGATCGACCTGACCGGCGATGTCGCGTCGGACATGGACCGGATCCGCGCGTTCTACGCCGACAAGGCCGGCGTGCGCCCGGAACGACGCACCGAACCGCGGCTACGTGAAGAGGATGCGGCTACGACCGAGACCGACGACGCGTAAGCAGCCGAGCCGTGCACGCAGGAGGTCATTCCTCGTGCTCGGCGTGCGAGCGGGCGTACTCGAGGTCGTCGTCGCTCAGCGACTCCACCATCCCGACCACGGCGCCGGTGATGACGCGGATCTCCTCGCGCACCTCCTCTTCCAGGTGCGGGGTCTTGCTGTCGAGCACCGCCCGGCGCCCGTCTTCCGAGAGTTCGGACCACCAGTCGCGAATCGGCGGGAGCGTCATCGTGCCTTCTTTCGTTCTGCGGGTGCACGCGTCTGGACAGCACCGGAGTGCGGAATCCACACTGAGACCATGACATCAGAACCATCTGGTCGTGGGGACGGTCTCGACGACCGTGCCGACGGACGCGACGAGACCGCGAATGAACGGGCGGATCGCAACTGGGACGAGCTGTTGCAGGAGTTGCGCGTCATGCAGACCGGTACGCAGATCCTCACCGGATTCCTCCTCGCCGTCGCCTTCCAGCCGCGTTTCACCGACATGGACGAGCTCCAGCGAGATCTGTACGTCGTCCTCGTCGCTCTCGCTGCGGTGGCGACCATCCTCGCACTCGCGCCGGTGGGGATGCATCGTGCACTTTTCGGCCGCCGTCGCAAGCCCGACCTCGTCCGCATCGCCGCCCGGATCGTCCGTATCGACCTGGTCGTCATCGGTGCCCTGACCATCGGCGTGACGACCCTGATCGTCGATTTCACGGTGGACCGTACGGCGGGGATCATCGCTCTCATCGCAGCGGTCGTGCTGGTGGTATCCCTGTGGGTGGCGCTGCCCCGCGTCATGCGGGGCCGTCCTCTCGTCCGCGGAGCCGCCGACGAGTGACGGCGACTCCGCGGACGCGAGAGGGCTCAGCGACCCGCCGGACTCCGGTTCTCCGCACTGACCATCCACGCGAACTGCTCGAGCCGCTCGATGATGGCGTGCAGGAGGTCGGCCGAGGTCGGGTCCTCTTCGTCGACGGCGTCGTGCACGTCGCGCACCGTTCCCACCGCGGCCTCGAGGCGCTCGGTGATCAGGTCGATGGTCTCCGTCGTCGACACCTCCCCCGCAGGGAACTCGGGAAGCGACGTCGTCTTCGCGATGGTCGCGCTGCGCCCGTCGGGGACGGCGTGCAGTGCACGCATGCGCTCCGCGATCGTGTCGCTGAAGGCCCGCGCATCGTCGATGATCTCGTCGAGCTGGCGATGCGTGTCGCGGAAGTTGCGTCCGACGACGTTCCAGTGCGCCTGCTTTCCTTGGATCGCGAGATCAAGCAGGTCGACGAGCACCGCCTGCAGGTTGTTCGCGAGCGTCGTCGAGGCGGTGAACCCCTTCTCCGCGTTCTGCTGCCTGGTCGTCTTCGCCGCGCCCTTCGTCGAGCCGCCGGTCTTCGTGGTCTTGCTTTCAGCCATGGTGTGACCTCCTGCCGGTGACGCTAGCCGGGGCGGAGACGCGCGGCGAGGGGGTTGACACCGTGGGGAGGCGACCCGGAATGTGGCTCGGGTGAATGACGCAGACAACGTGAAAGCAGACTCCGTGCACGCAGAAGCCGTGAACGAAGATCCGAGCAGAACCCGGCCGGAGATCGTGATCTCCCCGATCGGCGACGAGGATGCCGGCGAGGTGCTGACCGTGCAGCGCGCCGCCTTCGTCTCGGAGGCCGCGATCTACGGGAGCGTCGACATGCCGCCTCTGACGCAGACGCTCTCCGAGCTGGAGGCGGAGCTGCGGTCGGAGTCCGGGCTGACGGCGCGCATCGATGGGCGCCTCGTCGGTGCCATCCGCTACGTCGAGAAGGACGGTCTGCTCCTGATCGGCAGGATCGCGATCGCCCCCGATATGCAGGGCGAGGGAATCGGGAGGCTGCTGCTCGAGAGCGCCGAGAAGGCGTCGGGCGCAGACGTCGCCGAGCTGTTCACCGGAAGCCTGAGCGAGGCGAACATCCGCCTGTACGAGTCGTGCGGCTATGAGGAGCATGAGCGGGTGCCCGACGGCGACGGCACCGCGCAGGTGTTTCTGCGCAAGAACCTGCGAGCAGGGTAAGAGCCTCCTCCGAATCCGCGCAAGGGGGTTGAGACGATCTCCGAGGTCCGGCATCGTGGCCCGGACATGCCGCGACCGTGGCATGCCCCAACCGGAAGGAGAGTCTCGTGCTCACCCTCACCGACAACGCCTCCGCCATCGTGACGACCCTTGTCAGCCGTCAGACCGACGCACCGGATGCCGGGCTCCGCATCCACTCCACCGAGGCCCAGGGACCCGAGGGCGGTGCACGCCTCGCCGTGCTCGTCGCCGCGGACCCTGAGCCGCAGGACCAGGTCGTGGAGGTCGCCGGCACCCGGCTGTTCCTCGATGAGTCGGCGGCCGCTGCACTCGACGACAAGATCCTCGATGCCGGCGTCGACGACGAAGGCTCCGTGTCCTTCGCCGTCACCCCTCAGGTCGCCTGACCGAAGGATTCCGGATGCCGCGGCCGATCGGGTCGCGGCATCCGTCTGTCTGCACCGCGTAACCTGGAAGAAGCTCGCACACCCGTGCGAACACTGGAAAGGCCACCGTGAAGATCTCTCTGCTCCGCCGCTTCGTCGTCCTCGCGGAGGAACTGCATTTCCCGCGTGCGGCGGAGAAGCTCGGCATCCCGCTGGCTTCCCTCTACACTTCGATCGACAAGCTCGAAGCCGAGGTCGGTCATCCGATCGTCCATCGCGAAGGCCCGACCCGGCTCACCCCTGTCGGCGAACTCCTCCTCGTCGAAGCGAAGGCAGAGGTCGCCGCGGCTCCGGAGCCGGTGCGCAATGCACCCGCCCCGGCCGGAGGAAAGGCCAAAGCATCGAAGGGCAAGGGCCGCACGCCCGCCGTGAAGGGGCAGCCGAAGCCGTACAAGAAGCGTCAGGGTCGATAGCGGGTCACGTCGCTCGGCGAGGGCCTCTGGGCGAGGTGCTCAGTCCCAGTCGAGGTACTCCTCGATGACCACGGCGGTCTCGATCGGGTGCGTCATCGGGAACATGTGATCGGCCCCGTCGATGCTCTTCACGCTCGCACGCTCCGGCGCCGTCGACTGCAGCTGCTCACCGTTGGCGAACGGAGCGTCGATGTCCTTCGTGCCCTGGATGATCAGGATCGGCATCACCGGCGCGAGCGGAATGTCATTCTCTTCGACAGCAAGCAGGGCCAGGCCGTTCACGCGATCGGCGTGGGCCAGGGCGAAGGCCCGTGCGACGGTACCGCCGAAGCCATGGCCGCCGATCCACGTGTCGCCCAGACCGACGTGATCGATCACGGCGAGTACGTCTTCGACCCGATCCTCCAGCGAGACCTCTTCGTGCTTGACCTCGGCGCGATGACCGATGCGCAGCACGTGGAAGCCCGCCTCCTCGGCGAGGTAGTGCGCGACGACGCCGAGAACATCAGCAGCCAGATCGCGCTCCTGGATCAGGACGAGCTTGACGGGACCGTCGCCCTCGTCGACGAAGGGGATCGCGCGGCCGTCGGGCTCGAAGATCTGGGTGTCGGTCATCGGCGTCAATCTCCTCGTGCCGTCAGGGTCAGGAACTCCGGCGGAACGTCCACGGTGGACGCCAGCGACCGAACCGCGGCCGAAGCCGCCATGTTCCAGCGTATCCCGACCCGGCGGTCAGCAAGACGTTCCGGCAGCGGATCAGCAGAGTCGGCCGCTACCAGGCCCGCCCGCGAAGATCGATCGTGCCCTCGGGCCACCTGCGCGGTGGGGAGCCGAGCGGGAGTGTCAGAATCGGCGGCCCCGGAGGCTGCGTGGTGGCTGACCGGCGCGATCGATCGAGTGCTCCGCTGCAGAGACGCGGTGCCATCCGCAGGATTCGTAGAAGGCGACGACCTGTTCACGGCATCCGAGGTACCCGAACGCGATGCCCCCGGCCTCCGTCATCGATGCGGCTGCGCACTCCATGAGCTGGGCGCCGACCCGCTCTCCTCGTGCCTGCGGGGCGATCAGAACCCCACCGACTCCGGCGATCACGACCTCGGCTGCACCGACGCTGATGGTGCGCCGCGCCCAGCCGACGTGTCCCACCACGGCATCGTCGAGTCGGGCGATGGTATGGAGGTCGTGCGGCGCGTAACCATAGGGCTGATCAGGATTCCACACCCCGAGATCCGCGGAGTACTCGGCGTGGAAAAGCTCCCGCAACCCTGCCAGGTCGTTCGTGGTCAGCCGATCGTGCGGGACGCTGTCGATGACGACGCTCGTCATACCTCGACGACCTGCCCGGCCTCCACCCGCCACTGCCGGTCGGTCTGCACGGTCGCGAGCATCCGCCGGTCATGGGTGACCAGCAGCAGGGTTCCCTCGTAGGACTCGAGCGCCTGTTCGAGCTGCTCGATCGCGGGCAGGTCGAGGTGGTTCGTCGGCTCGTCGAGCACGAGCAGGTTGACGCCCCGCGCCTGCAGCAACGCCAGTCCGGCGCGGGTGCGCTCCCCCGGCGACAGTTCGTCGACAGCGCGCATCACGTGATCGGCCTTGAGTCCGAACTTCGCGAGAAGAGTACGGACTTCGCCGGACGCCATCTCCGGCACGAGCCCCTCGAAGGCGACCGCGAGCGGCTGCGTGCCGACGAGCTGGGCGCGGGCCTGGTCGATCTCGCCGATCTGCACACTCGCACCGAGACTCGCCGTGCCCTCGTCCGGAAGCTGCCGCCCGAGCAGCCCGCGCAGCAGCGTCGACTTCCCCGCGCCATTGGGGCCGGTGATGCCGATCCGCTCCCCCACGTTCACCTGGAGCGACACGGGTCCGAGCTGAAAGCTCCCCTGCCGGAACACGGCCGAGCTCAGTGTCGACACGACCGAGCTGGAGCGCGGTGCCGAGCCGATGGTGAACTCGAGCTGCCACTCCTTGCGCGGCTCTTCGACCTCTTCGAGCCGGGCGATCCTGCTCTCCATCTGACGCACCTTCTGCGCCTGCTTCTCACTCGACTCGGCCGACGCCTTGCGTTTGATCTTGTCGTTGTCCGGAGCCTTCTTCATCGCGTTGCGCACACCCTGGCTCGACCACTCGCGCTGGGTCCGGGCACGAGCGACGAGGTCGGCCTTCTTGTCTGCGAACTCGTCGTACTTCTCGCGCTGGTGTCGACGCACCGTGGCCCGCTCCTCCAGGTACGCGTCATAACCACCGCCGAATACGCGGTTGCTGTTCTGCGCGAGATCGAGTTCCAGCACACGGGTCACGCAGCGCGCGAGGAACTCGCGGTCGTGGCTGACCACGACGACACCGCCGCGGAGTCCGCGCACGAAGGCCTCCAGCCGCTCGATCCCGTCGAGGTCGAGGTCGTTGGTCGGTTCGTCCAGCAGGGCGATGTCGAAACGCGAGAGCAGGAGTGCGGCGAGACCGACGCGGGCGGCCTGTCCGCCGGAAAGCGACGTCATCATCGCTGAGGCCGGGTCGGCGCCGAGGTCGAGTCCGAGGTCGGCGAGCACCACCGGAAGTCGCTCGTCGAGGTCGGCGGCACCGCTCGCCAGCCAGCGGTCCAGCGCGACGGAGTAGATGTCGGCCGGGTCTGTGCCGGGAGCGGCGAGGCTGGGGTCACCGAGCGCAGCGGCGGCGGCATCCATCTCTCTGGTCGCAGCCGTGCAGCCCGTGCGACGGCCGATGTAGTCGGCGACACTCTCTCCGACGATGCGCTCGTGCTCCTGCGGCAGCCAGCCGACGAAGGCATCCGCCGGTGAGAGCCGGATCGTGCCGGCCTGGGGCTCGTCGACACCGGCCAGCAGCTTCAGGAGGGTCGACTTCCCCGCCCCGTTCGCCCCGACGAGGCCGACGACGTCACCCGCCGTGACGGTCAGGTCGAGGGAATCGAACAGGGTGCGGTGGCCGTACCCGCCGGCCAGCCCTTGGGCCACGAGTGTTGCGGTCATCCGTCAATCCTGTCACCCGTGCGGGTCGTGCGCAGACGCGGGCCGTCAGTGGGCGCCGATGCGTTGTCTCTCGAGTCGGCGTGTCAGCACGAGCGCGATGGTGAGCGGCACGGCAGCGACGACACCGAATGAGATGTCGATGAGCTGCCAGCCGAACGGAAGCCCCCTGATCGCTCCGGCGATGAGTGCCAGTGGAAGGATGCCTGCGCACATGATGAGGCCCCAGATGGTCACCCAGACGTTGCGCACCGGATCGATGAGCGGTCCGACGAAAGCGACCGCGATCGCCAGGTGGGCAAACGCCAGCCAGTCCGTGCCGTAGGCGAGGAACGGGTACTCGGTGCCGGTGACCTCGAGCCCCTCAGCGACCCGATGGACCCAGGACGCGAGGTCGGCGAAGACCGTGCTGAGTCCCGTGTTGTTCAGGATGTCGCGTCCGAGCATGAGCTCTTCGCGCAAAGGGAACGCGGTGACCCCGCTTACGACGAGCCCGACGATGACGATGATCAGGCAGATGCGGATGAGGAGGGTGCGTCGCAACGACGGCGGCGCCGATTCGCCTACCTGCTCATGGGTCCCCGGGAGGCGTTTTGCCGCGATGATCTCGGGGTCGAACTCGGGCCAATGAGTGCGGACGAATGGGATCAGCGCCGCGGGCTCGACCCATTCGATACCCCACTCCGACCACTCGGCGATAGTCTCGGCCTCAGGTGGCCAGTACGAATCCTCGCACTCCCCCTCGTGCGATTCATCCCACGGCTTGTGGTGCAGCTCCCAGACTCCGTCGAGCGGCACAACGAGGACGGCACGGCCGGCGAGATCACCTGTCGTCGCCTGTCCACCGCCGGTCGACCGTGTCTCCAGCGGAGTCACTACTGCCATCTATTCCTCATTCTGGACTTCCAGCTACCCTGTCAGCCGCGGCGCCGTCGGCTCCTCATCGCCACGGAACGGGAGAGGTGTTCACTTCCAACTCCCTCGCCATTTCCGCCACTGTACATAGGACAGGCCTCCCGCCAACGCGATCATTCCGACGGGGACGAACGGCTCGATAGCGACTCCGAAGGAGGTGTGAACAATCTTGTCGTCGTCGCTGTTGCCGATCCCCGAGGGATGATACTGCGCCTCCGCCGTCCCGTCTGAGTCCGGAGCACCGTCGAGGTAGACGTCATCGAGTTGGACCGTGCCGTCGTGACTCACCCAGGTGCCGACGCTTCTGCAACCGAAACGCGTCTTCTCGGTACAGGATTCCTCAGTGAACGTGCCCCAGTACCGGGTCTCGTCCGCGTTCAAGAGGGCGACCCCGAGGGACAAGCCGACGATCGCCACGGTGCCCATCAGGAGAAAGAACAGCACTCTCGCCGTGTTCATGGAGAATGTCCCCACGCGGCCAACCCAAGAGCGCGGTCTATGCCTCACGCGCACCGCTACCCCCAGCTGTGGTCGGAATCAGTGCCCGACATCCGCCCACCAGCGGCGTTCCCGATGCAAAGCTCGACAACGTCGTGGGATCCCATGAGCGGATCACCGCAGCCCTCGGTTGTTGAGGCAGAGCGCCACGACGTCGTCGCCTCTCCTCAGATCGTGCTCAGTTGTTGAAGCGGAACTCCACTACGTTCCGTAGTTGGTAAACCTTTAGCTGATCACGAGGCCTGACGAACTTGTAGATCGGATGGTCAGAGCGGCGCGCGCTTATGGGCGGCTACGATCGCACTGAGCCAAGTCATCAGCGGTTTGATGGCGCGATGCTGGCTCGAGACCGAGCCGAGATGCTGCCGCAGCAGCGCCGACGGAATGTGCGGCTTTGCCTTGCCGGACTTCTTACGATCAGAGTTCCATCCTTTTGAGCCGAGGTGGGCCGCCATCGCTTCACGCCCCGCGGCCCCCGTCGCGAACTCCTCAGCGGTCTCTTTGCTCACTTCACTGGCCTCATCAGGGCCGAGCATTTCCGCCAGCTTCTCTTGCGGGACGACGTCGAGGAGCAGGCCTTCGAGGTCGGAGCTCAGCACAAACGCGTCCCACGGCTGCAGCATCGTGTTGAGTTCCTGCTGGTGCTCGAGTGCTGCCTTGAGGGTGTCCACCGGTCGGTCGGCGAGATCACGCAGGCCATTGAGGAAGGTCACGGACGGTTTGGGATCCTTGGCTTTCAGAATCTCGACCAGCGCGCGTTTGTTGTCGCCGCTCTTGTGGACACCGTCCTTGTCGGTAAGCACAAAGGCGCGGACGCCAAAGAGCTGAGCGAGCCGGAGCAGGTGCGATATCGTCGTGATCCCGGAAGCCTCGATCACTGCGATACCAAGGGCGTAGTGACCACCCGCTCCACCGGTGATGCTCTCCAGCAAGTAGTCGACGACGAGCTTGTCACCGTGCCCCTCGACCAGTATCACGGAGCTGGCGAACACCAACTCGCTGTTGGTGGCGTCGCAGTAACGCGTCAGCCGTCCTTCTTCGTCAACTGCCAGGTCGGGCTTCCACGCCGAGTAAGTCATGCCCTCCGGGCTAAGGGGAAGGCGTGCGATCCGTGTAACGGAGAACGAGTCAACGAGCACGGGGCTATGGGTTGTGACGAGCATCTGGGCTTCCGCCGAGATGTCCTTGAGGATCTTTGCCATCGCTCGCTGCGTCTGTGGATGGAGAAACGCCTCGGGCTCCTCAATGGCGAAGAGAACGCTGGTGCCTGCCTGCCTGCTCTTCGACGAGACGTAGCGAAGAATACCGAGAACCAAAGCCGACTGGAATCCGGTGCCGCGCTCGGCGATCGGCACCACTACATCATCGTGACTGGTAATCACGGCTTCCCTGAGCATCCCGCGCAGCGCGTGCTGAGACGCCGGTAGGTCCACTCCGAGAACGGGATCTTGGAACGGAAGTTCGGTCGCCACCGCCTTTACTGACTCATTGAGGACCCCTCGCACCAGATCCTCAACCGGCTCCATTGCTTTGGCAAAGTCCTTTTGGAGCTGCGTGGAACGGGAGCTGCCCGATCGGATAAGCACACCTTCCAGGGTGTCATGAAGCCGCGCCAACGACCGGTCTGCATCGTGTTCGTCGTCGCCGCTCACTCTGACGGACGGAATCTTCACGAAGTCGAACGACTGCAGAACCCAATCGAAGATCTCGCGAGATCGCGCATCTGTACCTGTCCAAGTGCGGTAGGTGATCTTGCCCTTCCTCGTGCAGGTGATCTCAACCCAGAACGTTCCTTCGCGGCTTACTACGTCATTCAGCTCATCGGCTTCGGCTTCTGTGAGTCCACCGAGATGGACTTTAATGCTCGACAGCATCCTGGGACCACCCTGGACGTAGTAGTCGTTCAGGGGCTTCAGCTGTCTGAAATCGTCTGCGGTCGGATCGGAGAAAAAGGTCTCGAGCACACGGATGAACGAGGACTTGCCTGCGTTGTTCGGTCCTGCGATCAGTTGAAGATTCGAGTCCACGTCAAGCGTCAGCGCCTCGAAGCCTAGAAGTCGCTTGATCTGGACTTGTTGTATGTGCACGATGTCATCCTAAGAGGCGCGAGTAGATTGAAGCGTCACCGACTGCGTGGTCTTGGGCTCAAGGCTTTGGGCGTCGAAGAATCCGGCCGGTCACTGCGTCTCCCGGTAGTCCGACGGCACGAACTCAGCGTCATCGGGGTGATGATAAATGTTGCTCGCCGCGTGGGCCGCGGTGCGTGCATTCATAGATCTCTCGATATCCGCAGTGCCAGGTGACCTGTCGTCGAGAACGCCCGAGCGCGCCTT
Source organism: Microbacterium sp. Cr-K32 (assembly GCF_000708345.1). Classification (NCBI taxonomy): domain Bacteria; kingdom Bacillati; phylum Actinomycetota; class Actinomycetes; order Micrococcales; family Microbacteriaceae; genus Microbacterium; species Microbacterium sp. Cr-K32. The sequence goes on along the minus strand of NZ_JARD01000022.1, from coordinate 128,959 downwards.
CTCAACGAGGTTGCTGAGATCGTCCGTCGGGTTGCGACCGTCGAAAGGGTCTCTCATCACGAGGCCGATGCTGCGACTCATCGGATAGAGCACAAGTCGAGCGGTCCGGACGCCCACTCCCAGTCCGGAACCTGATTGCTTGTGGGCAACCAACGACACTGGGGCGTCGGATGTAATGAGCGAGCGGTCTGTGAACGGGACCAACGTCCAAGGACGACTGGCGAGGAACCCGGCGACCTCCCCAGTCGTCTCACCCATCATCTCGATGTGGTCGCGAGCCGTCTGCGGGAGGGTCAGGCCGTCAGGGCTGAAAACGGAGGCCCTACGTTCCTCAACCTCTTCCTCGGTGAGAGCGCGCCCCGCAGTGTCAGACGCCCACCTTGCGAAATCGTCTCTACTCAGTTGGCCAGCCGCCTTCGAGAGAATGTCGCCCGCCGCCGACTCCATCTGTCGCCGCCGCTCAGGACCGCGCAGCATCTGCAACGCAACGAACTCCGCGAGAGTGTCGCGTGCATCCTGCGGGAGCGGCCATTCGCCTTCTCCGACGCGGTCGAAAATCGCTGATGTCTCACCCTCAATTCCCGCACCAAGCGCCTTCTCGAAGACATCCGCGCCACTCGGATGTTCAGGTATCGAGTAGAGGTGGTTCTCACCACCGGCGTTCTCAACGAGCGATGAGTAGCCCGTTCGTCCGGGCAGGCGAATGACTCGGATCCGCTCGTCCACGGTGGCGAAGCGACGCAAGACAAATTGCGGGTTGATGTGGTGGTACTTCGCGACGTTCATTCGGTCAACTTATCGGCGATCGTGTCGGCGCGTCACCGCGGATATGCCTGCGATCAGATCGACCTCCCCACCCAACACGGTTGGCGCACGGCAAGGAAACCTGGGACGGAGCGAAAGCACCGAGCCGATAGTTGTCTCGGCTCCGCCTGATGCGCGTGAGACGACCCCACCATGCTCCTCAGTCACCGCATCGGCGCATGGTGACTCGAAGAAGTTCGTTCGTGAAGCAAAACGCCTCAGCGACTCGATGCATCATCTGACCGCTTTCTCGATCTTGCTACGGGCCGCCTCCGGGAGCTGTACCCGAACGAAGTCGTCGAGTGCAGCTGGCTCTGGTTCTGTTCGATCCGCGACGACCTTCTCTTCCCATGTGTCATAGTTCGATGGGTCCGCAAAAACGATCACACCGATGCCGTGACGCCGAGCCTCCGTGATAACGCCTTCGAGAGCAACTGGTGGCTGTTGGTCGTCTGGAACGTGCAGCAGCACATACGAGTGTGTAGCCGCACGCCGATGGGCCAGCGCCTCGTAGACCGCAGTTACGTCGATCATGTCCGACGGCTTCACCTCAAAGGTGTGCACCGACAGAGTCTTCACAGGCAAATAGGTGAAGACCTGAACTTCGACGGCAACCAAGTCTGGCCGAGTCCATTTTCCGCCTGTGATCCGCCTCCCTGCCCGGGAGACATCCTCGACGGCGAGATAGTCGAATCCCTTATCTGACTGCCAGTCTCCGAGAAGCACTTTCTTCAGGGGTTCGTACAACGCGTCTTCCGGCTGACGAGGCACGGCATACTCGGCACCGACTTCATCCACTGGCTCAGTAGTGAGTTCGGCGTCAAGGACCCGGGCGGTCGAACCGCCTCGACCGCGACCTCGGACCGCCTTTCCTTCCTCGACGAGAAGTTCACGCGCGCTCCAGAAGTCCTGCTTGTCTGCGCCGAGGGCGCTGAGCAACTCCGCGTTCGGCTTCAACGACCCGTCAACGGGAAGCTGCTCGAGGATTCTGTCCTTCAGCGACAGGCCGGTGGCGCCCTGCTCCTCGCTCCAGTTCGCCTCCGTAGCCGGGGCGGGGAGATCGTCCGTGTTCACTTGGATCCGCCAGATGTGTTTCCGATACGGAACTCCACCACGTCGCCGTCCTGCATGACGTAGTCCTTGCCCTCGAGGCGGGCCTTGCCCTTGGCGCGGGCCTCGACGACGGAACCGGTCTCGACCAGATCCTCGAACGAGACGATCTCGGCCTTGATGAAGCCCTTCTCGAAGTCGGTGTGGATGACACCGGCTGCCTGAGGGGCTTTCGAGCCCTTGGGGATCGTCCAGGCGCGGGCTTCCTTCGGACCGGCAGTCAGATACGTCTGCAGGCCGAGGGTGTCGAAGCCGATACGGGCGAGCTGGTCGAGGCCCGACTCGTCCTGGCCGGTCGAGGCGAGTAGTTCCGCCGCATCCTCCGGGTCGAGGTCGATCAGTTCGGACTCGATCTTCGCGTCGAGGAAGATGGCCTTCGCCGGGGCGACGAGAGCGGCGAGCTCGGCCTTGCGAGCGTCGTCGGTCAGCACGGCCTCGTCGACGTTGAAGACGAAGATGACGGGCTTCGCGGTGAGCAGACCCAGCTCGCGGATGGGCGTCAGATCGATGCCGGCGACCGAGAGCAGCACGCCGCGTTCCAGCGCATCCTTCGCCGCATTCGCGGTCTCAAGCACGACAGGCTCGATCTTCTTGCCGCGGAGTTCCTTCTCGTACCGGGCGATCGCCTTGTCGACGGTCTCCAGGTCGGCGAGCATGAGCTCGGCGTTGATCGTCTCCATGTCGGATGCCGGGTTGACCGTGCCGTCGACGTGCACGACGTCGTCGTCGGCGAAGCCGCGAACGACCTGCGCGATGGCGTCGGCCTCACGGATGTTGGCCAGGAACTTGTTGCCCAGGCCCTCCCCCTCGCTCGCACCGCGCACGATGCCGGCGATGTCGACGAACGACACGGCGGCGGGGAGGATCCGCTCGCTGCCGAAGATCTCCGCGAGCTTCGCCAGACGCGGATCGGGCAGGTTCACCACGCCGACGTTGGGCTCGATCGTCGCGAACGGATAGTTCGCCGCGAGCACGTCGTTCTTGGTGAGTGCGTTGAAGAGGGTGGACTTGCCGACGTTGGGCAGGCCGACGATGCCGATAGTGAGAGCCACGGGGCACGAGTCTACCTGGCCGGTGCCCGGCGATCCTGCGGGGCTGTGCGTCAGTCGCGGACGGCGCGGTACGCGCGGGTCACGTACGGAAGGTCGATGGTCGCATCGCCATGCAGGTCGAGCTCATCGAAGAGGGCGTCGAGCTCCCGGCGGATGCGCTCCTTCTCCTCGTCAGGGGCTGTGATGATGTAGCTGCGCGACGCCGCCATCCGGTGCAGCACTTCACGGGTGACGGGGCGGACCCATTCCCACCGCTCCTGCTCGATCGGGCCGAAAGGTGCAGCGACGACAGGATCGCCCTCGGCGAGCATGATCTCGGCGTGACTGCCGTGCATGATCTCGGTGAGCCTGCGGACCCACTCGACACGATCGTCGCGGATGTTCCAGATGAGGCCCAGCACTCCCCCGCTGCGTACGGTGCGCCCGATCTCCGCGGAGCCGGCGACCGGATCCACCCAGTGCCAGGCTTGCCCCAGCACGACGGCGTCGACGCTCGCGTCCGGAAGCGGCAGCTGCTCCGCGGACCCGACGAAGGTGGGCACCCCCGGAACCGCAGCGCGGAGCGTGGCAAGCATCTCCGGGTCGGGGTCGACCGCGACGACCTCGGCGCCTGGAGCCTGCGAGAGAACGCGCGTGAGCTTGCCCGTTCCCGCGCCGACATCGGCGACGCGACGGGAATCCGCGGGCATCCGCTCGAGCATCCACGCCACCGCCTCGAACGGATAGTCGGGCCGTCCGGCCTCGTAATCCCCGGCCTGCGCTCCGAACGACGTCGCCATGTCCTCAGCCATGTCGCCAGCATACGGCGAGTCTCCGACCCCTCTGCGAGCCGCCGGGGGAAAGTGGAGATGTGCCACTGGATTTCACTGCGATCGACTTCGAAACCGCGAACTCCAGTCCGGCCTCTGCCTGCTCCGTCGGTCTCGTCCGCGTGCGCGGCGGTGAAGTCGTCGCGACCACGGGATGGCTGATCCAGCCACCGCCAGGGCACGACGAGTTCCAGGAGTGGAACGTCCGCATCCACGGCATCCAGCCCGAGGACGTGCTGTCGGCCGCCACGTGGGTCGATCAATTCGATCGCCTGTGCGCGTTCGCCGGGGCCGACGTGCTCGTGGCGCACAATGCGGGCTTCGACCTCAACGTCCTGCGTCGCGCCTCCGAGGCGACCGGGCAGCTCTGCCCGCCCTACCGCTCGCTGTGCAGCCTGCAGGTCGCCCGCAAGACGTACACACTCGATTCGTATCGCCTGCCGATCGCCGCCGCCGCTGCCGGATTCGAGGAGTTCGCGCACCACGACGCCCTCGCCGATGCCCGCGCCTGCGCGCAGATCGTCATCGATGCGGCCGCGAGGGCCGGCGCGGCCGACGTGTTCGCACTCGCCGATGCCCTGAGCCTGCGCGTGACCGCCCCCGTCGCACCCGTCGCGCCCGTTCTGGAGCGCGCCGTCGCCTGAACGGCCGGGTCTGAACCGCCGCACCGCCGCACCGCGGCCGGCGCGTCACACGGCATCCGTGCGCGGCGACCCGGGAATGTCGGATGCCGGCCGCATCATGAACACATGGATGCTCTGGCTGTCGTTCTCCTCCTCGTCGCCCTCGCGGCGGGTGTCGCCGTGGGCTGGTTCCTCCGTGCCGGTCGCGGGGCAGCCGACCTCGCGCGTGCCCAGGCCGAGCTGGCGGCCGCGCGTGACGATCGCGACCGGCAGTACGACCTGTACCGCGACGCCGTCGAGCATGCGCGGAACGAGCAGCGTGCGGAAGCGCAGCGGGTGCAGCAGCAGAACGCCGTGCTGACGGCCCTGGCTCCGGTCCGCGAGAGTCTGCAGCAGATGCAGACCAAGGTCACGGCCATCGAGCGGGAGAGGCACGCCCAGTTCGGCACTCTCGAAGAGCAGCTGCGTCGTGCCCAGGAGTCCGACGAGGCGCTGCGGGCGACGACGGAATCGCTGGCCGGCGCTCTGCGTTCCACCGCCACGCGCGGTGTCTGGGGAGAGACCCAGCTGCGCCGCGTGGTGGAGGCTGCCGGGCTCACCCGTCACATCGACTTCGACCTGCAGGCGACGATCTCCTCCGACCGCGGTCAGGGGCGACCCGACATGGTCATCCGCCTCGCCGGCGGCAGCTCGATCGCGGTCGACGCCAAGGTCCCTCTCGACGCCTACCTCGAGGCCTCCGCTCTCCCCGGGGGCGACGCGCGAGAGCCGCAACGCCGCACGCTGATGCAGAAGCACGTCAAGGCGGTCCGTGCGCACATCGACGCCCTGGCGAAGAAGGCCTACTGGGCGGGACTCGATGCCAGTCCCGAGTTCGTGATCTGCTTCCTGCCGAGCGAGTCGCTGCTGGCCGCCGCCATCGATGAGGACCCGACCCTGCTCGACTATGCGTTCAGCCGCCGGGTGGCGCTCGCCTCCCCCGTCAACCTCTGGGCGGTGCTGAAGACCGTCGCCTTCACCTGGACGCAGCAGGAGGTGTCGACCGAGGCGCGCACGCTGCTCGCCCTCGGCACACAGCTGTACGACCGGCTGGGTACGCTCGCCGGGCATGCCGACGACCTGCGTCGGGCGCTGGAGCGCACCGTCGACAGCTACAACCGATTCGCCGGCTCACTCGAGACGCGCGTGCTCGTCACCGCCCGCCAGTTCCCAGGCGTCGATGCCTCTGCGCTCGCGACCGCATCTGCCACCACAGTGGGCGCTGCCAGAAGATTCACCGCCCCTGAGCTCATCACGACGGATGACACCGCCTCAGGCGATCATGCGTCGCAGACCGGCGGGATCGATGCTCTCGAGGCCACGCGTGGCGAGACGGTCCGTGCGGACGTCGGCGACGTGCGGCATCGACTCGAAGAGGGATGATGCGGGCGGATCAGCGACCGGGGACGGCCCTCAGGCGATGCCGGGAACGCCGCTGAGCAGCAGGATGACGAGACCGCTGGTCGCGAGGAACGCGCCGATCATCCACCAGGCGCTGATCTCGTGTCCCTCGTCTCGACGCACACGGAAGAGCACGTCGGCCCGGCGAGCCGGATCGACCACCGAAGCGGCCGGTGTGGCGACGGGCGGTGCCGGAACGGATTCCGCATCGGCGCTCACCCGCAGGATGCGACCCGTGTTGGTCGTGATGATCTTCGTCGGGGCGGCCTTCGAGCCGCTCGTGTGCTGCGTTGTCATCTGTTCGCCCTCCTGTGCCTGCGGTGCCTGGCGGCTCCGTCGACGGCGACAAACCCAGTGACAATTGTGACACGGCGCCCCGGAGAACCGTGGATCGCGCCCCTGCCGGGCGATACCGGCTCGATAACGATGCCGCCGGCTCCCCGGCCGACGATCACGGGACGGTAGGCTCCCGAACGATCAGAGCCACTTCGAGACGAGGTGCTCCGATGCGATGCGCCGAAGGGTTCCGGATGCCCCGCGGAGCACGACGCTCTCGGTGTAGACGTAGCCGCGCTCGCGACGGACGCCGGCGACGAGCTGCCCGTCGGTGACACCGGTCGCGACGAAGATCGTGTTGTTCCCCTGCACCAGGTCGTCCGCCTCGTAGACCTTGTCCATGTCGAGTCCGGCGTCGATGCCGCGCTGACGCTCGTCATCGTCGCGGGGCCAGAGGCGACCCTGGATGTGCCCGCCGAGAGCCTTGATCGCACACGCCGTGACGATGCCCTCCGGACTGCCGCCGACCCCGACGCACATGTCGGTGCGCGCATCGTGACGGGCGGCGTTGATGCCACCGGCGACATCACCGTCGCTCATCAGACGGGTGCCGGCGCCGGCGTCGCGGATCTCCTGGATCAGCTGCTCGTGACGCGGGCGGTTCAGCACCGAGACGACGATCTCGTCGACCGGCTTGTCGAGCGCACCCGCGAGCTTGCGGATGTTCTCACCGATCGGCAGACGGATATCGACGACCCCGACACCTGCCGGGCCCGTGACGAGCTTGTCCATGTAGAAGACGGTCGAGGCGTCGAGCATCGTGCCACGATCCGAGACGGCGATCACGGAGAGGGCGTTCTGCCGACCAGCGGCCGTGAGAGAGGTTCCGTCGATGGGGTCGACCGCGATGTCGCACAGAGGTCCGCGGCCCGTGCCCACCACCTCGCCGTTGAAGAGCATCGGGGCGTTGTCCTTCTCCCCCTCGCCGATGACGACGCGGCCCTGGAAGTCGACCGTGCCGAGGAAGGCGCGCATGGCATCGACAGCCGCACCGTCCGCCGCCTCCTTGGCACCGCGGCCGATGAACGGCACCGCGCGGATCGCCGCGGCCTCCGTCGCACGCACCAGCTCCATCGCGAGGTTACGGTCGGGACGAAGAGGGCTCAGATCCGCTGTCAGACTCACCATGCGGTCAGCCTAGCCACCGACGGGTCCGAATCCGGCCCCTTTCGGCCCGTATCCCGCGAAGGATTCGCGATTCTTAACAAGGAAGCAGAAGCGGTCTCGCGCACTGGAGGTCATGACTGCGGTAGAGGCCCACACGCCCCGATAGAGTGGCAGCTGTCCCGGCTTCCCCTATCGCAGGAGTTCTCATGCCCGTCGCCACCCCGGATCAGTACGCCGAAATGCTCGACCGCGCGAAGGCCGGCGGCTTCGCGTACCCCGCATTCAACGTCTCCAGCTCGCAGACGATCAACTCCGTCCTCCAGGGGCTGACCGAAGCCGGCTCCGACGGCATCATCCAGGTCACCACGGGTGGAGCCGACTACTTCGCCGGCCACACGGTGAAGGCCCGCGCCACGGGCGCCCTCGCGTTCGCCCGCTTCGCCACCGAGGTCGCGAAGAACTACCCGATCACCGTCGCACTGCACACGGATCACTGCCCGAAGGATGCGCTCGCGGGCTTCGTCGAGCCGCTCATCGCCGCGTCCGAAGAAGAGGTCAAGGCCGGTCGCAACCCGATCTTCCAGTCCCACATGTGGGACGGCTCGGCAGTTCCCCTCGCGGAGAACATCGAGATCGCGAAGGACCTGCTCCCCCGCATGAAGAACATCAACGCCATCCTCGAGGTCGAGATCGGCGTCGTCGGCGGCGAAGAGGACGGCGTGCAGCACGAAGGCTCGAACGAAGCCCTCTACACGACCTTCGCCGATGTCGACCAGGCCGTCCAGGCACTGGGCCTCGGCGAGCAGGGCCGCTACATCGCCGCCCTCACCTTCGGCAACGTGCACGGCGTGTACAAGCCCGGTGGAGTGAAGCTGCGCCCGGAGCTCCTCGGCGAGATCCAGGCCGAGGTCGCCGCCAAGTACAACACCGGCGCCAAGCCGCTCGACCTGGTGTTCCACGGCGGATCGGGTTCCACCGATGAGGAGATCGCCCTCGCGGTCGCCAACGGCGTGATCAAGATGAACATCGACACCGACACGCAGTACGCCTACACGCGTGCGATCGCCGACTACATGTTCAAGAACTACGACGGCGTCCTCAAGGTCGACGGCGAGGTCGGGAACAAGAAGCAGTACGACCCGCGCGCCTGGGGAAAGATCGCCGAATCGGCGATGGCTGCCCGCGTGGTCGAGTCGACCCGTCAGCTCGGCTCGTACGGCCAGTCCCAGAGCTGATCGGTCGCGAGACGACAGAAGGGGCCCGGCATTCCTGCCGGGCCCCTTCTTCGTAGCCGAAGGGCGTCGTGCGTCGACGCCGACGGGATGAGGTCAGGGAGCCGTCATCTGCTCGAGGTGGGCGACGAACGCCGGATCGCTCATCATCGGCACCGCGATGCAGATCGACACCACGCCCATCGTGATGATCGCGCCGACGATCGGGAGCCACCAGGTGATCCGTCCTCGACGCAGGCGACGGATCGAGAGCGCGGCGGTGACAGACCATCCGACCGCGAGCACGATCGCGGCGATCGTCCCCCAGGTCTTCCCCTGCGCGAAGTTCGTGAACTCTCCTTCGATGCCGAGGACCTTCATCGTCTGGTTCATGACCGTGGGCAGGTCGAGGTAGGACAGACCGGTGACGACGATGTTGATCAGCCCGTAGGCGAGCATCGCGATCGTCGCGAAACGATCGAGAGGGTGCGATCGCTTCGTCGCGGGATCACTCGTCGAAGGATCTGCCTGTGGAGCAGGCGGCAGGGGCGTCGTGGGCGGTGCGATCACCACGTCGTCGAGCGGCGGCAGACCGGCCGCGCGTCGCTGCTCCTCGGGAGTCGCGATTTCGCCGTACCGGGGCCGTTGTTCACTCATCTCGCCATGCTAACGGCCCCACCTCTGGCCGGTTCACAGCCGATCGCCGCGGGACCGCGCGCCGGAAACGATAGCGGCCCCGGAGAAGTGGGGACTTCTCGGGGCCGCGGACGTGGAGCACTGGGGACGCTCCTCATCCAGATTGATCGCCAGCGCTGGGGACGCTGAAGGCGATCAGTAGCGTTCATGTATGCCGCTACTCTCCCCATAGTAGGAAAACGCATGCCGCAATACCAGGGGTCGTACTTCAGATAGTGAACTCCGCTCCGGAGCTCCCCTCGTCCAGCGCATCCGCCCCCAACTGCAGCGAGAGCTTCCGCGCGGTCTGCTGCAGCGCCGAGACGAGCGTGCGATCCACGACGGCCCGATCCGCCGGCAGTGATATCGCCAGGGACGCGGTGATCCCCGGCGCGATGACCGGCACGGCGACGCAGGTGGCGCCGATGGCGTATTCCTCCCGATCGATCGCCCAGCCCGGCGAGCGGTCCAGCTGAGTGAGCAGCGCCCTGCGGTCGGTGATCGTCCGCGGGGTGAGCTCCGGCAGACGGTGCCTCGAGAGGTAGTCCAGGCGATCGGCCTCCGGCAGGGCTGCGAGGATCTGCTTCCCCAACGCCGTCGCGTGGGCGCTCGACTGCAGCCCCACCCATAGTTCGATACGGGGGTTGCGGACCGCGTCGACGATATCGACCAGGTGCATCTCCCCGTCGTCGAAGCGTGAGAGATAGGCCGTGGCACCCACGTCTTCCGTCACCTCGCGGAGCGCCGCGCGCACGCGGGCGAGGAACACGCCCCGCGAGCTGATCTGCTCCTGGAAGGACGGAAACCGGGTGCCGAGCACGACCCCGTCGGGTTCCGACGCGAGATAACCCTCGTGCACGAGCGTGCGCACCAGGTTGTAGGTGGTGCCCGGGGTCAGACCGGTGATCGCCGCGAGCATCTTGGGCGGAAGAGGACGAGGAGAGTTGGCGACGATGTCGACCAGCCGCAGAGCGCGTTGCACCGACCCGATGAGGGTGGGCTCCGCCTCCGCGGCGTTCACCGCTACGCGCCTCCTCCTGATGCACGACCGCCGAGTGCCCGCGCGTCGCGCTGTCCCGCAGCGTCCTGACGCAGTTCCTTGGGCAAGGAGAACATGAGGTCCTCCTCTGCCGTCTTCACCTCTTCGACGTCGCGGTAACCGGCGTCGCCGATCGCGTCGAGCACCTCGCGCACCAGGACCTCGGGCACCGAGGCGCCGCTGGTCACGCCGACGGTCTCGACGCCGTCGAGCCACTCCTGCTGGATCTCCTCGGCGTAGTCGACGCGATAAGCGGCCTTCGCCCCGTACTCGAGCGCGACCTCGACGAGGCGCACACTGTTGGACGAGTTCGACGAGCCCACGACGATCACGAGATCCGCACCGGCGGCGACCTTCTTGATCGCCACCTGGCGGTTCTGCGTGGCGTAGCAGATGTCGTCGGACGGCGGGTTCTGCAGCTCGGGGAAACGAGTGCGCAGACGGTTGACGGTCTCCATCGTCTCGTCGACCGAGAGCGTGGTCTGCGAGAGCCAGACGACCTTGTTCGGATCCTTCACGACGACCGTGTCGGCCTCTTCCGGAGAGTTCACGACCGTCACATGCTCGGGAGCCTCGCCGGCCGTTCCCTCGACCTCTTCGTGGCCGTCGTGGCCGATGAGCAGGATCTCGAAGTCGTCCCGGGCGAAACGCACGGCCTCGCGATGCACCTTCGTGACAAGCGGGCATGTCGCGTCGATCGCGTGGAGTCCGCGATCGGCGGCCGCGTTCACGACCGCCGGCGAGACGCCGTGAGCGCTGAAGACCACGTGAGCGCCCTCGGGGACCTCGTCGACCTCTTCGACGAAGATCGCGCCCTTCTCCTCGAGCTCCGTCACGACATGGATGTTGTGCACGATCTGCTTGCGCACGTAGACCGGAGCGCCATAGCGCTCGAGGGCCTTCTCGACGGCGACCACAGCGCGGTCGACGCCGGCGCAATAGCCGCGCGGTGCGGCGAGCAGAACGCGCTTGTGTCCGGCCACCGGGTTATCCTGAAGCCGCCCGGCCGCCGCACGCACTCGTGGAAGGCGGGGCACGGGGAGATGAACGGCAGTCGAAGTCACCCTTGAATTCTACCGTCGCACAGCTGTGCGCGGCCGGGGAGGTTCAGGGGCACGGAACGGGAGCGGATGACAGTCTTCGAAGCGACGACGGGCCAGGGCGAGACCCCTCCGGCCGATTCCGTCGCACCCCGCGACTCGACCGCTGACGCCCCCACCTCGGTCACGCGTCTGAATGCGACCATCCGCGACTTCATCGCCCGGTGGAACACCGTCTGGGTCGAGGGCGAGATCACCTCCTGGAACGTCCGCGCCGGCAACGTGTTCGCGCGATTGAAGGACACCCGCTCCGATGCGCAGATCTCCATCCGGGTGTGGTCGAGCGTGCGCGGACGCATCCCGTCCGACATCGGCGTCGGTGATCACGTCGTCGCCGCAGTGAAGGCCGACTACTTCGTCAAGGCCGGCGACTTCAGCTTCGCGGTCTCCGCGATGAAGCACGTCGGGCTCGGCGACCAGCTCGAGCGGCTCGAGAAGCTCCGCGTGCAGCTGCGGCAGGAGGGTCTGTTCGACCCGGCCAGGAAGAGGCGCCTGCCGTTCCTCCCGCACGTGATCGGTCTGATCACCGGTGAGCGGTCCGACGCCGAGAAGGATGTCCACCGCAATGCCGAACTGCGCTGGCCGCAGGTGCGCTTCCGCACCGAGTACGCCGCTGTGCAGGGCGACCGCTGCGTTCCCGACACGCTCGCGGCCCTCGCTCGACTCGACGCCGACCCCGAGGTCGACGTGATCATCATCGCCCGCGGCGGCGGCGACCCGCAGACGCTGCTCGGCTTCAGCGACGAGAAGCTGGTGCGAGCGGTCGCTGCGGTCTCCACCCCGGTGGTGAGTGCGATCGGGCACGAGAACGACCACCCGCTGCTCGACGACGTGGCCGATCTGCGCGCCTCGACCCCGACCGACGCCGCGAAACGCGTCGTGCCCGACGTCGGCGAACAGCGTGCGCTCATCGCCCAGCTGCGTTCCCGCGCCACCACGCGGCTGACGCAGCGACTCACCCACGACATCTCGCAGCTGGAGCAATTGCGCTCGCGCCCCGTGCTGCGCTCGCCCGCGCCGATCATCGACGCCCGCGCCCAGGAGATCTGGCTGCTGCTCGGACGTGGACGAGACGCCGTGAACCGACAGCTCGACGACGCCGGCCGCCGCACCGGCGAGCTCCGCGCGTCGCTGCGCGCGCTCTCCCCCGCGGCGACGCTGGCCCGGGGCTATGCCATCGCCCATCTCGACGGCGGCGTGATCCTGCGTGACGCCGCCGACGCGCCGGCCGGGAGCGCGCTCACGATCACCCTCGATCGGGGCTCGTTGAGCGCCCGCTCGGAGGGTGAGATCGCGGAAGACGCCTGAGCCGAGCACCCGCGGCACACGACGTAAGATGGAGGAGTGAGCGCCCTGAACGACACCCCTGTGGACACGCTGTCGTTCGAGGCGGCCCGTGACGAGCTGGTCAAGGTCGTGGCCGAACTCGAGCAGGGTTCCCCGACGCTCGAGCACTCCCTCGCCCTCTGGGAACGCGGTGAGGCTCTCGCCGCCCGCTGCGAGGAGTGGCTGCTGGGGGCCAAGCGCCGCCTGGATGCCGCCCGCGCCGCGGCTTCGGACGCCGAGACCCCGGCGGGAGATTCATGAGCAAGCAGCCCCCGATCATCGCCGAACTCGGCCGCCCCGAGACTCCGGACGAGACCGCCGCACGCAAGGCCGCATCCAGCAAGGCCTACCGATCGAGCCAGACGGTGCGCAACCTCGTCGCCGCGCTGCTGGTCACTCTCGCCGTGGTCGCCGTCATCATCTTCGCCGTGCCTCGCGGCGCCCCCGTCGAGCAGAAGCCCCTCGACGTCGCCGCGGTCGCCGAAGGTGTGGAGTCCTCGATGGACCGCCCTGTCCTCATCCCCGAGCTCGGCGACTTCTGGCGTGCGAACGGTGCAGAGATGCAGGGTGGAGCCACCGTGGTGTGGGAGGTCACCCTCGCTCCCAAGTCCGACAAGGAACGTGGTTTCATCAAGGTCGCGCAGGCGTTCGACGCCGATTCCTCCTGGGCACCGCAGCGCCTGAACGGCATCGCCCCCACCGACACGGTGCGCATCGGCGGACTCGACTGGGACGTCTACAAGCCGGGCAGCGCCGAATCCAACGCGAACGTCACCTACGCCATCGGCACCCAGGCCGGCGACGACTACATCCTGCTCTACGGATCGCGGTCGGCGGATTCGACCGCTGAGCTCGCCGCGTCGCTCATTCCGCAGATCCGCACCATCTCGGAGGCTTCATGACGCACCCGCTGACCCCCACCGCCGCCTGGAAGCAGATGCAGGACGGCAACCGCCGTTTCGTGCAGGACGAGCCTCGGCACCCGAACCAGGACGTCGCCCGCCGCAAGGATCTGACAGCGGCCCAGCACCCGGTCGCGACGCTCTTCGGCTGCTCGGACTCGCGTCTCGCCGCCGAGATCATCTTCGACCTCGGCCTCGGCGACCTGTTCGTGGTGCGCAACGCCGGACAGGTGATCGGCGAGTCGATCGTCGCGAGCCTCGAATACGCCGTCGCGGTGCTCGAAGTGCCCCTGATCGTCGTTCTCGCCCACGACTCCTGCGGCGCCGTGCGCGCAGCGATCGACGGCACCGCGATCGACGCCGCTCCCCTGCCACCGCACATCTGGAAGCTGATCGCCCCGATCGTCCCCGCGGCGCGGAAGGTGCTGGCCGAGAACGGCGGAACCACCGTCGCCGAGATCGACTCGGAGCTCGTCGGCATCGAACACCTGCGCAACACGGTGAGCGACCTGCTGCAGTCGTCCGAGATCATCAGCGACGCCGTCTCCGCGGGCCGCCTGGGCATCGTCGGCGCCAACTACCGTCTGGCCGAGGGCACCGCGGTGCCCGTGATCACGGTCGGAATCGACGCCGACGGCGTCACCACCGAGGGAACTGACCCCGCAACCGAGGAGGGTTCGGAATGACCGAGCAGGACTACCGCATCGAGCACGACACCATGGGTGAGGTGCGGGTGCCCGTGAACGCGCTCTACGGAGCGCAGACCCAGCGCGCCGTGGAGAACTTCCCGATCTCGGGCAAGGGACTGGAGTCGACGCAGATCGCCGCCCTCGCCCGCATCAAGAAGGCCGCGGCGCTCGCCAACAAGGAGCTCGGCACCCTCGACGGCGCCATCGCCGACGCCATCGCCCAGGCCGCCGATCAGGTGGCGTCCGGCGCCCATGACGGAGAGTTCCCGGTCGACACGTACCAGACCGGATCCGGTACCTCGTCGAACATGAACATGAACGAGGTGCTGGCCACGCTCGCGACACGCATCCTCGGCGCGACGGTTCACCCCAACGACCACGTGAACGCCTCGCAGTCGTCCAACGACGTGTTCCCGACCTCGGTGCACATCGCGGTCACCCAGGCCCTCATCGACACTCTCATCCCCGCGCTCGACCACCTTGCCGTCGCCCTCGAGGCAAAGGCAGAGCTATGGAAGGACGCGGTCAAGTCCGGTCGCACGCACCTCATGGACGCGACGCCCGTCACGCTCGGCCAGGAGTTCGGCGGTTACGCCCGCCAGATCCGCCTCGGCATCGAGCGCGTGCAGTCGGCCCTCCCCCGCGTCGCCGAGGTCCCGCTCGGCGGCACCGCAGTCGGCACCGGCATCAACACCCCGCTCGGCTTCCCGCAGAAGGTCATCGCGCTGCTGGCAGCCGAGACCGAGCTGCCGATCACCGAGGCCAAGGACCACTTCGAGGCGCAGGCCAACCGCGACGGTCTCGTCGAGGCCTCCGGCGCCCTGCGCACGATCGCAGTCTCGCTGACCAAGGTCAACAACGACCTGCGCTGGATGGGCTCCGGCCCCAACACGGGTCTCGGAGAGCTGCACATCCCCGACCTGCAGCCCGGATCCTCGATCATGCCCGGCAAGGTCAACCCGGTCGTGCCCGAAGCCGTGCTGATGGTGTGCGCGCGTGTGATCGGCAACGACGCGACCGTCGCCTGGGCCGGCGCATCCGGATCCTTCGAGCTCAACGTCGCCATCCCCGTCATGGGCACGGCCGTGCTCGAGTCGATCCGTCTGCTGTCGAACGCCTCGCGCGTGCTCGCGGACAAGACGATCGACGGCCTGCAGGCCAACGTCGAGCGTGCCGCTGCCTTCGCGGGCATGAGCCCGTCGATCGTGACCCCGCTGAACAAGCTCATCGGCTACGAAGCCGCAGCGAAGATCGCCAAGCACTCGGTCGCCAAGGGCATCACGGTGCGCGACGCCGTGATCGACCTCGGCTACGTGGAGCGCGGCGACCTCACCCTGGAGCAGCTCGACGAGAAACTCGACCTGCTGTCGATGACGCACCCGGGCTGACCCAAAGCGCGAGACAGCGGATGCCGCGAGGGCTCTTCCTCGCGGCATCCGCTGTTTCCAGGCCCGGCTTCCCCGCTCTCGGTGCACACGCATGACCAATCGACGATTGCATGACCATTCGGCGGGACGGCACGTGCATCCGGCATCACCTCATGCAGGTGCGCCACTTCACGCACGAGCCCGTGCGAGCGCGGCCAGAATCGCCGCCTCGACCACGTCCCACGAGTACACGATCATCGAATAGTCGAAGCGGAGCGTCTCGAAGCCGAGGTCGGATGCGCGCGCGTCTCGCATGAGATCACGATGCCGTTTCGCGGCACCGTCGTGGTTCTCGCGACCGTCGGCCTCGAGGATGACACGATCTTCGATCACGAAGTCGACCCGCCCGACCCCGTCGACGGCCACCTGGGTGCGCACAGCGACTCCGATGAGATGGAGCCTCAGCCGCACCAGGGACTCCAGGCCGCTCTCGGCGTCCGGACGCGCGAAATCGACGAGCCAGCGCGCCGTCGCAGGAAGCGCAGAGCGGACGTGCGCACGCGCCGCAGCCGTCAGCATCCGCTTGTTCCAAGCCGACTCGTATGCGGCGAAGAAGAACTCCTCCCCGTAGCAGGCGTATGCGTGGGTCAACGCGACCTCGATCGGCGCGATGCCGACCTCCATGCGACCGCGGGTGAAGTGGCCGACGCAGCCGCAGTGCTCCGGGTGATGTCGCCGCCCGCCGAGCCCCATCCAGACATGCACTTCCGTCGGAACCTCCAGCGTCCACACCTCCTTGATCCTCAAGGCACTCGCGCACGTGAGGGCGCCCCCGTGAGCCGCTGCAGCGACCACATCGGTCGCTGCGCGTCGAGATGCGAACACGCCCGGACGCACGCGGACGATACGACCCGCTCTGCACTCCGCGCCCAGCCGCGATCGCGAGCATCCGAAGGCCTGCAGCCGGGTTCCGCGTGCGACGCCTCCCAGGCGTTCGAGGAACACGTTGACGTCGATCATCGTCCGATTCTGGGGGCGTGCGCCCACTCGGACAGTGCTCCTTCACGTAAACGGTGAGCACGAGTGCGGAACGCGCCGCCGTGCAGTCCGATTGATTCGCTTCCGCGTCTCAGGCGCATGACCATCCGACGAATGAATGACCGAGCACGACAAAGCATCATGCGATCGGGCGGGGTCCATGCGAACGGACGAAACGGCACCGAGCCGAAACCGGGGATGCCGCGAGGAGCGAGTCCCCGCGGCATCCGCTGTTTCCGTCGTCAGC
Source organism: Microbacterium sp. Cr-K32 (assembly GCF_000708345.1). Classification (NCBI taxonomy): domain Bacteria; kingdom Bacillati; phylum Actinomycetota; class Actinomycetes; order Micrococcales; family Microbacteriaceae; genus Microbacterium; species Microbacterium sp. Cr-K32. Next base: position 112,084 of record NZ_JARD01000022.1, on the reverse strand, counting down.
TGAGCTCTCCACCCTCCAAGAGCTCGGTGACGAGCGCGGCGATGGCCGAACGCTCGGAGCGCGTCAGAGTCACGTGCCCGAAGAGGTCGTGCCCCTTCAGCGTCTCGATCACGCTGGCGATTCCGTCGTGACGTCCGACCCGGAGGTTGTCGCGCTGACCGACGTCGTGAGTGAGGATCACCCGGGAATTCTGGCCCATCCGACTCAGCACCGTCAGCAGCACGTTGCGCTCGAGCGACTGGGCTTCGTCGACGATCACGAACGCGTCGTGGAGGGAGCGTCCGCGGATGTGGGTCAGCGGGAGCACTTCGAGCAGTCCGCGCTCGATGACCTCCTCGATCACGTTTCCCGACACCACCGAGCCCAGCGTGTCGAACACCGCCTGACCCCACGGCCCCATCTTCTCGCCCTGGTCGCCGGGAAGGTAGCCGAGTTCCTGCCCGCCGACGGCGAACAACGGCCGGAACACGATGATCTTCTTCTGCTGCTGCCGCTCCAGCACTGCTTCGAGTCCGGCGCAGAGCGCGAGCGCCGATTTGCCGGTACCGGCACGTCCGCCGAGGGAGACGATGCCGACCTCCTGATCGAGCAGCAGGTCGATCGCGATGCGCTGCTCGGCCGAACGGCCGTGCATACCGAAGATGTCGCGGTCTCCTCGTACGAGTCGGTACTCGCCGTCGCCCGTCACCCGGCCGAGCGCGGAACCGCGCTCGGAGTGGATGATCAGTCCGGTGTTCACCGGGAGACCGCGTGCCTGCTCGCTGATGCCGACCTCGCTCTCGTACAGGTCACTGATGTCGTCACCGGAGAGGTCGAGCGTCGAGATCCCGGTCCACCCCGAGTCCACCGCCTGCTCGGCGAGGTACTCCTCGGCGCGCAGACCGAGAGAGGCGGCCTTGACGCGCATCGGCAGGTCCTTCGAGACGATCGTGACGTCCTGCCCGTCCTGCGCGAGGTGCATGGCGACCGAGAGGATGCGCGTGTCGTTGTCACTGAGGCGGATGCCGGCGGGAAGCACGGAGGAGTCGGTGTTCGCCAGCTCGACGCGGAGCGTGCCCCCCTCGCCGACCTCCACCGGGAAGTCGAGCCGTCCATGCTCGATGCGCAGGTCGTCGAGGTGGCGCAGGGCCTGCCGTGCGAAGTAGCCGATCTCCGGGTCGTGGCGTTTGCCCTCGAGTTCCGTGATCACGACGACGGGAAGGACGACCGAGTGCTCCGCGAAACGGAAGAACGCCTGCGGATCGCTCAGCAGGACAGAGGTGTCGAGGACATACGTGCGCAGATCCTGATCCGGATCGGCGGACGATGCCCGGCTCGACGTCTTACGGGTGGACTGCTGCGCGGTGCTGGTGGCCTGCTGCGCTGTACGTGTGGTCACGACCCACTCCCGACCCGGGGAATCCCGGCTATTCGAACGAGTCGACCAGGGGGTCACGAGTCGTCAACCTGAGGCCGACTCGAACGGGCGCCTTGCCCGATGCCTAGAACGTACGACCGTGCGGGTGATTAACCCGAATTCGACACGCCAATGATTCGTTACGCGCTGATGAACGTCTCGTTGCCGAACGCCCGCAGCGCATCGTCGAGGAGCTCGAATGTCGCGGCGTCGGTGCCCGCGTGCGGCGCGATCCGCACCGAGGCGCCCCGTGCCGTGACGACCACTCCGGCGTTGGCGAGTGCCGCGGCGAGTCGCGCGGGCTCCTCCGGAGCGAGCGCGACGATGCCCGCACGCCGGCTGCGCTCGCGCGGGGAGCTCACGTCGATGCCGTGGCGGTCGGCGATCTCGATCACGGTGTCGACGTTCTGGGCGAGCCGCTCCTCGATCGAGTCGACGCCGGCATCGCGCACGTCGCGCACGCCGATCGCGAGTCGGCCGGCCGCGAGCGTGTCGGGCTGGCTCACGGTGAAGGCGCGGGCCGACGGCGCCGGTGCAGGCAGTTCGTCGACGAACAGCCCCGCAGCCGTCGTGCCGGTGATACCGGACAACACGGGGGTGATGCGCTCCCGTGCGCGGGGCGAGAACCACGCGAAGGCGCTGCCACGACCCGCGCGCAACCACTTGTAGCCGTGTCCGACCACCACGTCGGCAGCGGAGTAGTCGGCGTCGATCACACCGAACGACTGGACGGCGTCGACGATGAGCAGGCGGTCGGGCCCGATCGCCTCGCGAAGCGCCGCGAGATCGACGCGGAATCCGGTGCGGAAGTCGACGTGGCTCACCGCCAGCGCGACCACCTCGTCATCGAGGGCCTCGATCACGGTGTCGGGCGTCACCCGCCCGTCGTCGGGTGTGATCCAGCGCGGTGCGACCGTTCGATCCGATGCCGTGGATGCGCGCTCCAAGGTCAGACTGACGCTCGGGAATTCGGCGGTGCTCGCGATCACGTCGCCGGAGAGCCCGAACAGCGCGTGCATGAGCCCGTGGGTCGACGACGGCTGCAACGTGACGTCGTCGGCCTCCGCGTCCAGCAGCTCGGCGACGAGCTCCTGCGCCTGACCGATGCGCTCGGCGACCAGGGAGAGCGATGACGGCCGCCCGCTGCCGAGCAGATCGGCGTCGGCGAAGACCTCTTCACGGACGGACGGCGACAGCGGACCGAAGGCCGCCCAGTTCAGATAGCCGGACTCGGTGTCGAACGTGTCGACATAGTCCCGGAAAGTGCTCACTGCGTCATTGTGGCACGGCTCACAGGTCCCTGGTCCCCGGCCTCCCGACACCCGTTCAGCGCCCGAAGCGTCGGTCCCGATCGGCGTAGTCGCGGATCGCACGGAGGAAGTCCACCTGTCGGAGATCAGGACCCAGCGCCTCGACGAAGTAGAACTCGCTGTGCGCGCTCTGCCACAACAGGAAGTCGCTCAGCCGCTGCTCCCCACTCGTGCGGATCACCAGGTCGGGATCGGGCTGACCGCCGGTGTAGAGGTGCTCGCCGATCATCTCGGGCGTGAGATGGGCGGCGAGGTCTTCCAGCGTGCCGCCGGATGCCTCGTGCTTCGTGATGATGCTCCGCACCGCGTCGACGATCTCATTGCGTCCGCCGTAGCCGACGGCGAGATTCACGTGCAATCCGGTGTGATCCTTCGTGCGCTTCTCGGCGTCGGAGAGGACGCGCGCGAGTTCCGCCGGGAGGATGTCGGATCGGCCGACGTGCTTGACCCGCCAGTTGCCTTCACGCGACAGAGCCTCGGCGAGTTCGGCGATGATCTCGATGAGGTCGGCGAGCTCCGCGGAATCGCGCTTTCGCAGGTTGTCGCTCGAGAGCAGATACAGCGACACCACGCGCACACCGAGCTCGTCGCACCAGCCGAGGAACTCGCGCATCTTGGCGGCGCCCGCCCGGTGGCCCTCTGCGGGCGTGTCCAGTCCGAGCTGACGCGCCCAGCGACGGTTGCCGTCGATCATCATGGCGACGTGATGCGGCACCCTGCTCGGATCGAGGTGGCGACGCAGCCGGCTGGTGTAGAGCCGATACAGCGGCCCTCGCCCCGGGCTCTCGCGTGACATCACCTCCCTACGCTACCGTGCCGAGGCGTGCGGCATCGTGTGTGCACGCTGGGGATATGTGCCCTGTGGGGTATGCGCGTCGGCTTAGAGTGAGCACGTGAGCACTCCCGAGCCCTCCGGCCCCGACATCCCCCAGCTGCCCCTGCTCGAAGCGGCCGCCGTGGATGCGGCGACCGAGGTCAAACCGACCTGGCGCGGATGGATTCACGCCGGCACGTTCCCGGTGGCTCTGATCGCGGGCATCGTCCTCATCGTCGTGGCCGACGGCGCCCCGGCGAAGTGGGCCTCCGCCGTGTTCATGCTCACCTCGCTGCTGCTCTTCGGCAACTCGGCGCTCTACCACCGCATCGACTGGCGGCCGAAGGTGAAGGTGCTGCTCAAGCGCATCGACCACGCCAACATCCTGCTGCTGATCGCCGGTACCTACACTCCCCTGGCGGTTCTGGCGCTCCCGCCCTCGAAGGGCGTACTGCTCCTCTGCCTGGTGTGGGGCGGAACCCTCGTCGGCATCCTTTTCCGGGTCTTCTGGATCCACGCGCCCCGCTGGCTCTATGTCGCCCTGTACCTGCTGCTCGGCTGGGCGGCCGTGATGTACATCGTCGACCTCATGAACGCGAACTTCGCGATGATGGTGCTGGTGATCGTGGGAGGCCTTCTCTACACGGGGGGCGCCGTCGTCTACGCGCTCAAGAAGCCCAACCCCTGGCCGGGGCACTTCGGGTTCCACGAGATCTTCCACGTGTGCACGGTGCTCGCGTTCCTGTGCCACTGGACCGCGTGCCTGCTCATCGCGCTGTCACCGCTGTCGCCCTCGCTGGGCGCACCGTAGCGGTCGGTCAGCGAGCGGGCGTGTCGCCTTCGCCCTCCGCTGAGGTCGTGCCGTCGGCTGTCGATTCGTTCGCTCCGGGTGCAGCGGCACCGCCCTCGGCCCGCGCCGCTTCTTCGGCGTCCAGCTCGTCACGCACCTCTTCGCGGTACCGGACCCGGCGGATGCGACGGTTCATGTCCCAGATCAGCAGGATCACCGCGATCACGACCACGACGATCGCGGCGAAGCCGACGAACCCCGGGGTGACCGACACCGGATCGACGGTCATGCTCGGCGTCGGCATCGGGGTCTCGGACAGAGAGAACATGAATCGGCCTTTCGTACGCAGGTCGCATAACCTGGTAACACCAGCCTAACGACCGGAAGACCCACCTGTGACGACCGCACAAGAGCTCGACGAACGCTATGGCCGAACCCGACGACGCCGGACGCCGTGGATCATCGGTGGCGTGATCGCGCTGTTGATCGTGGGCGCGTTCAGCTGGATGACCGTCGCCCAGTCGATGGCGTCCGTCGACGCGGACGACCTGGGCTTCGAACTCGTCGACGAGCACTCCGTGAACATCAGCTTCCAGGTGACCGGCGTGCAGGGCAAGGATGTCGTGTGCGCCGTGGAGGCCCTCGACGAGGAGTTCGGCGTAGTGGGTTGGAAGATCGTCGAGATCGAGGCCGGAGACAGCCACTCCCAGGCCCGCTCCGTCACCATTCCGACCGTCTCGGCGGCCACCACAGGTTTGGTGAACGCCTGCTGGGTCGCTTAGACTCGTGCCAGACAAGACGACGCCCCGGCACCGTGCCGGGGCGTCTTGGCATATCCCCCGCAGCATGCCGGAGGGATCCCGAAAGAAGGAGCTTCGTCATGTCCACCGATGCTCAGGTTCCCTTCCTCACGCAGGAAGCGTATGACCGGCTCGTCGCCGAGCTGGAGCACCTGTCCACCTTCGGCCGCGACGAGATCGCCAAGCGCATCGAGGCGGCCCGCGAAGAGGGCGATCTCAAGGAGAACGGCGGATACCACGCCGCCAAGGACGAGCAGGGCAAGCAGGAGGCGCGCATCCGCACTCTCGAAGGCCTGCTGAAGACCGCAAAGGTCGGCGAGGCTCCTGCCAGCCGCGGGATCGTCGAGCCCGGCACCGTGGTCACCGCCCTCGTCGCGGGCGGTGAAGAGGTCTTCCTCCTCGGCAGCCGTGAGATCGCGGCCGGCAGCGACCTCGACGTGTACAGCGAAGCCAGCCCGCTCGGTCAGGCCATCCTCGGCCTGAAGGTCGGCGAGAAGTCCTCCTACGAGGCTCCCAACGGGCGCTCGATCAGCGTCGAGATCGTGAACGTCGAGACCTACACGGGCTGAGCATCCTGTCAGACGCGCCCCCGCATCCTGTCGGACGCGGGGGCGCTTCTGCGTGATCGATCGGTGTGCTCAATCGGGGACGAGGATGGGCTCGAAGCCGGCGCGGCGCAGCGTGTCGAGCGTGTGCTCCGAGTGCTCGGGTCCACGCGTCTCGACGCTGAGCTCGAGGATGACCTCGCTGATCTGGAGGCCGTGGCCGTGGCGGGTATGCATCGCCTCGATCACGTTCGCACCGGCCTCGGCGATGAGCTCCGACACGCGGGCCAGCTGGCCGGGACGGTCGGGCAGAGGGATGCGGATCGTGAGGTAGCGACCGGAGGCGGCGAGTCCGTGGGAGACCACGCGCTGCAGCAGGAGCGGATCGATGTTCCCGCCCGACAACACGGCCATCGTGGTCCCCGTGGCCGACACCTTGCCGGCCAGGATCGCCGCCACACCGGCCGCACCGGCGGGCTCCACCACGACCTTCGACTGCTCGAGCAGGATGAGAATGGCCCTCGCCAGGTCGTCGTCGGAGACGGTGACGACCTCGTCGACGAGCTCTTTGATGATGTCGAAGGGGACGGCGCCCGGGCGAGCGACCAGGATGCCGTCGGCGATGGTCGGTCGCGTCACGATGTCGACGGGCTCTCCGGCCTCGAGCGAGGGCGGGACCGCTGCCGCGTTCTCGGCCTGCACGCCGATGATGCGGACCGTGCGCCCGAGCTCGGCGGCGCGTGCCTTCACCGCCGCGGCGACGCCGGCGATGAGACCTCCCCCGCCGATGCCGAGCACGACGGTGTCGACGTCGGGTGCATCTTCGAGAAGCTCGAGACCGAGCGTTCCCTGCCCGATCACCACGTCGCGGTGGTCGAACGGGTGGATCAGCACCGCCCCCGTGCGCTCCGAGAACTCGGCGGCGAGACGCAGCGATGTCGCCACCGTCTCGCCCTCCAGCACGACCTCCGCTCCGTAGCCACGCGTGGCGAGCAGCTTCGGCACGGGAACGCCCAACGGCATGAAGATGGTGGCGGGGATGCCGAGCTCCTGCGCGGCGAGCGCCACTCCCTGCGCATGGTTTCCCGCGGACGCCGCGACCACGCCGCGCGAGCGCTCCTCGGCGCTCAGCTTCGACAGCCGGTACGCCGCCCCGCGGATCTTGAACGACCCGGTGCGCTGGAGATTCTCCATCTTCAGCAGGACGGGGGCTCCGAGGATGTCGGAGAGGGCTCGCGAGGGCAGCGTCGGCGTGTGCGAGATCACCTCAGCCAGACTCTGAGCGGCGTGCTCGAACTCGGTCAGGCTGGGGACTGCGCTCATCGATTCCTCCGTCTCCGCTCGCGCGGAACTGTGCTCCAGATAAGGTCTCCGCTCGGCCCGACGCCGGTGCGCCAGGAGCCCGAGCTGATGGTCACCGCGGCGACGTTGACGAAGGCCGCCAGCGGCACAGCGAAGAGGGCGCCGGGGATGCCCGCGATCATCGCGCCACCCGCCACCACGAGGACGACGGCGAGCGGGTGCACCTTGACCGCAGAACCCATCATGATCGGCTGCAGGATATGCCCCTCGATCTGCTGGACGGCGAGGACCACCACGAGCATCCAGAGCGCGATCCACGGACCGTTGTACACGAGCGCGAGGAACACGGCGACGGCGCCGGTCACCACCGCACCCACGATCGGGATGAACGAGCCGAGGAAGACGAGCACGGCGACCGGGAGCGCGAGGGGCACCTGGAGGAGGAACGCCCCGAGGCCGATGCCGATCGCGTCGATGGTGGCCACGAAGAGCTGGGTGCGCGCGTAGTTCACGATCGTGGTCCAGCCGTTGCGCGCGGCACCATCGACGGCCGGGCGGGCGCGACGCGGGAAGATCTTGAGGGTCCAGCGCCAGATCCCCGCACCATCGGCCAGCAGGCAGATGAGGATGAACAGCGCGAGCAGGGCGCCCGTGGCGACGTGACCGACCGTCGTGCCGATGGCGAGCGCGCCCGTCCAGAGGACCTGCGCCTGCTCGCTGATGAGATCCAGACCCTGCTGGAGGTAGTCGGCGATCTGCGTGTCCGAGAGGTTCAGCGGACCGTCGTGCAGCCACACCTGGAACTGATCGAACGCTTCGGTCGAGCGCGCCTGCACGTCGGGAAGCTGAGCCCGCACCTGCCAGACGACGAGCCACATCAATCCGGTGACGATGGCGGCCGTGCCGATCAGCGAGAGCGCGATCGCCAGCCAGCGCGGAAGACCACGTCGCAGCATCCACGAGAACGCCGGCCACAGCAACGCCGTGATGAGGATGCCCACCATCAGCGGGATGACGAGGAGCTTGAGCAGCATCACCAGCCAGATGAAGACGCCGATCGCGGCGGCGATCAGGAGCAGCCGCCAGGCATATCCCGCCGTTATCCGCAGGGGCAGGGGCACCGCCTCGTCGGCCTCGGTCGTCACGGTGCGGTCGGTGGAGACCGGGCGCGGACGGAACAGATCTCGCAGCCGGGGTCGCTGGTCCTCGCTCATCGCCCAAGTCTACGGTCATGCCGTATGCCGTCGGACGCATCTTTCCTCCGAGGGTGGCATGTCGGCGGTCGGAGATAGCCTGGCCGTGTGACCGACACCCTCAGCTCCACCCAGGCACGCCGCATCGCTCTGGCTGCTCAGGGCTTCACACGCACCCGCCCCGCATCGGTCACGGGCCGGCACGTGCACCGGGTCATGGACCGGCTCGGGGTGCTCCAGATCGATTCGGTCAACGTGTTCGCCCGGTCCCACTACCTGCCGCTGTTCTCGCGGCTCGGCGCATATGAACCCGCTCTCCTCGACCGCGTCTTCCTCTCCCGCACGACCCACTACGTGGAGTACCTCGCGCACGAGGCGACCTTCATCCCGGTCCAGGACTGGCCGCTGTGGCGGTTCCGCATGGAGGACTTCCGTCGGCGGTGGGCCGGCGAGGACTCCTGGATGAGCAGCAACGCGCGCACAGTGCAGTGGGTGCAGGACGAGTTGCGCGGGCGTGGGCCGCTGCGGCCGGCCGACCTCCGCGCCGATGCACCCCGAGAGCGGGGAACGTGGTGGGACTGGGACGATGTGAAGCTCGCCCTCGAGCACCTGTGGCGTGTCGGCGACGTCGCGATCAGCGGGCGCCGCGGTTTCGAGCGCACGTATGCGCTGGCCGAGCATGTGATCCCCGACGGCATCCGCTCGGAGGAGGTCTCCCGCGCCGATGCGATTCTCGAGCTGACGCGTCGCGCGGCCCGTTCGAGCGGTGTCGCGACGCAGCCCGACCTCGCAGACTACTACCGGATCCGCGACCGGGCGGCCGTCGCCCGCTCGATCGCCGACCTCGCCGATGCGGGCGAGTTGCAGCCGGTGCAGGTGCGCGGCTGGGAGCGTGGCGGGCGTCCGCTCGCGGCCTGGCGGCATCGTGACGCGGTGCTTCCCCGGGGAATCGATGCGGCCGCGATCCTGACCCCGTTCGACCCCGTCGTGTGGTTCCGCGATCGAGCACTCCGCGCGTTCGAACTCGACTACCGCATCGAGATCTATGTGCCGGCGGAGAAGCGTCGGTACGGCTATTACTCCTTGCCCGTCCTCGTCGGCGACCGCATCGTGGCGCGGGTCGACCTCAAGGCCGACCGCGCGACGTCGACGCTGCAGGTCCAGTCCGCCTGGTGGGAACCGCAGGCGCGCCCCGGCGATGCGGAACCGATCGCGGCAGAGCTCACCCTCGCGGCGGAGTGGCAGGGTCTGGAGAACGTCTCGGTCTCCGGCTGGGGCGACGCCACCGATGCCCTGCATGCAGCGCTGGCTAACAGCCGTGCCGTGGGCCGTCATCTGCATGCGCGGGAGAACCGGACGTGAGAAGGGCGCGCTGGTGGCTCATCGGCGGTGCCGCGGGACTCGTCCTGGCCGCCGCGGGCCTGTGGATCTGGCAGTCGACAGCCCATTCGTCCACTCCCGAGGAGGCGGCACTCGACTACCTGCACGCCCTGGAATCCGGCAACCCCGATGCTGTGGCAGCCACCGGGATGATGGTCTCGACGACCGCCCTTGACGCGTTCGACGCCGCGACCTCTCTGATCGAGGATGCGGAGGTCACGCGCGTCCGTGAAGACACCGACGGGGCATCCGCCGTCGCCGACATCTCGTTCCGCCTGGACGGCGCGGAGCAGGAGGCGCAGCTGAGCCTCGGCGTCGTGGAGGACCGTTGGATCGTCGACTCCGCGGGTCTGGGCAGCCTGACCATCGAGTCGGGCATCGGCTCCGACGTGGCGATCGGCGACGCGACCATTCCGGCAGGGAAGGGTGTTCCGCTGCTGCCTGCGACCTACACCGTGGCTGCCGCGCCGACGACGCTGCTCGACGGCGAGAGATCGGTGTCGGTGCTGCCCGGCACGAAGACCTCGGCGACGGTCGATGTCGCCGTGCGCCCGGAAGCGACTGCTGCCGCACAGGACAGTCTCGACGAGCTCCTCGAGACCTGTACCGCCCCAGCCACCACGGAGGCGGAGGGCTGCGGAATCCGAATCCCCTGGGGGACGGAGTTCCGCGATGTGACCGGCATCCGCTATCGGATCGACGAGTCACCGACCATCGCGCTGTCCCCAGCCGGTTTCACAGCGGAGGGTGGAGTTCTCGTGGCCACCGTCACCGGGACCGGCCAGAACGGCGAACCTCGCACCACCACGTATCGCACCGACTCCTGGAGCCTGCGCGGCGATGTCTCATTCACCGCCGACGGTCTCGTGCTCTCACCGTGGTGAGAGGGGTCTGGTCAGGCGGAGGTCATCAGAACTGCACGCGCGGTGGCTCGGAGATGGCGCTGCTGTCGGCGACCTCGAAGAACTCCCGCTCGGAGAAGCCCAAGCCCTTCGCGAACAGGTTGTTCGGGAACACCTTGATCTTGGTGTTGAGCTCGCGCACACCGCCGTTGTAGAAACGGCGTGCGGCCTGGATCTTGTCCTCGGTGTCGACCAGTGCCTGCTGCACCTGGAGGAAGTTCGTGCTCGCCTGCAGCTGCGGGTACGCCTCGGCGACCGCGAACAGGCTGCGCAGAGCCTGTTGCAGGTGTCCCTCGGCGATGCCCGCTTCCCCGGGGCCTCCCGCCGACAGGGTCTCGGCACGCGCGCGAGTCACGTTCTCGAAGACGGCCTTCTCATGGGAGGCATATCCCTTGACCGTCTCGATCAGGTTGGGGATGAGGTCGGCTCGTCGCTTCAGCTGCACCGTGATTCCGCTCCACGCCTCATCGACGCGGACGTTCAGCTGCACCAGCGAGTTGTACGTGGCCCACAGATAGATGCCGACGAGCAGGATCACTCCGACAACGATCAGTACCGGCACGAGCCATTCCATCAGAGGCCCACCCTTCCTCGTGTTTCTCTCATCCTAGACGCGCAGCCTGCACGTGGACTGGGCATGCCCGGCGACGACCGCAGACCGATCAGCTGCCGAGGACCCGTTCGAGATAGCGGTTGGCGAATCGACGTTCGGGGTCGAGGCGATCGCGCAGCGCGACGAAATCGTCGAACCGCGGGTACCGCTCCCGGAGCGTCTCCGCGGTCAGCGTGTGGAGCTTGCCCCAGTGCGGGCGTCCCCCGTATTCGTGCATGATCTCTTCGACGGCACCGAAGTACTCCGTGGGGTCGGCTCGCCAGTACCGGTGCACGGCGATGTAGGCGCTGGCACGCCCATGGGCCGTCGACAGCCAGCGGTCGTCGGCGGCCGCGAACCGCACCTCGATCGGGAACTCGATCCGCCACCCTCGTCGGTCGATGAGCGCCCGGACCGCCTGGAAGGCGGCCACGGCGTTCTCGGCGGGGATCGCGTACTCCATCTCGCGGAATCTCACGGTCCTGCTCTGGATGAGCACTCGGTGCGACAGCTCGGTGTATTCGCGATCGCCCGTGAGCTTGACGGCGAGCCGGCTGAAGGGTGGAGTGATTGCGGGGATGACCTGGCCCGCCGCGCACACCACGCGATACACGCCGTTCGAGAGCAGCGTCTCATCGATCCATCGCCCGACCGCCGGGAGCGGCTTGCGGACCGTCGCCTCCGGCATGCGCGTCTGGCGCTTGGTCAGGGCCACATCGGTGTGGGGGAACCAGTAGAACTCGAAGTGATCGGCGGCAGCGACGCGCTCGTCGAGGCTGGCCAGCACCTCGTCCAGGGCCACCGGCTCGTCGATCGCGTGCATGACGAACGCGGGCACGCACTGGAGAGTCACCTCGACGACGATGCCGAGCGCGCCGAGGCCCAACGCCACGGCGGGCAGGAGCTCATTCTCGTGCTCCTCGTCGATGCGGAGGAACTCGCCGGCCGCCGTGACCATCGTGACACCGACCACCTGGGTCGCGAGGCCGCCGTATCCGGCTCCCGTTCCGTGCGTGCCCGTCGATATCGCACCGGCGATCGACTGCCGATCGATGTCGCCGAGGTTCTCCATCGCGAGCCCATAGGGCGCGAGCAGAGCCGGGATGCGGTGCAGCCGAGTGCCGGCGAGCAACGTCACCCGCCCGGTGGCGGCGTCCGCGGAGACGAGGCCCTGCAGGTCGTCGAGTTCGAGCAGGACGCCCGGGGCCACCGCGATGCCCGTGAAGCTGTGACCGGCGCCGACGGCCTTCACCGGCAACCCGTGCTTGACTGCGGCGATCACCGCGCGCTGCACGCCCTCCGGGCTGCGCGGACGCTCCACACGCACGGGTCGGACCGAGGCCGAGCGGCCCCAGTTCTGCCAGGTGCCGCCGATTCTCGTCACAGGAAGGCCTTTCCCTCGCCGCGGTAGGTCGGCAGCTCGTCGATGATCTCGTCGCCCGAGACCAGGTGGTAACTCTCGATGCGCTCGGCCGGCTCGCCGCTCTTGGCATGACGGAACCAGACCCGGTCCCCCACGCCCAGCGACGTGGCCGTCGGACCCTGGAGCGGTGTCTGCACTTCTCCAGCCGCTTCCCGGGAGAGCGTGTGGAGCCCTTCCGGCCATACGGGACGCGGCTGACGGGACGCGACTGCAGGGCCGGAGGCGATCCAGCCTCCGCCGAGCACGGTGGCGATGTCGACGGCCGGGCGCCGCACCACGTCGAACGCGAACGCCGAGGCTGGGGCTGGTCGGAACGAACGGTACCCGTCGAACAGATGGCCGCCCAGGAGCCCGCTCCCCGCACTCGCCTCGGTGAGGGACTCATCGCTTCCGGTGAACTCGAGCGATCCGGTGCCACCGCCGTTGAGGATCTCCAGCGGAGCGATCGCGCCGACGGCGGAGACGATGGCTGCCCGGCGTTCCCGCAGCTCATTGCGCGAGCGGGCCTGCACCATCCGGATCAACGGCGCATCGGGGCCGGCGTCATCGCCCTGTCCCGCGATCTGCGCGTCGTACATCTGCAGTCCGACGAGCCGGAACCCTGGCCGCGCGACGACCTTGCGAGCGAATGCCGCCACCTCTCCGGCGCTGAACAGCGCCGAGCGTCGGACGCCGATGTGGCCGAGGAGCGACGAGCGCCAGGAGGCGTCGACGTCGATCGCGACGCGGAGTTCGGGGCGCGACCCCGGGCCGGCGACGCTGTCGATCAGATCGAGATGCACGAGGTCGTCGACCATCAGGGTGATGCGCTGCGCGGCCTGCTCGTCGGCGAACAGCCGTTCCAGTCCTCCGCGATCCACGGTCGGGTAGCCGAGCATGATGTCGTCGTGCGTCTCGGCGAGCCAGAGCGCTTCCTCCAGCGTGAAGGCGAGGATGCCGTGGAACCCGGGCAGCGCGAGCACGGCATCGAGCACGGATCGCACGCGCACCGACTTCGAGGCGACACGGATCGGCAGCCCGCCGGCCCGCACCAGAAGGTCCATGGCGTTGTACCGGAGCGCCTCCCGGTCGATCACCGCGACCGGGGCGGGGAGATGCCCGGTCACGGCGGACAGGCGCGGCCAGTAGCGGGCCGGGTCCTCCCACTCGGGGGCGACCGCGGGCGCACCATGGACGGGGCTCAGTTCGTCGATGAGGTCGAGCACTCCCCCACCCTAAGGCCTCATCGGACTCGGGATCACCCCCTGCGGCACCGCGTCGCATGCGGGCACGGCGATAGGCTGGCGGCGAGGCCCCCGTAGCCCAATGGCAGAGGCAGGCGACTTAAAATCGCTTCAGTCTGGGTTCGAGTCCCAGCGGGGGCACACCGGGGTTCGGCCCCCGCCCTCTCAGTCCTCGACGTCGACGGTTTGCTTCTTCTCGCCCGAGGCCTCACGGATCCTCCGCACGATCAGGACGACGAGTGCGATCGCGATCGCCGAGTACACGACGTAGTCGAGATAGCCGAGATACTGCTCCAACTGCTCGTGCTGCGTGCCCAGCGCTGCGCCGACGCCCAGCAGGAGTGTGTTCCAGAGGCCGCTGCCGATGACCGTGTAGATGCTGAACGTCACGAGGTTCATGCGGGATGCGCCCGCCGGGATCGAGATGAGGCTGCGGACGCCGGGGACCATCCGCCCGACCAGCACGGTCCAACCGCCGCTGCGCACGAACCAGTCCCCTCCCCGCTCGAGGTCGGACCGGCTCACCAGCCGAGTGGCCGCCAGCATGCGCACGGCCCGATCCATGCCGATCGCGGCACCGAGTCCGTACAGCAGCAAAGCGCCCAGCAGGGACGCGAGAGTGCTCCAGAAGATCAACCACCCCAGGCTCAGGGCGCCGCTCTGGCTGAGGTACCCCGCGAACGGCAGGATGACCTCGCTCGGGATGGGGGGCACCAGGACTTCGAGGAAGACCAGCACGCCCACCCCGACATCCCCGAGTGCGGTGAGGACGTCGGCCGCGAATCCGGTGAGCCCGGTGAAGCCATGATCGGCGGCAGCAGTGAGGACCATCCGCGATCAGCGCCCGAAGATGTCGCCGATACCGGGGATGCCGAGATTGCCGAGTTGCTCGCCCCACCCGCTCGCCGCATCGCCCAGACCCGACACGGTCTCGCCGGCCGAGCCCAGGAGCTCACCGGCACCTCCCGTGAGCGACTCGACGTCGATGCCGGCGGCCAGGGACTCGATGTCGATGCCCTCCGCCATCGCGCCGAAGTCGACGCCGATGTTCGCGGCCTGCTCCAACAGGGGCCCCGCCACGGTGCTGAGGACGGCCCCGCCCGCCACCACACCGAGCAATCCGACGGCCGCGCCACCAGCCGCGACCGCCGCACCACCGGCAGCGCCACCGATACCGGCTCCACGTGCTCGCGACAGCAGTCCGCGCATCCGGCCCGGCTTCATGGCCTCAGCACGTCCGGCGGCGCGGGCGAGGTCGTCCGCCGACGAGGACCGCGGCCGCTCACCGGGTTCGAGCTCCTGCCTCATCCGGGCCTCGACCTGCGCGCGCTGGTCAGGTGTGAGGCGGGCGAACGCCTCGCGGTGGATCTGTTCGACACGCTGCGGATCCGCCGTCTGGAGGAGGTAGTCGTAGCGGGCGATGGCCGCTCGATCGGCGTCGGTCACGGCGTGTGCGCCCCGCACGGTTCCGGGAGGAGGCGGTGCGTACGGGTCTGCAGCAGCCGGTGCCGTGTGCGCGGGACGCGGTCGTCCACCGGACGCGGCCGGCGGCGCGTACGGGTCGGCCGGCGAAGGCCTGCCCTGGCCCGACGACCGTGCGGGGTCGGCCGGACCGCGGACCGCGTCGACGGCACCACGGAGCATGCCTCCCCAGTCCGTCGACCGGGACCCGTCCTGCGAGCGCGATCGGTCGGCCGCGTGAGGGTCGCGCCCCGTGCCGGCGTTCTTCTCGAGTGCTTCGGACGCCATTCCGATCAGTCGGGAGAGCTTTCCCATGAGTGGTCCCTTTCGTGGTGCGGACCACCGCGGATCCACGACGCCGGGACGACGGCAGGGTTCTCTCGGCAGCCCGCGATGCGGGTGCCAAGGTCTCCTCCACCCTCACGGGCCGGCGGGCCGGAGCACGATCTCGTGCTCGTAATGACGACGTCGCCGCATTCGGGAGTACTCCCCTTGCTCGCGTGACGATACCGGCCGTACCTATGCATGACCTCGGAGCCGCCCCGCAGAGACGAACATCGGCCCCGACGCGGAGCGCGTGGGGCCGATGTTCGTGTGCGAGCGTGTCTGCTACTTGGCGGCAGCCTCGGCCGGCTCCGGAGCCTTCTCGGCGGCGGGCTTCTTCGCCGCGGGCTTCTTCGCCGCCGGCTTCTTCGCGACCGGCTTCTCCGTCACCTCGGCCGATGCGGCCGGAGCGGCTTTGGCCGCCGACTTCTTCGCAGCGGGAGCAGCCTTCGCGGCCGGAGCAGCCTCTGCCACGGGCGCGGCCGGAGCAGCCGGGCGCGGGCGCGCCGCGAACTCCTCGAAGACGTAGCGCGGGTTCTGCACGGTCTCGAGGTTCACCAGGTCGCGGCCGAGCCACAGGTTGTTCCACCAGCCCCAGATGACGCGGAACTTGCGCTCCCACGTGGGCATCGCGAGACCGTGGTAGCCGCGGTGCGCGACCCAGGCCACGAAACCCTTGAGGGCGATCTTGCCGGACTGGAAGACACCGTTGTACAGGCCGAGGCCGGCGACGGCACCGAGGTTCTTGTGGAAGTACTCCTTGGGCTTCTCTCCCCGGAGGACCGCGACGAGGTTCTTCGCGAGCAGCTTGGCCTGGCGGACCGCGTGCTGGGCATTCGGCACGCAGAAGCCGCCGACCCCACCACCGGAGAGGTCGGGAACCGCCGAGACGTCACCGGCCGCCCACGCTCCCTCGACGAACGCCTCCGGCGTTCCGACGCGCAGGTCGGCGCGGGTCTGGATGCGACCGCGCTCCTCGACCGGCAGGTCTCCGCCGCGGACGACGGTCGGGTTGGCCATGACACCCGCGGTCCACACGATGACGTCGGTCGGGATGACCTCACCGGTGGAGAGCTCGACGTTGCCGTCGACGGCGCTCGTCAGCTGTGTGTCGAGGTGCACGTTGGCTCCGCGCTTGGCCAGGTCCTTGAGCACCCACTCGCTGGTCTGCAGCGAGACCTCGGGCATGATGCGGCCCATCGCCTCGATGAGGTGGAAGTGCGTGTCGTCGAAGCTGATCTGCGGGTACTTGGCCACCAGCGCGGACGCCAGCGAACGCAGCTCGGCGAACACCTCGATGCCGGCGAAGCCACCACCGACGACCACGACGGTCAGCAGACGGTCGCGCTCAGGCCCGGCCGGGAGGGAGGCGGCCTTGTCGAAGTTCGACATGACCTTGTCGCGGATCGCGACGGCCTCTTCGATCGTCTTCAGACCGATCGCGTTGTCGGCGATGCCGGGGATCGGGAAGGTACGCGACACGGCACCGGCGGTGACGACGATCTGGTCGTACGCGAACTCGTACGGCTCGCCCACGGGCGGCGTGATGGTCGCGACCTTCTGCGCGTGGTTGATGTTCGTCACCTTGGCGGTGAGGACGTTCGTGCGCTTGAGGTGACGACGGTGCGCGACCACCGAGTGTCGCGCCTCGATGGAGCCGGCGGCGACCTCGGGCAGGAACGGCTGGTACGTCATGTACGGCAGCGGGTCGACCATGGTCACGTCGGCTTCGCCCTTGCGCAGGTGCTTCTCGAGCTTCCACGCGGTGTAGAAACCCGCGTACCCTCCGCCGACGATCAGGATCTTGGGCACAGTGCTGTTCTGAGGCACAGAAGAACTACTCCTCGGAGTCGGGGGTGTGGCGTACGGAAATGCGCGCCGATCGGATGCGCCGGGCAGCTGCGGTGACGCCAAGCGCTACCAGGATACCAGGGACGGTGAGCGCAATGAGCGGCAGGGTACCGTAGCGCAGTGAATCCGCGCTGGGAAGCAACGGTGAACCGGCCTCGGTCGGCGCGTCTGCGGCCGGAAGAGGGGGAACGGCGACCGGAGTCCTCGTCTCCACCGGCTGCGGTTCCGACTGCGCACGGCGGAACACGCGGATCCACTCCGCCAGGTCTCCCATGGGGTTCTCGCTCACCGCGGGGATGTTCGCAGAGATCGCCGCCGCCGCATCCACCAGCCCGTACCCGTACAGCGGATCCTGGGGCTTGATCGCATCTTCGACCGGAATCGCGGTCTTGATGATGCGATTGATGACGTCGATCGCCTTGATGTCGGGGTGCGCCGAGCGGATCAGCGCCGCGACTCCGGCGACGATGGGCGCCGCACCGCTGGTGCCGCGCCAGGGGACGACCGAGCCGTCGGCCGAGACACCGATCAGGCCTTCACTGGGCGCCGAGATCCCGATCGTGATGCCCTGCGTCGACGCCTCGATGCTGGCCGTGCCCGTCTGGTCGACGCCGCCGACGGTGAGCACGCCGGGAATGGTCGCCGGGGCGCCGATGATGTTCGTCCCGCTCCCCCGGTTGCCGGCGGCGACGACCACCACCACGTCGTGCTCGAAGGCGTACAGGAACGCCTCGTCCCAGCTCTCGTCCCAATCGAGCGTGTTCGTGGTGAACGACAGGTTGATGACGTCGGCCCCGTTGTCGACGGCCCACTTCATGCCCTTCGCCACCTGTTCCGTGAACGGCACCGCCGCGGCCGCACCGAAACCCACGGAGATCGAGAGCAGGTTGGCCTCCGGAGCCACGCCGATCATGCCCGTTCCGTCCGGTGCACCGCGTCCGGCAGCCAGCGAAGCCACCCAGGATCCGTGGTTGCCGTCGACGGCGCCCAGCGGGGTGCGTCCGTCCGGAGTCCCGGCCCCCGACACGTCCGTGCCCCCGACGACCGCGTCGCCGAAGACCGACGGCACCTTGCCGATGCCCGTGTCGATCACCGCGATCGTCACGCCCTTGCCGCGGGTCGTCTGCCAGGCCTCGCGGATGCGTGCGCCGTCGAGCCAGTACTCCGAGGCGCGGACCGGATCCGCGGGGTCATCGGGGATCGGCGGCGGCGTGGCGGAGGCGCCGATGAGCAGCACGGTCGCCGCGACCACCACGATGGCGGCAGCGCTGCGCAGCTTCCGGCGCGCGGTCATGCCGAGGGGGCCGCCCCGTCGCGCACGGCGGCACCGGGGTCTTCGCAGCGGCAGACCGAGGGCGACCATGAAGAGCGTGCGAGTGCGGCGTCGCCGATCGGGTTGACCCCGGGGCCCGCAGCCAGGGCATGTCCGGCCAGGGCGTGCAGGCACTTGACACGCGTGGGCATGCCTCCGGCGGAGATGCCGTCGATCTCGGAGACCTCTCCGAACTGCCCACGGTCGGCGAGATAGGCCTCGTGGGCTGCGAGGTAGGCCGCGGCCACGTCTTCGTCGTCGGTGAGGAGGGCGGCGAGCTCCGGCATCACCTGGGTGGCCTCGAGCGTCGACATCGCCGCGGTCGCCGCCGGGTGCGTCAGGTAGTAGAACGTGGGGAACGGCGTGCCGTCCGGCAGACGCGGGGTGGTCGCGACGACCGTCGGGTTGCCGCACACGCAGCGGGCCGCGATACCCACCATGCCTCGGGCGGGACGACCGAGCTGAGCCGATACGACGGCGAGTTCGGCGGGCGTGGGGGCGGGGAACGGCGGCGTGGTCACCCCACCAGCGTAGGGGAGCCGCCAGGGAGGATGCTCGGAGCGAATGCTCAGGGAGCGACGGCGGCCGTGTCGCTGAGCCCGGTCGAGACCACGGTGCGCAGCAACTGCGGCATCCAGTCCGTCGGCGTCTCGACGAGCGTCTCGCTCACGGGGTCCTGCTCACGCGGAAGTGCTGCGGGGTCGAGGTCGTTGTCGACCAGGTAGACGACCTCGCCGGGCTTGACGTAGTAGAGGCGTTCGCGGGCCTGGGTGGCGATGTACGCGGGGTCGTTCCAACGCTCGCGTTCCGCGACGAGCGCCTCGATCTGGTCTTCGCTCACCTTCACCGATGCCTCGAGAGCAGCGATCTTCTGACGCTGATCGATGAAGGTCCCGAGCGTGGGCACGAGCACCCAGGCTCCCAGCACCACGAGAGAGAGCATGATGACGGAGAACGCCGAGAGCCGGATGCCGGATGCCCACTCGCGCACGTCGACGCGAGGCGCCTCGCCTCGGGACGCGCTCGACGCACGCCGAGACGACGTCGTCGCTGCCTGCGCCCGGGGCTTCGCGCCCTTCTTCGTGGGCGAGGGCGTCGGCTGCGCTCGCGGAGACGACGAAGGAGGAGCCGGTCGTCGTGCCACGGCTCCTCCTTCGTCGTGCCGGCTCAGCGGCGGTGTTCACCGCCGTGTCGGCGGCTTCTTCGATGTGTCGTGCGTTCAGGCCTGGTAGCGCGGGAACGCCGAGCGGCCGGCGAAGACCGCGGCGTCGCCGAGCTCTTCCTCGATGCGCAGCAGCTGGTTGTACTTCGCGACACGCTCGCTGCGGGCAGGGGCGCCCGCCTTGATCTGGCCCGCGTTGGTCGCGACGACCAGGTCGGCGATCGTGGTGTCCTCGGTCTCGCCCGAGCGGTGCGAGAGCATCGCCGTGTACCCGGAGCGCTGCGCCAGGCTGACGGCGTCGAACGTCTCGGTGAGCGTGCCGATCTGGTTGACCTTGACGAGCAGCGAGTTGGCGACGCCACGCTTGATGCCGTCGGCGAGACGCTGCGGGTTGGTGACGAACAGGTCGTCGCCGACCAGCTGGACCTTGGAGCCCAGGACGTCGGTGAGGTGCTTCCAGTTGTCCCAGTCGTCCTCGGCGAGAGCGTCTTCGATCGTGACGATCGGGAAGTCGTTCACGAGTCCGACGTAGTACTCGGTGAGCGCGGCGGCGTCCCAGTCCTTGTTGTCGAGACGGTAGACGCCGTCCTTGAAGAACTCGGTCGCGGCGACGTCGAGCCCGAGGGCGATGTCGGTTCCGGGCGTGAACCCGGCCTTCTCGATCGCCTTCACCAGGAAGTCGAGGCCCTCACGGTTGCTGGGCAGGTCGGGAGCGAAGCCGCCCTCGTCGCCCAGACCGGTCGCGTAGCCGGCGGCCTTCAGCTCGGCACGCAGCACGTGGTAGGTCTCGACACCCCACCGGAGTGCCTCGGAGTAGGTCTCGGCGCCGATCGGCGCGAGGAAGAACTCCTGCATGTCGATGCCGTTGTCGGCGTGCTCGCCACCGTTGATGACGTTGAACAGCGGAACGGGCAGCACGTGCGCGTTCGGGCCGCCGAGGTAGCGGAACAGCGGGAGGTCGGCCGAGTCCGCGGCGGCCTTGGCCACGGCCAGGCTCACGCCGAGGATGGCGTTGGCGCCGACGCGCTTCTTGTTCTCGGTGCCGTCGACATCGATCAGGATCTCGTCGACGATGCGCTGCTCGCTCGCCTCGACACCCTCGATCGCCGGTCCGAGCTCATCGATGATGGCCTCGACGGCCTTCAGCACGCCCTTGCCGCCGTAGCGGCTCTTGTCTCCGTCGCGGAGCTCGTACGCCTCGAACGCGCCCGTGGATGCGCCGGACGGAACGGCCGCCCGCTGCACGATGCCGTCGTCGAGGAGGACCTCCACCTCGACGGTCGGGTTTCCGCGCGAGTCGAGAATCTCGCGTGCGCCTACAGCCTCGATCAGTGCCACTGATGTGCTCCTTGCTCAGGGGGAAAACGTTGTGTGGAGCGTCGTCGATCCGCGCCCAGTCTAGCCCGGCCTCCCGACGGACTCCGGGACTCGCCCGGACGCGAATCGCCCGCGGCGGGAAGCCCCGGAAGGTCAGACGACCACGGCGATCGCGAAGCCGTCCCATCCCTTCACGCCCACGGTCTGCAGGGCCGTGGCATCGAAGCGCGGATCCTCCCCCAGCATCCGCAGTCCGTCGCGGGTGCCCACGACCTTGGGATCGGTGCTGTCGTCGCGGACGATCTCGCCCTCGCGCCCGATGTTGTCGAGCACGATCACCGTGCCGGGGTGCCCGAGCTTCGCCGCCCAATCGAGGTAGATCGTGTTCGACTCCTTGTCGGCATCGATGAACACCAGATCGAATCCGCCGACCAGGGTCGGCAGCACGTCCGCTCCCCGCCCCACCCGGATGTCGACGCGATCACCGACCCCCGCGGCGTCGATGCTGGCACGGGCGACCGCCGCGTTGTCCGATTCCGCCTCGATCGTCACGACCCGTCCTTCGGCGCCGACGGCGCGGGCGAGCCAGATCGTCGAGTAGCCGCCGAGCGTGCCGATCTCGAGCACGCGGCGCGCGCCGCTGATGCGGACCAGCAGGTTCAGCAGTTTGCCGGCGACGGGCGCGACCTCGATCTCCGGGAGGCCGGCGGCCCGCTGCGCAGTGAGGGCCGACTCCAGCGCCGGATCGGGACCGACGAGCAGATCGGAGAGGAAGCTGTCGGCGTCGGACCAGGCGGCGGGAGTGGATTCCATGGCCTCAGCCAACCCCCGGCGCCGCCCTCCGTCAAGGCCGCGGTGCCGAGAGCAGCCGCCCCGACGCGTCGGCGAGCTCGGGCTGGGCACGGAACTGTCCCGTCAGCTGCAGCACCACCGCGACGAGCGCGAGGACGACCCAGGTCGCGACGCCGAGTGGTCCCGCCAACGCCAGATCGGGCTGCGTCGCGGCGACGATGAGGATGAGCCCCGCCGCGGCGTTCAGAGATCCGTGCGCAATGACCGCCGGCCACACCGATGCGGACCGCAGCCGCAGCCAGCCGAGCAGGACGCCCCAGGCCACGCATCCACCGATCATGAACAGGATGCCCGTGATGTCGGTGCGCCCGAAGTTGTAGCCGAGCAGGATGATCGGGCTGTGCCACACGCCCCAGATCACGCCGCTGAGGATCAGGGCCGGCCACGTGCCGAGCGGGCGCAGCGCCGGAAGCAGCCACCCCCGCCAGCCGAGCTCCTCGCCGAACGCGAAGAGGCTGTTGAACAGCGCGCCGACGGGGATCATCGCGAGCTGCGCGAACACGACGACCTGGACAGGAGGCAGTGGCGTTCCGGCCGGCGCTGCCTTCTCGAGCTCGGCTGCGAGAGCCGAGAACGTCAGGTCGAGCTGCACGAAACCGAGCGCGGCGGAGAGCAGGACGCCCAGGCCCACCAGCAGCGGCGGAACGAGCCACCCCGCGACCATGAGCCAGATCACGCGCTTCGCGGGGCGCAGCGGCCACAGTCCGAGGAAGCGGGCGCGCTGCCCGGGTGCGGGGACGCGCATCGCGAAAGTGACGATGAGAGCCGCCACCGCAGGCGTGAACATCATCACCGGCAGCAGGAACACCGAGCTCGGCTCGGCGAGCCCGTCGCCCAGCCACAGGGGCAGGGCGACCAGCCAGGAGAGGACGAAGGAGACCGCCACGAAGACGATCACCGCGGTCCACGGCACACGGCGCGGGTTCAGGGTCTGGTCGTTCATGAGGTCTCCTTTCCGGAGTCCGTCGATCGATCGGTCGAGGGGATGGCCACGGTCCGCGCGCGGTCGACATAGGCCTGGAGCAGCGCCGCGGCTTCTTCCGCGCCGTCGATGGTGACGATGAAGGGTCGCCGGCCCCGTCGGGAGACCTCGATCGCAGATCCGCGGCGCATGACGATCCCGGTGCGCCCGTCGACGGCGATGCGCCATCCCCAGCCGCCGAACTCGCCGAACGGGGAGATGTCGACAGCGCGCGCCGCCTCGACCTCGTCGAGCGGGACACGGATGCGCGGCCAGCCCAGCAGGGCACGAGCGGAGAAGCCCTCCGGTGTGACCGTGACGCGGAACGAGGCGGTCGCCGCGAGGGCGAAGCCCACGACGACCACCACCAGCGCGACGATCCAGCCACCCTCGACGCCGGTGCCGAGCATGTACGCGGCGAGCGCGACGAGACCGAGGAGCACGAACAGCAGGAAGGCGAGCGCGCCGCGCGGCATCGTCGTCGTGGCGACCCACACGACGCGTTCGCCCTTCGCGACGTGCACCGAGTAGCGGGGTTCGAGCGTGCGCCCCTGCTCCGGCCGCACGCGCGGCTGCACGGCCCAGGCCATGCCGCCGACCAGAAGGAGTGCGGCGAACGCGAGTGCCATGGTGCCCCCGATGCCGGGCGATTCCGCGGGGTCGGCGAGCTCACGCTGGATCGCGAGGGATCCGAGGCTCATCACGGCCGCGAAGGCGGACATCCCCGCGGAGAGTGCGCCCATCAGCCGCGCCGCCCCACCCCAGTGCGCACCGACGGACGCGAGGGTGACGATCGCCATCAGCGCCGGCAAGCCGAGCCCGACCCCGACGAGGATCCAGAGATACACGGACGGCGGGCCGAACCGGTCGGCGCCGCTCACACCCCAATGGGTCGCCACCTGTGGCGGCAGCGTGGGCAGCCAGGCGAGCAGGATCACGACGGCGACGGCGGTGATCACGATCGGCAGGATCACCGCGACGACGAAGAAGGTCAGCCGAGCGCGTCGCAGCAGCGCAGGCGGCGTGCGGGTGAGGTCGTGGATGGTCATGGCGAGTCCTCCTCGCGGCTGTCGGGGCGGTCGGGATCGGAACGGGGGAGATCAGAACGGTCGAGATCGGATCGGGCGTCACGGTGCGCATGAACGATGCCGGCGAGCGTGTCGGCGGAGACGCCGAGGGCTGCGGCACGGCGCACCAGCTCGTCGATGTCGTGAGCGAGTTCGGTGAGGGGTGCCGCCGAGGCCGCGATGACCGCTCCCCTCCCGCGACGCAGATCGACCAACCCCTCATCGCGCAGCCGCTGGTAGGCGTGCAGGACGGTGTGCTGGTTGATGTCGAGCGCTTCGGCGACGTCGCGGGCCGCGGGAAGGCGATCGCCGGGCGCGAGGACCCCGGTGAGGATGTCGGAGCGGATGGAGGCCGCCACCTGGTCGTAGAGCGCGCGGGGGCTGTCGGGATCGACGCGGATGAGCATCCGACCCTCCTCTCCTATAATCGCTACTTATTCTATGCGAACTATAACAACTGTGCCAACCCTCCAGACGTCTTCGTCGCTCCGCCCTGGTGCCCCACACTGGCCTTCATGCGCATCACTCCCCGCCGTCTCGCGATCGGCATGAGCCTGTGGATCCCCAACCTCTTCAGCGGCATCCGCATCCGCCGCTTCAGCGAGGATTGGACGCACGCGACCGTCGAGCTGCACGTCAACGTCTTCACCCGCAACTACGTCAAGACCGCGTTCGGCGGCTCGATGTCGGCGATGACTGACCCGTACTTCTTCATGCTGGTCATGCACCAGCTCGGACGCGACCACCTCGTGTGGGACACCCGCGGCGAGATCGAGTTCCTCAAGCCCGGCCGAGGCGTGCTCACCGCCGAATTCGAGGTGTCGAAGGAGAAGGCGGAGGAGATCCGCGAGCGTGCACGCGGCGGAGCCAAGGTGCTCGAGTGGTTCGAGACCGTCATCACCGACCGTGAGGGCGACGTCGTCGCGAAGGTGCGCCGCGAGGTCTACATCCGGGAGAAGAAGCGCGTCACCGCGTCGCGGGGCTGATCCCGCCGGCGAGCGTCGACGCCCTCGCGATCAGGGTGGGGGCGAGGCGCACGGTGTCGTGCGCGGTCGATGCGCCCGACACCAGTCCGAGGACGAGCTCCAGAGCCGTGCGACCGCTCTCCTCGAACGGCTGCCGCACGGTCGTGAGGTCGAGCGCCGCAGCGACCTCGCCGTCGTCGTAGCCGACGACAGCGAGCGGAGCGGTGTCGGGGTCCGCGCGCAACGCCGACAGCACCGCGGCGGCGAACTGGTCGTGGTTCGCGACGATCGCCGTCGCACCCGCGGCGCGGGCCGCAGCGATCACCCGGCCGTCGACCGCGGAGGGATCGGCGACCGCCAGGTCGGTCATCGCCAGGTGCTGCGTGAGCCCTTCGATACGGAGCATTCCGGCCGACACGTAGGCCGGCGAGCGCTGCGGCTCGTGCACGAACAGGACACGGCGATGTCCGAGGCCGGCGAGGTGTCGGCCGATCTGCGCACCGCCGTCACGGTCGTCGACGAGGACGACCGGGCCTCCCACGTCCGACCGCGTCGGCACCACGTCGACGTGGACCACCGGGATGCGCGCGGCCCTGCTCGCCCGTCGTGCCGCGCCGCCGAGCGGAACCCCCATCACCACGAGGCCGGTGGCGTCCGTGCGCGTGGGCAGCACGTCGAGCAGCGGCTCATCGGCGGCCGCCGCCGAATCGAGGTCGTAGGGGATGATGTCGACCGCCGCATCCCTGGCCCTGCGGAGCATCCCGGACAGGCGACGCAGGTACGAGGGGTAGGTCGTGAACGGTGCAGCGACCGCGATGCGCGCGGCCCCCACGCGCCGCCCCTGCGTCATCCGATACCCGAGCGCGGTGGCCGCGGCGACGATGCGTTCGCGGGTCTCGGGTCGCACCCTGTGCGGCGCACTCACCGCCAGCGACACGGTGGAGATGCTCACTTCCGCGCGCTCCGCGACGTCGTAGATGGTGACCCGTCCCGGTCGTGCGCGCATGCTCGGACCTCCCTTCTTCATCGAAGTTCTTCGATTGCTCAGACTAGGTCGGAACCCGCCCCGGTCGGAACCCACCGGTGCGGAACCGTCGAAGGAGATGCCCGATGCCGACACCCCGGTCCCGATTCCGGCGCCCGACCCTCGACAGCGCCGTGGCGGCGTGGGAGGAGCGGGTCGCGCCTCTGCTCGAGGAGGAACCCGCAGACCCCGCAGGACGACGCCGGGTCGCTGCCAGGAACGACGACACCGTGAGCGCCGCGCTCGGGATCACGCCGCTCCCCACCGCCGCCGAGGAGCACATCGTTCCGGTCGACGGGCACCCCGACGTACGCGTGCGCGTCTACTGGCCCGGCGAGGAGCGCACGCCACCCGACTCGGGCCTCCCCGCGCTGGTGTACTTCTACGGCGGCGGATTCACGATCGCCGGGATCGACTGGGTCTCGTGGGACGCGCGGTTCCGAGCCCGAGCACGCGATGCGGGGATCGTGATCGTCGCCGCCGACTACGCCCACGCCCCGGAGCAGCAGTTCCCGACCCAACCGGAGCAGTGCTGGGCGGCTTTCGAGTGGACGCACACCCACGCGACGGAGCTGGGGGCATCGCCGGACCGCCTCGCCGTGGGCGGGGCCTCATCGGGAGGCGACCTCGCCGCAGCCGTGACGCTGATGAACCGCGATCGCTCGGCGCATCCGATCGCCCTGCAGCTGCTGGAGAACCCCGCACTCGATCTGACCATGGGTCATGCCGACATGGCCGGCATCGATGCGCGGATGCCGGGAGTCATCGTGCGCGCGGTCGGCCGCACCCTGGTCCGGCAGTATGTCGGCGAGGATGCCGCGGCCGCTCGCCTCCCGTATGCGTCCCCGTTGCGGGCCGCATCGCACGAGGGGCTTCCTCCCGCCGTGATCCTCACCTCCGAGCTCGACCCCCTGCGCGGCGACGGAGAAGCCTATGCCCGAGCGCTCTCCACCTCCGGGGTCCCGGTGACCGCGATGCGCTTCATCGGGCAGACGCACGGCTCGCTCGGTTCGACTGGATTCGTGCCCGCAGCGGATGCCGCGCATCGCCTGGTCGTCTCCGAGCTGCGCACCCTCCATGGAAGGACGCCGTCATGAGCGACCAGGAGCAGCACGAGTCGCCGCTGAGTCCGGCGATCCTGGAGTGGATCCAGCGCATCCGCGAGCTCTCCGCGACCCTCCCCGAGCTGGAGTCGCCCGCCATGGGTGCGCGTCGCCGGGCGCAGCGGGAGCTGAGCGACCTCCTGGCCTCCGAGTTCACCGCGCCGGTCCCCTCGGGCGTGGAGATCGACGATCTGACGGTGGCGGGAGGGGAAGGTCCGCTGCGCGCCCGACGGTTCCGCACCGCAGCTGCGCCGGGCGCCCTCCCCACGATGCTGTGGCTGCACGGCGGCGGTTGGACCGGCGGCACGATCGACGAGTCGCTCAACGATCGGCTCTGTGCGGATCGCGCACTGCGCTCCGGCGTCCAGATCATGTCGCTCGAGTACCGGCTGGCACCCGAGCACCCGTTCCCCGCTCCGGTCGACGACGCCGTCGCGGCCCTAGCGGATCTGCGCGAACGTGCCGACGAGCTCGCGATCGATGCGGATCGGCTGGGCGTGGGCGGCAACTCCGCCGGCGCGACCATCGCGGCCTCCGCCGCGCTGCGCGAGCGCGACGCCGGAACATCTCTGCACCACCAGGCGCTCGAAGTGCTTCCGGCCGCGCTGCGCCTCGTCGACGCATCGATGCCCCGCCGCCTCGCCGCCGCGGACTGGGAGGCGGCCATTCACCTCGCCGAGGTCTATCGCGCCGGCGCTCCCCTCGCCGACGCTTCTCCGCTGGACGCGCCGGACCACCGCGACCTCGCTCCCGCCCTGATCCTCGCGGCCGAATTCGATCCCCTCCTGGACGGCGCGACGGCGTACGCCGACGCGCTACACGAGGCCGGAGTCCCCGTGGTCCTGCGCATCGGCGCCGGCCACGACCATGCCTCCCCCGGCCTGACCGGTCGGTGGG
The DNA here is from genome assembly GCF_000708345.1 of Microbacterium sp. Cr-K32. NCBI lineage: Bacteria > Bacillati > Actinomycetota > Actinomycetes > Micrococcales > Microbacteriaceae > Microbacterium > Microbacterium sp. Cr-K32. Next base: position 84,118 of record NZ_JARD01000022.1, on the reverse strand, counting down.
AGGGGGCACGCCAGTGGCGCGACGTCTTCGTCCGGGAACTCGCCGATGCCTACCGCTCCGCCGGCCACTCCCCCGCGGATGCAGTGACGACCACGGGAGCGCACCTGTGACCCTTCCCCACCCCGACCGAGATCCGGAGACGATGATGTCCACCCACGCAGTCGATCCTGTCTTCCCCGCAGACCCCGCTCCGCCACTCACCACCGACGCGATCCCCGGTCAGCGCCAGACACGCTGGTTCTGGATCGCCTTCGTGCTCGCGTGGCTCGGATCCGGCATCGCCCAGGGCGTCGCCAGCGTCGCGATCCCCCAGCTCCTCAAGGAGTGGGACCCCGACCAGGCGACGGGCGACCTCAGCATCATCCTCACGCTCGGCGGCGCCGCCATCCTCATCACGACGCCGATCTTCGGTCGCCTGAGCGATCGATCGATGTCCCGCCTCGGCATCCGCCGCCCCTGGATCCTCTCCGGCTCGCTGATCGCCCTGGCCGGGTACGTCGTGCAGGCGACCGCCCCCTCCCTCCTCGTGCTCGGAGCCGGCACCATCCTGGTCCTGGTCGGCTGGGGCGCCGTGTCGATGACGGTCCACACGCTGTTCGCCGACCAGATCCGCCGCAGCATCCGCGCCATCATGTCGGCCGTCACGGGGGCCGCCACCGCGATCGGGATCCTCGGCGGAGTCTCGCTTGCCGGAGTGGTCGCCCCGATCGGCCAGGTCGGCATGTTCCTGATCCCCGGCGGGTTCTCCGTGCTCCTGGCACTGATGCTGTTCTTCACGCTGAAGGACATCCGTCGCCGGCAGCCCGCCGACCCGATGGACTGGAACGCCGTTCTGGCGACGTTCTGGCTGAGCCCGCGCCGCTACCCCGACTTCGCCTGGGCCTGGCTGTGCCGCTTCTTCATGACCGCATCGATCGTGTCGGTCACGAGTTACCTCTACCTGACGATCTCGGGCCGTTTCGGCATCGACGACCCGACGGAGATCGCCGCGGTGCAGACGCAGGCCACGGCGGCCTTCACGCTCATGAACCTGGTGATGGCATTCGTGTTCGGGGTGATCTCCGATCGCACGGGCCGCCGCAAGCCGAGCGTCGTCATCGGCGCACTCGCCAGCGCGGGAGGCCTGATACTGGCGATCTCCTTCGGTGACATCGCGTTCTTCCTCGTCGGGATCGCGGTCGTCGGGGCCGGTCAAGGCGCCTACATCGCGGCCGATGTCGCCCTGATGACGGAGTGCCTCCCCTCCGTGGATGACGCCGGCAAGGATCTCGGCATCGTGGCCCTCGCCTATCTGCTGCCGGGCATCCTCGTGCCCGTTTTCGGATTCTTCGCCACCCGCATAGGCTCGCCGACAGGTGAGAACTTCGCGGCCCTCTACATCGGCGCGGTCGTGATGGCCGTGATCGCCGCATTCGCGGTCACCAGAGTGAAGGGCGTGCGATGACCGATGCTCCCCGTCTCGGCGGCACAGCCCGCCGTGAGTACCGACGCCTCTCCCGATCCGTCGACATGCCCCCACAGACGCATCGGAAGGTCACGCGCACGGCCGACATCCCGGTCTCGGCGGACGACGGAGCCGCACTCCTCACCGACCACTGGCATGCGGAGGGATCCGACGGGCACACCGTGCTGATCCGCACCCCGTACGGGCGTGACGGCATCGCCGGGGTGGCCCTGTTCCTCGCCGAACGCGGGCACCATGTCGTGGTGCAGAGCTGCCGGGGCACATTCGGGTCGGGAGGAGTGTTCGACCCGCTGCACGACGAGGTCTCCGACGGACAGGCGACGATGCGGTGGTTGCGCGCGCAGCCGTGGGCGACAGGACGCGTGCACTCCTGGGGCGGAAGCTACTTCGGCGTGACCCAGTGGGCCTACTGCGACGGCGACGTGCGTCCGGACGCCCTGGGCATCGCGATCTCGGCACGGCGGTTCGACGACGCGATCCTCTACCCGGGCGGCGGATTCTCGATCGACACGCCGCTCACGTGGGCGTACGCGCTGGACATCCAGGAGCGGTCGCTGCCGTCGAAGGCGTGGGCACTGCTGCGCGCCCGCCGCGCCTTCCGTCGGGGTGCGCTCGCGATCCCGCCTGCAGACGCGGTGCGCGTGGCACGTGGCGCGGACCCGCAGTTCTTCCGCGACTGGGTCGAGCACAGCGACGAAGGCGACCCCTGGTGGGAGCCGATGCACTTCGCACAGGACATCGAGAGCATCCCGCCGGTCACTCTCGTGGCCGGATGGCAGGACCTGTTCCTGGTCGGTCAGCTGGCGGACTACGCCGCACTCCGCGATGCGGGGCGCCCGGTGCGCCTCATCATCGGCGACTGGGTGCACGGTGCCCCCGAGATCACGGTGATCGGCGCCCGCGAGGTACTGCGCTCCTTCCGCGCGGACGCCGCCGCGGAGGGCGTACGCCTCGACGTGACCGGAGGAGGTGGCCCGCGGGAGCTGGAGATCTGGCCCCCGCCGCATTCGGCGATGTCGATGGCCCTCACCGCCGACGGACGACTCGACCGAAGCGGTGTCGAGCACCCCACCGCCGAGCTGACATACCGCTACGACCCGGCGGACCCGACGCCGGACGGGGGCGGACGCACGCTCAATCCCTTCTCCGCAGGGCGACGCAGACAAAGCACCCGCGAACGCCGGGACGATGTCCTCGTGTTCACCGGTGATCCGCTTCCGGAAGACCTGATCGTCATCGGAGTGCCCGAGATCGCCCTGCGTCTCGCATCGTCGAATCCTCGAGCCGACCTGTTCGTGCGTCTCTGCGAGGTCGACTCCAGGGGCGTCTCCCGAGCGGTCACCGACGGGTATCGACGTCTCTCGCCCGACGAAACCGGCACCGACGACACCGGCACCGACGACACCGGCCGTATCCGGCTCGAACTCGCGCCCCTTGCCCACCGCTTCGCCGCAGGGTCGCGTCTGCGCGTGCAGGTGTCGTCCGGCGCCCACCCGCTGCATCTGCGCAACTCCGGCACCGATGATCCGGTGCGCGATCACTCGCGCCTGATCGCCAGCGAGCAGACCGTGCGTGTGGGAGGCTCCGATCCCGCCACCCTCACCCTGCCCGCCGCAGTGACGGCTGGGGCGCACGCGGGGGCGGCGTCACCCGCCGTTCACCGCCGCGTGCCACGATGACGGGATGCCCCTCGCCCGTCGCCTGACACTCGCGGATGCCGTCGCCATCGGCCTCGGATCGATGATCGGCGCCGGCGTCTTCGCGGTGTGGGCACCCGCGATCGGGGTCGCCGGGAGCGGGATCCTCATCGCCCTCGCGATCGCCGCCGTCGTCGCGTACTGCAACGCCACCTCGTCGGCGCAGCTCGCCGCCGCCCACCCCGTCGCCGGCGGCACGTATGCCTATGCCCGCGCCGAGATCGGCCCCTGGTGGGGCTTCATCGCGGGGTGGAGCTTCGTGATCGGCAAGATCGCGAGCTGCGCAGCCATGGCCATGACGTTCGCCGCCTATGCAGCCCCCGCCGGCTGGCAGGTGCCCGTCGCCGTCTCGGCCGTCGTGCTTCTCGCCGTCGTGAACTGCTTCGGTGTGACCCGCACAGCACTGGTCACCCGCATCCTCGTGGTGTGCTCGCTGCTCGGGCTCGCGGTCGCGGTCGGATTCGGTATAGCAGCTGCCCCGACGGCCGCTCCTCCTCCGCTGCCCGAGGCGACGGTCTACGGGGTGCTCCAGGGAGCCGGGCTGCTGTTCTTCGCGTTCGCCGGATACGCGCGCATCGCGACGATGGGCGAAGAGGTCGTCGACCCCGCCCGCACGATCCCCCGTGCGATCGTGTTCGCCCTGGGCGGCGCCGTCGTCGTGTACGCACTGGTCGGGTCGGTCGTCGTGCTCGTGCTCGGTGCCGAAGCGATCGGGGCGACGGCGCCGCTGGTCGATCTGCTCGCCGCAGCCGGTGCATCGGTGTGGATTCCGGTGCTCCGCGTGGCCGCGGCTGCCGCCTCGCTCGGCGCGCTCCTGGCGCTGCTGACCGGAATCGGCCGCACGACCCTGGCGATGGCCCGCGAGGGCGATGTTCCGCGGTTCCTCGCGAAGATCGACCGGAACCACCAGGTTCCGCAGCGTGCCGAGATCACCATCGCCCTCATCGTGATCGCCATCGTGCTCGTCGCCGACCTGCGCGGTGCCATCGGCTTCTCCTCCTTCGGTGTCCTCCTCTACTACCTCATCGCGAACGCCGCGGCCTTCCGGCAGCGCGGGCGTGCGCGACGCTACCCGCGAGCGCTGCAGGTTCTCGGTGCCCTCGGATGTCTGGTCCTGGTGAACACCCTGCCCGTGTTCGCGTCGATCATCGGCACCGCCGTCGTGCTGCTCGGCATCGGATACCGCCTGCTGCGTCTGCGGCTCACACGGGCCTGAACTCCTCGGGCGCTGAGCTCCTCGGGGTTGAGCCCTCGGGGTCGAGCTCTCGCGACTCCGGGGCTCCGCCTGTCCGATCTCAGCCGCGCGTCTCGGAACGGTACACCCGCGGCGCGATGCCGAGCACAGCCTGGAAGTCCCGCGTGAGATGCGCATGATCGGCGTACCCGAGTTCTGCGGCGATCGAAGCCAGGTCGACTCCCGGCTCGTCGCGTACCCGCTGCGCCGCCTCCTGCAGGCGCCGACGCCGGATCATCGCGGCCGGCGAGAGCCCGACGTGGCGGTGCGTCATGCGCTGCAGGGTCCGCACCGAGACCGCCAGGCGTGTGGCGGCCTCCTCTGTGGTGAGGGCGGCCCCGTCTCCCATCAGCACCTCCATGGCGGCATTGGCCTGGCGTGCAGGTTCGCCAACCGGTCCCACACGCTTCTCGAGCCACCGGGAGACAGCCTCGACCGCCCGTTCCCGGCGCCCTTCACCCGCCTCCATCGCGTCGGCCACGGCACGGCGGAGGTCGGCGACGACCTCTCCCGCGTCGAGCACCCGCTCCGCGTCGACCAGGGATGACGGATCGTCGATCAGCGCGACGACTGCTGCCGGTCGCAGAAGGGCACCGACAGCCCATCCGCTCCCCTGCAGATCGCGGTGGGACAGGCGGGTGGTCGCGCCCGACAGCGTCACGGCATCCGCATCGACGACGAGGTTGAGCGCCGGATAGGCGACCACCTCCTGCCGCGACGAGCGCCCGGGCTCGATGTCCCACTCCGGAATCCAGAACCACGCGACCAGATCCGCCACCGACGACGGTGCCGGCAACCGATGGAACTGCGGCAGACGTGCGGGATACAGCACACCGCGGCTCGGGTTCACCATAGCCCCAGCGTAGGCTCCGGACCCGACATCCGGATGCTGTCGCAGATCTTCAAGCCACCGCCATCCCGACCCGCCTAACGTGGCGGCATGAGCACTGACGACACCACGAACGACACCACCGCGAAGACCACCGCGAACGCCCCGACGACCGGGGCGAACGGGACATACACGACGAACGGGCGCCCGAACAGCGCCACCTCCCTCACGCCCTTCCTGGCGATCCCCGACGCGAAACAGGCGATCGAGTTCTACCGCGACGTCTTCGGCGCCCGCGTCATCGACGTCACGGAGTTCGGCGGGGTGGTCGCGCACGCCGACCTCGACTTCGGTCTCGGCCTGCTCCAGCTCGGAGAGCCGAACCCCGACTACCACCTCGTGCGCTCCCCCGACGGCGACGACGACTGCTACTCCATGGGTCTGTACGTCTCGGACGTCGATGCGGTCGTCGAGAAGGCCGTCGCCGCGGGAGCGGCCGTGCGTGAAGCGCCCGCGCCCTTCGTCTCGGGCGACCGGTTCGCCAGCATCCGCGATCCGTTCGGTGTGCGCTGGTCGGTCATGACCCGGGTCGAGGACATCTCCGACGAGGAGAGCAGCCGCCGGGTGGCCGAATGGGCAGCGTCGTTCAGCGCGGAGCCGACGGACGGCGCGAGCTGAGCGACCTCTCCGCCGCGCGATACACCGCCGGCAGCAGCGCCTCGGCTGTGCGGCGATACCCGAGCGCGCTCGGATGGAAGCGGTCGAGGCTGAACATCGCTTCGGGCTCGTCGAAGAACATCGATCCCACCGCGTGGCGCAGATCCACCGGCTCGGCGCCCGCCTGTCGGGCCGTCTCGTCCTGGATCTCAGCGAGACGGCGCGACAGGCTCGACGCGATCCGCCGGAGGGGCTGCGGCACGGCGCGCAACGCACCGAGGTCGGGGCAGGTGCCCACGACGACCTCGGCACCCATCTCGCGCAGCCGGCGGATCGTCTCGTGCAGATGCTGCGCGGACAGCCCCACCGGCAGCCGGTGGGTCACGTCGTTCCCTCCGACGACGATCACGGCCACGTGTGGGCGGTACTCGGCGGGCAGGGCGTCGAGCTGAGCGGGGAGATCGGGCGACTCCGCACCGACCGCTGCCGCCGTGCGCAGCCTCACGGGGCGGTGCATCCGGCGTCCTGTCGACTTCGCCAGACGCCCGCCGAGCGTCTCCTTGCGGTGCTCGGCTCCGAGACCCGCGGCGATCGAGTCGCCGAGCACCAGCAGGTCGAGGGGCGCTCCGTCGAGACCTCGACGCCAGAGGCGATCCGCATCGAGTGCTTCCTCCCCCAGCGGCTTCCCGATCCGCCGTCGCGCGAGCGCCGCCTGTCGGCCGAGCACGAGCCGGAAGCCGATGAGGAGCGCGACGAGTGTCGCCCCGGCCAGAACGGGGATGCGGAAGCGGCTCACGCCCTGATTCCATCCCGACACCGTGAACGCGGCGTGAACGGGATCCGGCGACGACCCCGGCTCGTCAGGAGAGCGGCTTGAGCTCCAGCTCGTCGGCACCGGTGGAGACGGTCGCGAAGGCGGTGTAGCCGTCGGCAGCCGATCGCTCCAGCAGCGCCTTGACGTTCTTGGTGCGTCGCTCGAGCCGCACCCTGGCCCCGCCGGCGATCAGTGCCGCCTTGTGCCGGACCAGCTCGTGCACCGGAACTTCGGCATCGTGGATGAGCACGACCGCCCGCGCCCCGGCATCGGCCTCATCGGCGATCAAGTCGACCAGGCGTTCGAATCCGAGCGAGAAGCCCACCGCCGGTACCTGCTGCCCGAGGAAGCGCCCGATCATGCCGTCGTACCGGCCGCCACCTCCGAGCGAGTACCCGACGGAGGGGTGCGCGAGCTCGAAGATCGTGCCCGTGTAGTACGCCATGCCACGCACGAGGAACGGATCGAAGACGAGCGGGATGTCGGACTGCCCGCGCCCCGCGGCCACGGCCTCGCCGATGCCGACCAGGTGCTCGATCAGCTCGGCCGGTGCCCCCTCGGGCAGCGCCTTGCGGATCTGCCGCTCGCCGAACGGGTGATACTCCATGGTCTGCGGACGTCGCAGGAAGGCGTCGAACGCGTCGGCGGCCGCAGTCGAGGCACTGCGCTCCCGCAGCTCGGTCGCCACCCCCTCGGGGCCGATCTTGTCGAGCTTGTCGATCGTGATGAGCACCCCTGGGCGCTCCTCCGCCGTGAACCCGAAGCTGTCGAGCATCCAATCCAGCACCCGGCGGTCGTTGATGCGCACGGTCGCGCCCTCGAGGCCCAGCGCGTCGACGGCGTCGAGCGAGGCGACCATCAGCTCGGCCTCGGCGCGCGAGGAGTCATCGCCCATGATGTCGATGTCGCACTGCACGAACTGACGGTAGCGGCCCTTCTGCGGACGCTCGGCGCGCCAGACCGGACCGATCTGGATCGAGCGGAACACGGTGGGGAGCTGACCACGGTTGCTCGCGTAGAAGCGCGCGAGCGGCACGGTCAGGTCGTACCGGAGGCCGAGATCGGAGAGCGCGGCCGGGTCGTCGGCGGCGGCGCGGATCGCATCGGCATCGAGACCACGGCGCAGGATGTTGTAGGAGAGCTTCTCGTTGTCGCCACCGATACCGGCATGCAGTCGCTCGTAGTCCTCGACGACGGGCGTCTCGATCTCGTCGAATCCGTGTGCGAGGTAGCGCTCGCGGATGACGGAGAGCACACGCTCACGGCGGGCCTTGTCGGCGGGGAGGATGTCGCGCATGCCGCGCGGCGGATTCACGGTAGCCACGGTTCCATCTTCCCAGGTCTGTCGGCGTCGTCGCGCCGGGCGTCAGGAGGCGGCTTCGGCCGCGCGCACGTCGTCTTCGAGCACCCGCAGCCGCTCGCGCAGCGCCCGCTCGGCATCCCAGCCCTCGGCGCGCGCCGTCGCGACGAGGGCGAGGAGCGCTTCGCCGAGCTCCGCTTCCGAGTCCGGCGAGACGGCGGCCGGTGTCGGGTCGATCGTCACGCCCGCACCGGCGGCGCGGCCCGCGAGCTTCTGTGCGAGCGCGAGCGCCGGCATCCCCCGCGGCACACCGTCGAGCACGCTGCGTCGCGTGCGCTTCTCGGCCGCCTTCGCCGCGTTCCAGTGCACCAGCACCTGTTCGGGGGTGTCGGCGACCTCCCCGGCGAACACGTGAGGATGGCGACGCACCATCTTCTCGGTGAGCGTGCGCGCCACATCGTCGATGTCGAACGGATCATCCGGGTCCTGAGCCGCGATGGCGGAGTGGAACAGCACCTGCCACAGCAGATCGCCCAGCTCCTCGCGAAGGTCGTCGCGACTGCCGGCCTCGACCGCGTCGATCACCTCGTGCGACTCCTCGATGAGGTACGGCACGAGGTCGCGGTGCGTGATCTGCTGCGACCACACGCAGCGGTCCCTGACCGCGTGCATGGTGTCGGCGGCCTGACGGAGCGGATCCTGTGCGTCGTCGACGCCGGCATCGGTCTCGGGCTGAGCGCTCACGCTTCCTCCTCGAATCGGTCGGGCGCGGAGAGGCCCCGAGTCGGACTTCCCGTCATGATGCCTCTCAGGATGCTGCGGATGCGACCCGACGGTACCAGCGGGCCCGCAGCGACACGATGATCCCGGAGAGCACGAGAGCGATCAGCGACCCCACGAGCACGCCGAGGATCGCCTGGTCCCTGATGCCGCCGTCGTCGGCGAAGGCGAGATTCGCCAGCAGCAGAGAGACCGTGAAGCCGATGCCGCCGAGGGCTCCCGCGGCGAGGATGTCGGCGAACGGCAGCGCCGGATCGGCGCCCTTCGGGCGGATGCGCATCGCCAGCCAGCCGAACAGCGAGATGCCGATGATCTTGCCCACGGGCAGGGCCACCACGATGGCCCAGAACGCCGGCGACAGCTGCGTGATCGACACGGCGGGGATCACGACGAACGCCGCGACGAACGCGAACAGCGGCAGGATCGCACCGTTCACGGTCGGTTCGAGCGCATGCCGGGTGCGACCGGCGGGAACGGGCGACATCACGAGGCCCAGCAGCACACCGGCGATCGTGGCATGGATGCCGGAGGAAGCGACCAGGCCCCAGGTGAGCACGCCGACCAGGACCATCGCCACCGCGATCAGCGGGTGCCCCTTGGCGTGCAGGAGCCGGCTCAGCGCCCAGAACACCGCGACGCCGACGATCGCGAGGCCGAACAGCAGCCACTGCACGTCGTCGGCGAACAGCACCGCGATGAAGATGATGCCGATGATGTCGTCGAGGATGGCCAGCGCGAGCAGGAAGACGCGCACCCGCGACGGCAGCCCCTTGCCGAACATCGCCAGCACCCCGAGGGCGAAGGCGATGTCGGTCGCCGTGGGGATGGGCCAGCCCGGCGCCGTGGTGCCGTCGCCGCCGGCGATCAGGAGGTAGACCGCGATCGGGACGAGCACGCCTCCGGTTGCCGCGATCGCGGGCTGCACGGCCTTGCGTGGGGAGTCGAGCTCGCCGTGGGTCAGTTCGTGACGCAGCTCGATGGCCACGACGAGGAAGAAGACGGCGAGAAGACCGTCGGACACCCAGTGCGCGATGGACAGGTCGAGAGCGGTGCCGGGGATCGCGATGTGGAAGTCGAGGAAGGCGGCGAGCGCGTCGTGCGTCGGGAGGTTCGCGAGGAGCAGCCCGAGCCCGGCCGCGACGAGGAGGAGGACGGCAGGGAACTGCTGTCCGCGGAGGGGATTCGCTGAGATGCGCATTCCCCCCATCGTAGGTCGCCGGGAAGCCCCGGGGCTTCTCTCGATCGCGTGCCCGGACGCAGTCCGTCATGCGTGCAGGACACCCCTTCCCCGAGGGATACTCTCGAAGGGTGACCCCCGCACACTCCTTCTCCGAGCCCACGAACACCGAGGCCATCCGCGTGATCGGCCGCTTCGAAGCCGGCCGCGGCATCCCGGATGCGATGCGCACAGACGTCAGGATGCTCGGGCAGCTGCTCGGGCAGGTGCTGCGCGAAGCCGGCGGCGAAGGCCTCTTCGAAGACGTCGAACGGCTGCGACTCGCGACGATCCAGGCCTACGACGAGGAGACCCCCGACGCGTTCGAGCGCGCGGCCGCGATCGCCGAGTCGTTCACGGTCGAGCGGGCCGACGAGGTCGCCCGCGCCTTCACCTGCTACTTCCACCTGGTCAACCTCGCCGAGGAGCACCAGCGTGTGCGCGTGCTGCGCGAGCGTGCCGGACAGCCGGGACGTGAGGACGCCGCCGACACCGTCGCGACCGCCTACGCCCGGCTGCGCACCGAGGTCGGCGATGACGAGGCGCGCCGCCGCCTGGAGGGCCTCCGCTTCCACCCGGTCTTCACCGCGCACCCGACCGAGGCCCGCCGCCGTGCGGTCTCGTCGAGCATCCGCCGCCTGTCGGAGCTGCTCACGCAGCACGACGCCGCGAGCGAGGGCGGATCGGAAGAGCACCGTGCCCGCCGACGGATGCTGGAGGAGATCGACACGCTCTGGCGCACCGCTCCGCTGCGTTCCCAGAAGCCGTCTCCGACAGACGAGGTCCGCACCGTGATGGGCGTTTTCGACGAAACGCTCTTCACGACGGTGCCTCATGTGTACCGTCGCATCGACGACGCGCTCCGGGGAGAGGACTCGGGTGCCAGCGCCCCCGTCGTCCCCGCCTTCGTGCGGATCGGCTCGTGGGTCGGCGGCGACCGCGACGGCAATCCCTTCGTCACGGCGTCCGTCACGCGCGAGGCCTCGCAGATCGCGGCGGACCACGTGTTGCGCGGGCTCGAGCGTGCGCTGGAGCGCATCGGCCGGACGCTCACGCTCGCCTCAGACGACACGCCGCCCAGCGCCGAGGTCACCGCACTCTGGGAGAGCTTCGCCGCTGCAGAGCCCGCGCTGGCAGCCGAGCTCGCCACCCGCTCTCCCGACGAGCCGCACCGCCGCGTGCTGCTGATCCTGGCGCGTCGCGTCGCCGCCACGCGCCGGGGTGACGACAGCGCCCAGGCGTACGCACGTCCCGAGGAGCTGCTGTCAGATCTGCGCGCCGTGCAGGCGTCGCTCGCCGATGCCGGCGCGAAGCGCCATGCGTTCGGCGGCGTGCAGCACCTGATCTGGCAGGTCGAGACCTACGGCTTCCACCTCACCGAGCTGGAGGTGCGTCAGCACTCCCAGGTGCACGCGAAGGCACTGGCAGAACTCGAGGCGGGAGAGGCCGTCAGCGCGCAGACCGAGGAGGTGCTGGAGGTGTTCCGCGCGATCGCGGATATCCAGCGCGACCGCGGGCTGCGCGCCGCCGGGCGCTACGTCGTCTCGTTCACCCAAGCCGCCTCTGACCTCGCCAATGTGCACCGCCTCGCCCACTACGCCCTCGGCGACGACGCTCCGGTGCTCGACGTGGTGCCGCTGTTCGAGACGTTCGCCGACCTGCAGGCGGCTCCCGGCATCCTCGAGGAAGCCGTGACGTTCCCGGAGTTCCGCGAGCGCATGGCCGCCACCGGCAACCGGCTCGAAGTCATGCTCGGCTACTCCGACTCGTCGAAGGACGTCGGCCCGGTGGCCGCGAACCTCGCCCTGTACGAGGCGCAGGAGAAGATCGCGCGGTGGGCCCGGGAGTCCGGCATCGAGCTGACCCTCTTCCACGGTCGTGGGGGTGCCCTCGGACGCGGCGGCGGCCCCGCCAACTCCGCGATCCTCGCGCAGCCGCCGCACTCGGTCGACGGCCGCTTCAAGCTCACCGAGCAGGGCGAGGTGATCTTCGCGCGCTACGGTGAGCCCGCGATCGCGATGCGTCACATCGACCAGGTCGCCGCGGCGACGCTGCTCGCCTCCTCCCCCACCGAGGAGGAGCGCACGAGCCGGGCGGCCGCGCGGTACGCCGAGGTCGCATCGATCATGGACGCCGCCTCCCGCGAGCGCTTCTTCTCCCTCGTGAAGGCGGAGGGTTTCGCTCCCTGGTTCGCCACCGTGACCCCGATGGAGGAGATCGGTCTGCTCGCGCTCGGCTCCCGCCCCGCCCGCCGCGGACTGTCGGTGGAGTCGCTGGAAGACCTGCGGGCGATCCCGTGGGTGTTCGCGTGGACGCAGGCGCGCATCAACCTGGCCGGATGGTTCGGCCTCGGCACCGCTCTGGACGCCGTCGGCGATGAGGCGCTGCTCGTCGAGGCGTACCGGGAGTGGCCACTGCTGCGCACCATGATCGACAACGTCGCGATGAGCCTCGCGAAGACCGACGAGCGCATCGCCCGCCAGTACCTCGCCCTCGGCGACCGCGACGACCTGGCGCGGCTCGTGCTCGATGAGCTCGCGACGACGCGGCGCTGGGTGATCCGTCTCACCGGCGGCGAAAGTCTGCTCGAGAACAAGCCCGTGCTGCAGCGCGCCGTGCAGCTGCGCAGTCCGTACGTCGACGCGCTCTCGCTCCTGCAGCTGCGTGCGCTGCGGGCCCTCCGCTCGGCCGCGGAGGATCCCACGGGCTCCGGCGCTGACGGAGAGCAGCAGCGACTGCTGCTGCTCTCCGTCAGCGGTGTGGCCGCCGGCCTGCAGAACACCGGGTGACCGACGTCGCCACCGAACCGGCGGGAACCCCCGCTTTCGGTGCCCACTAGAGTGAAATCTCTGCCGGATCCGGCACAGCCTCACGCGACACGATCGCCTGCACCACCATCCCCCACCAGAAAGCTCTTCCGCGTGACCGCTTCGTCTCCCGCCGACTTCCATCCGCTCGCCGCATCGGTGCAGCCCGTGTTCGACACGGTGCTCTCCCGCAGCCCGCACGAGCCGGAGTTCCACCAGGCCGTCCACGAGGTGCTGCACTCGATCGCCCCGGTCCTGGAACGCCACCCGGAGTACGTCGACGGCGGCATCCTCGAACGGCTCGTCGAGCCCGAGCGTCAGATCCTCTTCCGCGTGCCGTGGATCGACGACTCCGGAAAGCTGCAGGTCAACCGCGGCTACCGCATCCAGTTCTCCTCGGTGCTCGGCCCGTACAAGGGCGGACTGCGCTTCCACCCCTCGGTGAACCTGTCGATCATCAAGTTCCTCGGCTTCGAGCAGATCTTCAAGAACGCGCTCACCGGTCAGGGCATCGGCGGCGGCAAGGGCGGCTCCGACTTCGACCCGCACGGCAAGTCCGACGCCGAGGTCATGCGCTTCTGCCAGTCGTTCATGAACGAGCTGTACCGCCACCTCGGCGAGCACACCGATGTTCCTGCGGGCGACATCGGCGTCGGCGGCCGCGAGATCGGCTACCTGTTCGGCCAGTACCGCAAGGTCACCAACCGCCACGAGTCCGGCATGTTCACCGGCAAGGGCACGGGGTGGGGTGGTGCCGAAGTGCGCACCGAGGCCACCGGCTACGGCGCGGTCTTCTTCGCGCAGGAGATGCTCGCCGTGCACGACGACTCCCTGAGCGGCAAGCGTGTGGGCATCTCGGGATCCGGCAACGTCGCGATCTACGCGATCCAGAAGGCCACCCAGCTCGGCGCCACCGCGGTGACGGCTTCCGATTCCTCCGGCTACGTCGTCGACGATGCCGGCATCGACGTCGACCTGCTGCGCCAGATCAAGGAGGTCGAGCGCGCCCGCATCGTCGAGTACGCCCACCGCCGCCCGAGCGCCCGCTTCGTCGAGGGCGGCAGCGTGTGGGAGGTGCCGGTCGACATCGCCGTGCCGTCCGCCACGCAGAACGAGGTCTCCCTCGCCGACGCGGAGGCACTGATCGCCAACGGCGTGCGCGCCGTGTCGGAGGGCGCGAACATGCCCTGCGTGCCGGATGCCGTCGACGCCTTCCAGAAGGCCGGTGTGCTGTTCGCCCCCGGCAAGGCCGCGAACGCCGGTGGTGTCGCGACCTCGGCGCTCGAGATGAGCCAGAACGCCTCCCGTCAGCGCTGGAGCTTCGGCGACAGCGAGAACAAGCTGCGCGAGATCATGGGTGACATCCACGATGCCGCCTTCGACGCCGCGGAGCGTCATGGCGTCGCGGGCGACTACGTCGCCGGCGCCAACATCGCCGGCTTCGAACGCGTCGCCGCGGCGATGCTCGCCCAGGGCGTCATCTGATCCGTCCCTTCCTGCGGCGAAGAGCCGCCTTCCTCTTCGGAAGGCGGCTCTTCTGCGTCACGGAGCCGACGTCAGCTCTCGTCGACGGGCACCTTGACGACCTTGTTGTACCCGGTCACCGCCTGGTTCTCGTCGAACGCGACGACCTTCTTGCGGAAGCCCTTCGTGATGATCGCGAGGTAGACGACCCCGATCGCGGTCCACACGAGGCCCCCGCGCAGAGCGTCTTCATGCAGGTTCGCCCAGAGCAGGCCGGTGAGGACCATGCCGATGCCGGGCATCACGATGAAGTTGAAGATGTCGCCGGGCGTCTTGCGACGGCCCTTGCGGATCGCGAACCAGGCGATCACCGAGATGTTGACGAACGTGAAGGCGATCAGCGCCCCGAAGTTGATCCACGCCGCGATCAGCTCCAGGGTGAACGGGATCGCCAGCAGGGAGATGGCGCCGACCAGCACGATGTTGAACGTCGGCGTGTGGGTGCGCGGGTTGATGTAGCCGAACGCCTTCTGCGGCAGCACGTTGTTGCGCCCCATCACCAACAGCATGCGCGACACCGAGGCGTGCGAGGCGAGGCCCGAGGCGAGGGTCGCGCAGAAACCGGCCGCGGTGAGCACCGCCATGAGCACGGGTCCGCCGACCAGGTTGCCGATGATCGGGAGGGTGGAGTCCTCGACGAACTGCATGTCGCCGCCGGGCGCGAACTCGTTCCAGTCGGGGAAGCGCAACTGCGTGAGGTAACCCGAGATCAGGAAGATCGCCCCGCCCAGCAGCACCGTCAACAGGATGGCCTTCGGCATGATCTTCGGATCCTTCGCCTCCTCCGCGTACATCGTGACGGCGTCGAAGCCGATGAACGAGAAGCAGACGATCGTGGCGCCCATCAGCACCGCGCCCATCGTGGCGCCGTCGTGGAAGAACGGGGTCATCGACGCGACCGTTCCCGCCCCCTCGCCGCGCATCAGCTGGGCGATCACCATCACCACGAACACGGCCATGACGACGATCGAGAACACCAGGAGGATCATGTTCATGTTCGAGGTGCCGCGCATCGTGAGGTAGATGATGGTGGTGACGAGGATGCAGTACAGCACGACCCAGATCCAGCCCGGGATCTCGGGGAACAGCGCTTCGAGGTAGCTGCGGATGATGAGGCAGTTGACCATCGGCAGCAGCACGTAGTCGATCAGCGAGGTCCACCCGACCATGAACCCCAGATTCGGGTGGATCGACTCGCGCACGTACGTGTACGCCGAACCGGCACTCGGGATCGCGCTCGAGATCTTGCCGTAGCTGATCGCCGTGAAGACCATCACGACCAAGGCGACCAGGTAGGCGGCCGGTACGACGTCGTCGGTGTCACGGGCGACCATGCCGAACGTGTCGAACACGACCGTCGGCGTCATGTATCCGAGCCCGAGCCCGACGATCGCCCACAGTCCGAGATTTCGTCTGAGCGTTCCTCCGCCGTGCGCGAGCGGCTTCGTCTTCGTGGCCATGGGTACTCCTCGGGGGACAGCGCATGGGTCGGACTTCGGGTCGTCCGACGCTGAGCAACAGTATGGACCGGAGGGAATCGTCAGCGCTACGGTGAATTCGGTTCGAAATGCGCTTTTAACATTCCGAATGACGGCGGGATTCGAAGGAGACGCCCGACCTCACCATCCCTCGGTGAGCACGCGATCCAGCATCGCGACGACGTGGTCGGCGCTCTCGGCGCTGAGGCACAGGGGCGGTTTGATCTTCAGCACGTTCGAGCGTTCCGAGGTCGTCAGCACGATGACCCCCAGTTCGCGCATCCGCTCGCAGATCGCCGCAGCCTCGGCGGCGGCAGGCTCCATGGTCTCGCGATCGCGCATGAGTTCGACGCCCAGGTACAACCCCTCGCCGTGGACGACGGCGACGAGCGGATGCCGGTCCGCGAGGCCGCGCAGGCCCTCGGCGAGGCGGGCACCGATCACTGCGGCGTTGTGCTGCAGGTCGTCCTCGGCCATCGCGTCCAGCACCGCGATGCCGACCCGGCAGCTGAGCGTGCTTCCCCCCGCAGACGAGAAGAACTGGCCTTGCGTCGACAGCGCGTCCGCGATGCGCTTCGTCGTGATCACCCCGCCGATCGGATACCCGTTGCCCATCGGCTTCGCGATCGTGACGATGTCGGGCACGACGTCCGCGAGCTCGAATCCCCAGAAGGTCGATCCCATCCGCCCGAATCCGACCTGCACCTCGTCGGCGATGCACAGTCCACCCGCCGCTCTGATCTGTGCGTAGGCCCCGGCCAGATAGCCGTCGGGGAGCACCACGCCTCCCGCGTTGCCGAGGATCGACTCGCACAGGAACGCGGCGACCTCTCGTCCCTCGTCCTGCAGCCGGTCGAGATCGGCAGCGAGATCGGCGAGGTAGTCGCCCGCCACGTCGGAGCCTCGATAGGTGCCGCGGAAGCGATTGGGGACATCGGCCACGTGCACCCAGTCCGGGCGCGTCGCGAGGGCGGAGGGATTGTCGTAGGCGCTGGTGGTGACCGCATCGCTCGCCATGGTCCAGCCGTGGTACGCCTCGCGCAGTGCGACGACCGTCCGCCGTCCGGTCGCGGCCTGGGCCAGACGGATCGAGAGGTCGACCGCCTCCGAGCCGCTGTTGACCAACAGGACGGTGTCGAGGTCGCTGCCCTCCGGCATCAGTTCGAGCAGCCGCTCGCTGTACTCCGCGAGATCGCGGAACAGGAACCGGGAGTTCGTGGCGAGGGTGCGCAGCTGGCGGTCCGCCGCATCCGCGACCTTCGGATGCGCGTGGCCGAGACCGGCGACGTTGTTCACCATGTCGATGTAGGTGCGCGCGGTGGTGTCGACCAGGTGGTGCCGCCAGCCGCGCTCGATCTGCGGCGGGTGCGCGTAGTAGCGCTCCTGCGCCGCCGCGAAGATGCGCTCACGGCGCGCCTGCTCCGCCGCCGATTCATCCCGCTGGGCGAAGGAGGGTAGCCCGAGCAGCGGCGCAGGATCTGCGGTGAGGCGGCGCCAGGCCGCGACCCGATCGGGGGCGATCAGTGCCGCTCCGTCCGCCTGGCGCTCCGGAGCATCGTCGCGGTGGATTCCGACGGTCAGGCGCCGCGGCTCGAACGACGCGGCGAGCCACGCCACGGTCTCCCCGGTACCGACGGGGCGCTCGCGCCGCTCTTCCGCATCGAGACCCGAGACCTCCAGCACCCATTCGTGGGCGTCGTCCGGACCGGTGAGGTCGAGCGCGAAGCGGGCGATCTCGCCCCGCTGCGTCACCCGTGCCTCCGTCGGCGCCACCACCCGCACCCGAGGGCCGGGAGGCAGATGCAGTTCGGTCGCGGTCGCCCAGGTATGCCCCGGGTCCGCCTCGTCGACGGTCGCGCGGGTCAGGCGGAACGCCCCGTACGGCATGACTGCCACGGCGACGCCGAGGTCGAATGCATCGGCGACCAGAGCGTGCTCGACCGATTCCTCGAGCCAGCGCCCGTTGTCGAGGGCGGCGGACTCGACACCCGGATCGATCACGGCCACGCGACCGGTGAGATCCGGCAGCAGTGCGCGCAGCGGAGCCTCGTCGTCGTCCCCTGCGAGTTCGGGGGCGGAGAATCCCGGGGCGTCGATCCCGACCGCGGCGAGCACGTGCTCGGTCATCTCGACGAGCGGCAGCAGCGTCGCGGCGTCGAAGATCGCCTGCTCGCCCGACACCCTCTCGCGCGCGTAGTCGTTGTCCCCGTCGATCTCGAGCTGACGCCACCCGCTCGCCACCAGCAGGGCAGCGCGCAGCACCACGAGCGGCCAGACGGCCCTCGCCTCCGCATCGCCCAGCGGCACCTGGCGATGGAATGCCGCGATCGTCTCGATCACCCGCAGCGGCCGCTCCGGCTCGTGGTGCAGCATCGATGCCGCGCACACCGCCAGTTCGGCGACGCGCCAACCGAGCCCGAGGTCGCCGAGGTCGAGCACCGTGCGCGGGTGCAGCCGTGCGTCGTCGCCCCGCTCGCCCATCACGTTGTCGTCCGTGAGGTCGCCGTGGATCGTCTGCACGGGGAGCCGGTCGGCGAGAGGTTCGACGGCGGCGTGCGCTTTGGTCGCGGCGCGCAGCACCCGTCCCCGGAGCGCGGCATCGGCGATCGACGGCGCGAGCGCATCGATCTGTTCATACGCGACGCGCATGTCCCACATCTGCCGACGATCCAGCCCGGGGTGTCGGAGCGGCTCCAGCGCACGCACGGAGGCGGCGGCGAGCGCGCCGAACTCCGCGAGCACGACGGGTGCGAGATACCCGGAACCCACCATCGGCTCGCCCGGCGCGAACTCACTGCGCCGCACGGCGAAGCCGTTCCAGCGCTGGGTCATCGCGCCGTCGAGGCCGGGGAGCGCTGCCGGTACGCGAACGCCGGCAGCGCGGTAGGCCTCGAGAGCGACATGCTGGGCGTCGCGTTCGTCGTCGCCGAACACCGGGTTGTCGATCCGCAGCACGCTCCTCGTGCCGTCTTCTGCCGTGAGCAGGAAGTTCCGGTCCTGGTTGCTGCCGAGCTCTTCCGCCGTCGCCGTGATCCCCCAGCACTCGAGCGCGATGCGCGCGGCATCGGCCGTATCGACGTCGGGACGGACCAGGCCCACGCCCGCCGTCATGCGCGGTGCTGCCCGCGGTGCGCGTCGTCGAGGCTCACGTCGTGGGCATGCCGCGCGAGCGAGCTGCCGTAGCGCTCGGTCAGCTGCACCATCAGGTCGGGGGTGTCCCGATCGACGCCGAAGACGTGCCCCGGGAAGTCGAGATCGGGCTGTGCCGCCGCGATCTCCTCCTCACGGTCCGGCGAGAACAGCTGTGCGGGGTCGCCCACCGCCACCCAGCCGATCGGCACGACCGTGCCCTCCGGCAGCACGGCGCGACGGAGCACGATGGCGTTCACGCGCACCTCACAGCGCGGCCCGATCAGCGAGCCGTTGAACAGCCGCGACCCCGAGGCGAGGAACGTCTCGTCTCCCACCGTCGCACCGGCGATGCTCGACAGCGTGCCGATCAGGGTGTGCGACCCGATGTGCACCGCATTCGCCGCCGTCGCCCGGATGAGCGCATTCTCCATCACGATGACGTGCTCGCCGAGCGTGATCGCCCCACCCTCGGCGGTGATGACGGCGCCGTGCAGCACCTGGCAGCCCGGCCCGATCTCCACATCTCCGGAGACGACGGCGGTGGGGGCGATGACGGCGGTGTCATGGACGCGGGGCCGAGCCCCGAGGTGCTCGTACAACATGCGGCCAGACTAGTACCGCGGCCCCCCGTCGCGCGCTACTCGGTCTTGGCCGGCTCGGGGAAGATCGCGGTGAACAGCTGCCCGACCCACTCGAGCAGCTGTGCGTCGGGGAGCGGCTCGAGACCCACCCCGACCGCCGCGGGGACGGTGGGCATCGGCACGACCAGCGCCTCTCCCCCGGCCACGAGCTTCGCCTTCGGGTAGAGCCGCTGCAGCCGCACCTTGATCGAGTCTTCGAGCCGCGCGGGCGCGATGCGCAGGTTCGAGCCCATCACGACGACGTCGGTCAGCCCGACCCGGGCAGCGCGACGGCGCAGACGCGAGATCGCCAACAGGCCCTCGACCTCTTCGGGCGGCGTGCCGTAGCGGTCGACGAGCTCTTCGACGACCAGATCGATCGCCTCATCCTTGGCGGTCGCCGCCGAGGCGGCGGAGAGCTTCTGGTAGGCCTCGAGCCGCAGCCGCTCGCTGTCGATGTAGTGCTCGGGGATGCGCGCATCCAGGGGCAGTTCCAGGCGCAGCTCCTGCCCGGTCTCGACCTCGTCCCCGCGGAACGTCGCCACGGCCTCGCCGATCATGCGCAGGTACAGGTCGAATCCGACGCCCGCGATGTGTCCGGCCTGTTCGGCGCCGAGCAGGTTGCCCGCCCCGCGCAGTTCGAGGTCCTTCAGCGCGACCTGCATGCCGGAGCCCAGGTCGTTGTTGACCGCGATGGTCTGCAGACGGTCGGCCGCGGTCTCGCTCAGCGGCTTCATCTCGTCGTACAGGAAGTACGCGTAGGCCCGCTCGCGCCCTCGTCCGACGCGGCCACGCAGCTGGTGCAGCTGACTGAGTCCGTACTTGTCGGCGCGGTCGATGATGATCGTGTTCGCGTTCGCGATGTCGAGACCCGTCTCGATGATGGTCGTCGAGACGAGCACGTCGAACTTGCGCTCCCAGAAGTCGTCGACGACCTGCTCGAGCTGGTGCTCTCCCATCTGTCCGTGCGCGACCGCGATCCGGGCCTCGGGAACGAGTTCGGCGAGCTCGCTCGCGACGCGCTGGATCGACTGCACCCGGTTGTGCACGAAGAAGATCTGCCCTTCGCGCAGGATCTCGCGACGGATCGCCGCCGCCATCTGCTTGTCGCTGCGCGGGCCGACGAACGAGAGGATCGGGTGCCGGTCCTCCGGCGGGGTCGCCAGCGTGGACATCTCCCGGATGCCGGTGACCGCCATCTCGAGCGTGCGCGGAATCGGCGTGGCACTCATGGCGAGGATGTCGACGTTGGTCTTCATCTTCTTGAGCGCGTCCTTGTGCTCGACGCCGAACCGCTGCTCCTCGTCGATGATCATCAGGCCGAGGTCCTTGAACATCACCTGGTCGGTGAGGATGCGGTGGGTGCCGATCACCATGTCGACCGAACCCTCGAGCAGGCCTTGCAGAGTGAGGCGCGCCTCCTTGTCGGTCTGGAAGCGCGACAAGGGCCGCACCTTGACGGGGAAGCCGGCGAAGCGCTCGGTGAACGTCTCGAGGTGCTGCTTCACCAGCAGCGTCGTCGGCACGAGCATCGCGACCTGCTTGCCGTCCTGGATCGCCTTGAACGCCGCACGGACCGCGACCTCGGTCTTGCCGAAGCCGACGTCGCCCGAGAGCAGCCGGTCCATCGGGATGGGCCGTTCCATGTCGGCCTTGATCTCGTCGATCGTCTGCAGCTGGTCCTGTGTCTCCGCGAACGGGAACGCCTCTTCCAACTCGCGCTGCCACGGGGTGTCCGGGCCGAACGCGTGGCCCTTCGCGCTCATGCGCGCGGAGTAGAGCTTCACGAGCTCGACCGCGATGTCGCGCACGGCCTTGCGCGCCTTGCCCTTGGCCTGCGACCAGTCGCTGCCGCCCATCTTCGAGAGCGTCGGGGCCTCGCCGCCGACGTACTTCGAGAGCAGATCGAGCTGGTCGGTGGGCACGAACAGCTTGTCGCCGGGATACCCGCGCTTGGATGGCGCGTACTCGAGCACGAGGTAGTCGCGGGTGGACTTGGTCGCGTTCCGCCCGCCGGTGGAGACCTCGCGCTTTGTCATCTCGACGAAGCGGCCGATGCCGTGGGTCGCGTGGACCACGAAGTCGCCCTGCTTGAGTTGCAGCGGGTCGACGACGTTCTTGCGTCGCGAGGCGAGCTTCTTGACGACGCGCTGGTCGCCGCCGATCGTGCGGCCGTAGAACTCGTTGTCGGTGAGGACCGCGAGCTTCGCCTCCGCCACCTGGAAGCCGGCTTCGACGGACCCGGTGACGAGGGTCGCGACACCGCCCTCCGGTGCGTCGGTGAGCGTCTCGACCACCCGGGCGGCCAGGCCGCGGTCGGCGAGCACGTCGCGTGCACGATCGACCAGACCGTGACCGGCGGCGATCACGACCACCCGCCAGCCGTCGGTCACCTTCGCCTCGACGAACGAGATCGCGCCGTCGACGTTGCCGTGGAAGGAGGGGATGACGGCGGCGCCGAGGTTCGTGGCCTCCGCATCGCCCTCACCGAGCCCGGCGCCGAACGGGCTGAGCCGCCACCACACCCCGCCCCGGTCGCGCACGACCTCGCGCAGCTCGGCGATGGTCAGGAAGTCACCGGCCCCCAGATCGATGGGCGCGGAGGCGCCGGAGGTGGCGGCGCTCCAGGCGGCGTCGAGGAACTCGCGGTTGGTGTCGCCCAGGGTGATGGCGCGCGCACTCGATCGCTCGGGATCGATGACCGCCGTGGCGCTTCCCGCCGGCAGGTACTCGGCCAGCGACTTCAAGGGTCCGGCGACCGCGGGGAGCAGCGACTCCATGCCTTCGACCGGGATGCCCTCGGCCATCTTCTCGAGCATGCCCGAGATCGCGGGGAAGCCGCCGACGAGTGCGCGGGCCCGATCGCGGACCTCGGCGGTGAGCAGCAGCTCGCGGGTGGGCGGCAGGTCGACGCCCGTGACATCGCCCGGAAGGGAGCGCTGGTCCGCGACGGAGAACGCACGGATCTGGTCGATCTCGTCGCCGAAGAACTCGACGCGATAGGGGTGCTCCGACGTGGGAGGGAAGACGTCGAGGATGCCGCCGCGCACCGCGAACTCGCCGCGCCGCGACACCATGTCGACGCGGGAGTACGCCCGTTCGACCAGCTGCTCGACCACGCGGTCGAGTTCGTGCCCCCGGCTGCCGACGCCGAGTTCGAGCGGGGCGATCTCGCCCAGGTTGCCGGCGATCGGCTGGAGCGCGGCCCGCACGGACGCGACGACGACGAGCGGGTGGTCGCCCGACCACTCCGCGATCCGGCGCAGCGTCTGCAGACGCTGACCGACCGTGTCCGGGCTCGGGCTGAGCCGCTCGTGCGGCAGCGTCTCCCAGGCGGGGAACGTGAGGATGTCGGCGTCGGGCAGGTAGGCGTGCATCGCCAGCGCGAGGCTCTCCGCCCGCCTCCCGGTGGGGACGACGGCGAGGAGGGCGGCAGGGTGTCCCGCCGCCGCCCTCTTCTCGAGCAGGCCGGCGAGCGCCGGGGCGTCGAGCCCGTCGACCAGGCCGAGGTCGGCGTCGGTGCGCGCCCAGCTGAGGGCGTCACGGTACAGAGACGCCTCTTCCAAGGCGCGCAGAATCCCCGGAACAGTCACCGGACAAGACTAGTCGCGCCCACGGACACTCCGGCCGCCACGCCCGTCGAGGAACGCCAGCCTGCCTAGGCTGTCGGGATGGAATCCGTCGCCCTCACCACGCCCCGACTCGTCCTGCACGCCCCGACGGAGGCGGACATCGACGCGATCACCGAAGCGTGCCAGGATCCGGAGATCCCGCGCTGGACCACCGTGCCGAGTCCGTACACCCGCGAGGACGCCGCGCAGTTCGTGCGTCTGTCAGCCGCGCAGTGGGACGCCGGTTCCGAGGTCGTCTGGGGCATGTATGCGGACGGCGAGCTCGTGGGCATGATCGGTCTTCACAACATGACCGATCACTTCACGGGCGCGACCGCCGAGCTGGGCTACTGGGTGACGGCCGGCGCACGGGGCCGCGGATATCTCACCGAAGCAGCAGCGGCCGTGATCGATTGGGGTTTCGTCGGACTCCGGCTCGTCCGCATCCGCTGGCAGGCCGTCGCGGGGAACATCCCCTCGGCCCGCGCCGCCCGGGCCCTCGGCTTCCGCTACGAGGGCCTGCAGCGGCAGGCGCTGACGAGCCCGCGCGGGCGCGACGACGGCTGGACGGCCGGCCTCCTCCCCGGGGACGACCGCACGCCGGTCGACTGGCCGATCCTCTGAGGGGTGCGCCCACCGGGTGACAGCGTCGGCGCCCGATGACAGGATGAACCCATGCCGGAGATGCCGGAAGTCCAGGGCCTGACCACCTTTCTCGCCGAACGCGCCGTCGGGCGCACCATCACGCGCGCGACCGTCTCGGCGATCGCCGCGTTGAAGACCTACGATCCTCCGATCAACGCCCTCCAGGGACCCACGATCACCGCATCCGCGCGTCTGGGCAAGTTCGTCGTGCTCTCCTGCGGCGACGAGCTGCACCTGGTGTTCCACCTCGCGAAGGCCGGGTGGCTGCGCTGGTACGAGACGCTCCCGACCACGCTCATCAAACCGGGCAAGTCCCCCATCGCCCTGCGCATCGCCCTCGACGACGGCAGCGGTTTCGACCTCACGGAAGCGGGGACGAAGAAGTCGCTCGCCGTGTACGTGGTGCGCGATCCGCAGGAGGTGCCCGGCATCGCCCGGCTCGGCCCCGACCCCCTCGACCCCGCGTTCACGCGCGAGGCGTTCGCCGCCCTGCTCGAGGATCGGCGTATGCAGATCAAGGGGCTGCTGCGTGATCAGGCGGTGATCGCGGGCATCGGCAACGCGTACTCGGACGAGATCCTGCATGCCGCGCGCATGTCACCGTATGCGATCGCCGGAAAGCTCGACGACGCCGAGATCGACCGCCTGTTCGGAGCCATGCGCGAGACGCTGACAGAGGCGGTCGCCCAAGCCTCCGGCAAACCGCCGGCGGACCTGAAGGATGCCAAGCGCCGCGGCATGCAGGTGCACGCGCGTCGAGGAGAGGCCTGCCCGGTGTGCGGAGACAGGGTCCGCAGCGTGTTCTTCGCCGACCGCTCGCTCGAGTACTGCCCCACCTGCCAGACCGGTGGCAAGGTACTCGCCGACCGCCGCCTCTCCCGACTGCTGAAGTGACGGCGGACGCGCCGCACGGTGAAGTCGTCTGTCGCGGAATGATCTGTCGCGGAATGAAATGCGCCCGAACGCGTTGAGTACACTCAGAACAACAACGTGCTCCGGGGTCGGTGGGAATCCGAACCGGCGGTGACAGTCCGCGAGCGTCTCGAGAGATCGGGATGCCGATCCGGTGGAATTCCGGGACCGACGGTGATGCGAGGGCGACCTCGCTAGTCCGGAAGGGAGGCAGCACGAGACGCATCCGTGCGTCCGTTCCGCCACCCCTGTCTGAACCCGGAGCCTCAGAGGAGGACGACGGATGGCAGTGAACGCGGCAGAGCGCCACGCGATGGATCGCGCGCTCCACCTCGCCGCCCGTGGACCGCGCGGGGCGAACCCGCAGGTCGGCGCGGTCCTCCTCTCCCCCGACGGCAGGGTCATCGCCGAGGGCTGGCACCACGGCGCCGGCACCCCCCACGCAGAGGTCGACGCGCTCTCGAAGCTCGCCCCCGGCGAGGCGCGAGGAGCGACGGCCGTCGTGACCCTCGAACCCTGCAACCACACCGGCCGCACGGGCCCCTGCGCCGTCGCTCTCATCGACGCGGGCGTCGCACGCGTGGTGTACGCGCTCGACGATCCCGGCGTCGCCTCAGGCGGCGGGGCGGAACGCCTGCGGTCCGCAGGCGTCGACGTCGAGTCGGGTGAGCAGGCGGACGCTGCACACGCGCTCATCGCCGGATGGCTGACCGCCCAGCGACTCGGTCGCCCCCATGTCACTGTCAAGTGGGCGCAGAGCCTGGACGGCCGCGCGGCCGCCGCCGACGGATCGAGCCAGTGGATCACGGGGCCGACCGCACGCGCCGACGTGCACCGCCGACGTGCGGAGGCCGACGCGATCGCGGTCGGTACCGGAACGGTGCTGGCCGACGACCCCGCTCTGACGGCTCGCGACGGCGACGCCCTGCTGCCGCACCAGCCGATCCCGGTCGTCATCGGCTCCCGGCCCACCCCGTCCGACGCCGCTGTGCACCGGCATCCCCACACCCCGCTGTTCTTCGACACCCGCGATCTGCGTGCGGTGGTGGCCGACCTGCACACCCGCGGCGTGCAGAGCCTGTTCGTGGAGGGCGGCCCGACGCTCGCCAGCGCCTTCATCGAGGCCGGGCTCGCCGATCGCGTGCTCGCCTACATCGCCCCGGTGCTGCTCGGCGGCAGCCGACTCGCCCTGACCGACATCGGTGTCGGCTCCATCGACGAGGCCCGACGCCTGACCGTCGACGAGTGGCTTCCCCTCGGAGATGACCTGCTCGCGATCGCGCACCCCGCGCACGCCACCGATCCCGCGGAAGACCCGCAGAACGAAGGAGCCGCCTGATGTTCACCGGAATCATCGAGGAGATGGGCGAGATCACCGCGATCGCCCCCGCGGGTGACGGCTGGCGCCTGACCGTCCGCGCGCCCCGGGCCGCAGCGAACGCCGTGCACGGCGAGTCCATCGCTGTCTCGGGTGTGTGCCTCACCGTGGTGGGTTCGACCGCCGACACCTTCGACACCGACGTGATGAAGCAGACTCTCGACGTCGCCGCGATCGGGTCGGCGACGGTCGGAACCCGCGTGAACATCGAGAAGGCGATGCCGGTCGGCGCCCGTCTCGGCGGTCACATCGTGCAGGGCCACGTCGACGGCACCGGCGACGTGCTCGAGGTGCGCCCCGGCGCGCAGTGGAGCGTGCTGCGGATCAGCCTGCCCCTCGACCTCGCCCCGCTCGTGGTCGACAAGGGGTCGATCTCGGTCGACGGCACCTCGTTGACCGTGAGCGCCGTCAGCGCCCCTGCAGACCCCTCCCCCTGGTTCGAGGTCTCGCTGATCCCCGAGACCCTCGCCGCGACCACGCTCGGCGTCCGCGCCGTCGGCGACCGCGTGAACCTGGAGACCGACATCCTCGCCCGGCACGTCGAGCGCCTGCTCGCGTTCCGCGCCGCACCGGAAGGAGGCTCGCGATGAGCCTTTCCACCATCGCCGAAGCCCTGGAGGCGCTGCGCGCCGGGCGCCCCGTCCTCGTCGCCGACGACGAGAACCGCGAGAACGAAGGCGATGTCATCCTGTCGGCAGAGCTCGCGACGCCCGAGTGGGTGGCGTGGACCGTGCGCTGGTCTTCGGGCTTCATCTGCGCCCCGATGCCCGCCGATCTCGCCGATCACCTGAACCTGCCGCCGATGGTCGCCGCCAGCGAAGACGCCCGCTCGACCGCATACACGGTGAGTGTCGACGCCGCGCAGGGGGTCACGACCGGCATCAGCGCCCACGACCGCGCCCACACGCTGAACGTGCTGTCGAACCCGGAGTCCACGTCGACCAGCATCATCCGGCCCGGCCATGTGCTGCCGCTGCGGGCGGTCGACGGCGGAGTGCGCGAGCGCAGTGGCCACACCGAGGCCGCGGTCGAACTCATGAAGCTCGCCGGTCTCCGCCCCGTCGGCGCGATCGCGGAGGTCGTGGCGGAGGACGGCAGCATGATGCGCCTTCCCGGCCTGATCGAGCTCGGTGCGCGCGACGGCGTGCCGGTCATCACGATCGAGCAGCTGATCGCCCACCTCAACGAGATCGATCCCGAGGGCGCCACCCCGAGTGCGCATCGCGGCCGTCGCGTGAGCCTGCGCGCCGACGCCACCGTGCCCACCACGCACGGCACCTTCCGCTTCCTCGCCTACAAGGACCGCATCACCGGCACCGATCACATCGCCGTCGTCTCGGGCGAACTCGGCGAGACCGCGCTCGTGCGGGTGCACTCGGAGTGCCTGACCGGCGAGGCGTTCGGCTCGCTCAAATGCGAGTGCGGCCCGCAGCTCGACTCCGCCCTCGACGCGATCGAGAAGGAAGGCGGGATCGTCATCTACATGCGCGGCCACGAGGGTCGAGGGATCGGCCTCATCAACAAGCTGCGCGCCTACAGCCTGCAGGAGGAGGGGCTCGACACGGTCGACGCCAACCTCGCGCTGGGGCTGCCGGCCGATGCCCGCGACTACGCAGCGGCGGCCGGCATCCTCTCCGACCTGGGCGTGTCGAAGGTGCGCCTGCTGACGAACAACACCGACAAGGTCGCGCAGCTGCGCGAGCTCGGCCTCGACGTCGTCGAGCAGGTGCCGCTGATCGTCGGTGTGGGACCCAACAACCATCAGTACCTGGAGACCAAGCGTGACCGGATGGGTCACATCATCGGCGAAGCGGAACTCGCAGAGGCGCTCGCCCACGGAGAGGACGACAAATGAGCGGCGCAGGAGCACCCGAGATCGGCACCATCGACGGACGCGGTCTGAACGTCGTCATCGTGGCCGGAACCTGGCACGAGACGATCTCGAACGGCTTGATCGCCGGTGCGGAGCGCGTGCTGGACGCGGCCCGGGCCACGCACCGACTGGTGCGCGTGCCCGGCTCGTTCGAACTCGCGATCGCCGCCCAGGCGGCCTTCGCCGGCGGGGCGGATGCCGTCGTCGCACTCGGCGTGATCATCCGCGGGGGCACACCGCACTTCGAGTACGTGTCGGCAGCGACCACCGATGGCCTCACCCGCGTCGCCCTCGACGCCGGCAAGCCCGTCGGCTTCGGCGTGCTCACCCTCGACGACGAGCAGCAGGGTCTCGACCGTGCGGGCCTGGAGGGCTCCAAGGAGGACAAGGGCGCCGAAGCAGCGGACGCCGCCCTGCGCACAGCCCTCGTGACACGGGAGCTGCGCGGCTGAGGTCAGCCTGCCCTTGCTAGCGCTGGACCTCGCCTCACTCGTACGGTGAGGGCATGGAGACTCTCCGTCATATCGTGCTGTTCGTCCACCTCATCGGATTCGCCGTGCTCTTCGGCTCCTGGGCCGCGCAGGCGTTCGGCGGAAAGCGTGAGTTCACGCGTCTGATGAACATCGGCATGGCGATCGCCGCGGTCGCGGGCCTCGCGCTCGCGGCGCCGTGGGGCATCTCCTACGAGCTCAACTACGTCAAGATCGGCGTCAAGCTCGTGATCCTGCTCATCATCGGCGCCCTGCTCGGAATCGGCCTGGGTCGTCAGCGCCGCGGTGCGGCCATCCCGCCGGCGGTGTTCTGGCTGGTCGGCATCCTCACCGCCGTCAACGCCGCGATCGCCGCGATCTGGCGCTGAGCCGTCAGCGCGTCCGCGGCGCCGCCGTGCTCGCCCGCACGATGAGTTCGGTACCGACGAGCGGGGTCTGCTGACGCTCGACACCGTCGAGCTCGGCGAGCAGCGCGTCCACCGCGAGCGCGCCCACGCGCTCCGGGTGCTGCTGCACGGTCGTCAGCGGCGGCCAGAGCTGTGCCGCATCGGGCAGTCCGTCGAACCCGACGATGCTCACGTCTCGCGGCACGTCGAGCCCGATCTCTCGGAACGCACGCAGCACGCCGATCGCCATCTGGTCGTTCGCCACGAACACCGCGGTGACACCGTCGATCGCACGCAGTTCGAGACCGGCTGCGTAGCCGGACGACGCGGTCCAGTCCCCCGCCAGCGGCTCCGGGACCGTACGCCCGTGCGTCTCGAGCGTCTCCCGCCACGCTTCACGGCGGCGCTCGGCGGAGTAGGAGCGCGCGGGGCCGGTGACGTGCCACACGGTGTCGTGACCGAGTTCGAGCAGGTGCTCGGTCGCGAGCCGAGCGCCCTGCGCCTGATCGGTGTCGACGAACGGATGCGTCGCCGTGCGGTTCGAGTCGACGAATACGACGGGAAGCGCCTCGGGGATCTCGATGTCGGCCTCGTCGAGCTGATGCGCCTCGATCACGATGATGATGCCGTCGACCGCGTGCTCCTCCAGCCGACGGAACGCACCGGCCACGGTCTCGCCCGCGCTCGACTCGACGGGGATGAGGGTGAGCGCGTAGCCGAGCTGGGCGGCGCGCACGGCGATCGCATCGAGCGTGCGCTGGTTCCCGTAAGAGCTGAACGAGAACATCACGACGCCGATCGTGCGGAATCGCCCTGACCGGAGTGCGCGGGCGGCGCTGTTCGGCCGGTACCCCAGACTGTGCATGGCAGCCTCGACGCGCTCGCGCGTGGCGGCGCCGACGTAGCCCCTGGCATTGACGACGCGCGACACGGTCTGGCCGGAGACGCCGGCCTCGCGGGCCACGTCTTCCATCGAGGGCTCACGTCGACGCGTCGACGTCTCTGTCGGATGCTCCGGGGTCACGATCACCCATCCCCTCATATGTTGACGTTGACACACTACCAGTCGGTCCAATATGTTGACGTTGACACACGGCGCACGGTGCGCCCGAAACGTAAGAAGGACTCGTCGATGACGACTGAAATCCCCGCAGCCCCGGGTGCCCCCGGCATCCGGCGCCGCGACAAGCGCGACTGGAGGGGATGGGCCTTCGTCGGCCCGTTCATGGTCGTGTTCGCCCTGGTGTTCCTGACGCCGCTCGCCTATGCGCTGTACCTGAGCTTCTTCCAGGAGAAGCTCATCGGCGGCACCGCGTTCGTGGGGCTCGACAACTACGTCCGCGCCCTGAGCGACCCGCAGTTCTGGGAGGCGTTCGGCCGCGTACTGGTCTTCCTCGTCGTGCAGGTGCCGATCATGCTGATCCTGGCCCTCGGCGCCGCCCTCGCCCTCGACAGCGCCCGCCTGCGCGGAGCGTCGTTCTTCCGCATCCTGATCTTCCTGCCCTACGCGGTGCCGGCCGTGGTGGCGGTGCTGATGTGGGGCTACATCTACGGCGACCAGTTCGGCCTCACGAGCAACATCAACGACATCCTCGGCGTCGATGCGATCACGCCGTTCGCCAAGGAGTGGATGCTGGTCTCGATCGGCAACATCGTCACCTGGGAGTTCGTCGGCTACAACATGCTGATCTTCTACTCGTCGCTCAAGACCATCCCGACCGACATGTACGAGGCGGCCTCCCTCGACGGCGCCGGGGCGTGGCGCACGATCTTCTCGATCAAGATCCCGTCCGTGCGAGGAGCGCTCGTGATCGCGACGATCTTCTCGATCATCGGCAGCTTCCAGCTCTTCAACGAGCCCAACATCCTGCGCCCCCTGGCCCCGAACGTGATCACGACGTTCTTCACGCCGAACATGTACGCGTACAACCTGTCGTTCGCGGGGCAGCAGTTCAACTACGCCGCGACGATCGCCATCATCATGGGCGTCATCACCGCGGTCATCGCCTACGTCGTGCAGCTGCGCGGCTCGAAGTCGGAGGTGCGCTGACATGGCACTCCCCCTCGCCCGCCCCGCGCACCGGCGCCACGATCCGCTGAAGCCGCGCACGTCGAACACCCTGCTGATCGTCATGATCCTCTACGCGCTGTATACGCTCGTGCCCCTGGTGTGGCTGCTGTTCAGTTCGACCAAGACGCAGGCGGGACTCTTCAGCTCGTTCGGACTCTGGTTCGCCGACGACTTCGCATTCTTCGACAACCTGGTCGCCACGTTCTCGTATCGCGACGGCATCTTCCTGCGCTGGCTCGGGAACACCCTCCTGTACGTCGTGGTCGGCGCCGGGGGCGCGACGCTGCTCGCCACCATGGCCGGCTACGGACTCGCGAAGTTCCGCTTCCCCGGACGCCGTGCGGTGTTCGCCGTGGTCCTGGGCGCCGTGGCGGTGCCCGGCACCGCCCTCGCGGTCCCGACCTTCCTGCTGTTCAGCGAGCTCGGACTGACGAACACGCCGTGGGCGGTGATCATCCCGTCCCTCATCAGTCCCTTCGGTCTGTACCTGATCTGGGTGTTCGCGTCGGAGTCGGTGCCGACCGAGCTGCTCGAGGCGGCCCGCATCGACGGCGCAGGAGAGTTCCGCACGTTCTTCACGATCTCGATGCGGCTGCTCGCGCCCGGCATCGTGACGGTCGCGCTGTTCACGGTGGTCGCCACCTGGAACAACTACTTCCTGCCCCTGATCATGCTCTCGGACCCCGCCTGGTATCCGCTCACGGTCGGCTTGAACCAGTGGAGCGCCCAGGCCATCGGCGCGGGGTCCCAGCCCATCTACAACCTCGTGATCATGGGCTCGCTGCTCACGATCGTGCCGATCGTCATCGCCTTCCTGCTGCTGCAGCGCTTCTGGCAGTCAGGTCTCACCGCGGGAAGCGTCAAGCAGTAGCTCCCCGTACCCCCTGCATCACCTCTGCGATCCGACGCTGGATCGCACCTCCCGAAAGGACACAGCAATGAAGCACCTTCCCTCCCCGACGCGGCGCACCCTCGCGGTGCTCGCCGCAGGAACCGTGGCAGCGCTGGCGCTGGCCGGATGCAGCACCGGCGGCGACGCCGGCTCCGGCAACACGGGTTCCGGCTCGTTCGACTCCGTCGAGGCGGCGCTCGAGAAGGGCGGTGAGATCACGTACTGGTCGTGGACACCGTCGGCCGAGGCCCAGGTCGAGGCCTTCCAGAAGGAGTACCCGAACGTCAAGGTCAAGCTGGTGAACGCCGGCACCAACAACGAGGAGTACACCAAGCTGCAGAACGCCATCAAGGCGGGCTCCGGCGCTCCGGACGTCGTGCAGATCGAGTACTACGCGTTCCCGCAGTTCGCGCTGACGGACGCCTTCACCGACTTGTCGCAGTACGGGTTCGCCGACTTCGAGGACGACTACACCGCCTCCACCTGGAACTCCGTCACCGACGGCGACGCGATCTACGGTCTGCCGCAGGATTCCGGCCCCATGGCCCTGTTCTACAACAAGACCGTGTTCGATGCGGCCGGTGTCGCCGTCCCCACCACCTGGGACGAGTACTACGAGGCCGCCAAGGCGATCCACGCGGCGAACCCCGACGCGTACATCACCAACGACACGGGAGATGCGGGCTTCGCGACCTCGATGATCTGGCAGGCCGGGGGAAAGCCGTTCGAGACCTCCGGCACCGACGTCACGATCGACCTGCAGGACACCGGCTCGAAGAAGTGGACCGAGAACTGGAACCGCCTCGTCGAGGAGGACCTGCTGGCCCCGTACGGCAGCTGGAGCGACGAATGGTTCCGCGCCCTCGGCGACGGCAGCCTGGCGAGCCTCGTGATCGGCGCGTGGATGCCCGCGAACCTCATCTCCGGTGCCCCTGACGGCGCCGGAGACTGGCGCGTCGCGCCGATGCCGACGTACGACGGTTCCCCGGCGAGCGCGGAGAACGGCGGGGGCGGGCAGGCCGTCACGAAGCAGAGCAAGAACCCGGAGCTGGCGGCGGGCTTCCTGTGGTGGCTGAACAACTCCGAGGAGAGCATCTCGATCGCCCTCGAGTCCGGCGGATTCCCGTCGACGACCGCGGAGCTGTCCAGCACGGAGTTCCTCGCCGAGGCGCCGGAGTACTTCGGCGGCCAGAAGATCAACGAGGTCCTCGCGGCCGCGGCCGATGACGTGGTCGAGGGCTGGAGCTACCTGCCCTACCAGGTGTACGGGAACAGCATCTTCGGCGACACCGTCGGCCAGTCGTACCAGAACGGCACCGACCTGAACGAGGGCCTCACCGCCTGGCAGGACGCGCTGGTCGAGTACGGCAACTCCCAGGGCTTCAGCGTCAACAAGTGACCCCGCGGCTGAGCCGGCCCGGTCCCCGCCGGGCCGGCTCCGCCCGCCTCATCGAAAGCACCACGATACGTGACCTCCTTCTCCCTCGGCGACACCGACTTCCTCCGCGACGGACAGCCGCACCAGGTGATCTCCGGCGCCATCCACTACTTCCGCGTGCACCCCGACCAGTGGCGCGACCGCATCCGCAAAGCCCGACTGATGGGACTGAACACGATCGAGACCTACGTCGCCTGGAACGCGCACGAACCTCGGCGCGGAGAGTGGGACGCGAGTGGATGGAACGATCTGGGGCGCTTCCTCGACCTGGTTCACGCCGAGGGCCTCGACGCGATCGTGCGGCCCGGCCCCTACATCTGCGCCGAGTGGCACAACGGCGGACTGCCGGTGTGGCTCACGGGCAGCGTCGAAGGACTGCGCTCCTCCGCTCCGGCCTTCCTCGCCGAGGTGACCGCCTACCTGCGCCGCGTGTACGACATCGTCGCACCGCGGCAGATCGACCACGGTGGGCCGGTGATCCTGGTGCAGATCGAGAACGAGTACGGCGCCTACGGCGCCGACCGCGCCTATCTCGAGTCACTGGTGACCACGACTCGCGATGCCGGGATCACCGTTCCGCTGACGACCGTCGATCAGCCCGTCGATCGGATGCTGAGCGACGGAAGCCTCCCCGGGCTGCACAGGACCGGATCCTTCGGCTCCCGGAGCACCGAACGGCTCGCCACCCTGCGCCGCCACCAGCCCACGGGTCCGCTGATGTGCGCGGAGTTCTGGGACGGATGGTTCGACTGGTGGGGCGGCGTGCATCACACGACCGATGTCGCCGCGGCCGCCGCCGACCTCGACGAGCTGCTGGCGGCCGGCGCCTCGGTCAACATCTACATGTTCCACGGCGGCACCAACTTCGGGCTGACCAACGGCGCGAACGACAAGGGGCGCTACCTGCCCCTGGTGACCTCCTACGACTACGACGCCCCGCTCGATGAGACGGGGAACCCGACAGAGAAGTTCTTCGCCTTCCGCGAGGTGATCGCCCGCTACGCGCCGGTGCCCGACGAGGTGCCCGCGGCGGCCGAGGCCTCCCCCGCGTTCGAGGTTCCGCTTCGAGCGGCGGGACCGTGGACCGATGTCGCAGCGGCCGCGCCGACCACCGCCCTGCCGCAGACCTTCGACGAGCTCGGACATCTGAGCGCCCTCGTACGTTACGACACCGAGCTGCCGGCGGGAGCGGGAGGGCTCCTCGTCGTCGACGACGTGCGCGACCTGGCTTGGGTGAGCGTCGACGGTCACCCCGTCGGCACACTCGCCCGCACTCGGCACGACCGCGCGATCCGGATCCCGGATGGCCGTAGCCTCCGCATCCTCGTCGAGGATCAGGGGCGCGTGAACTACGACCGTCGCCTGGGCGAGGAGAAGGGGCTGATCGGCGAGATCACCCTCGACGGTGCGCCCGTGACGGGCTGGCGAGCGACGACCCTGGATGTCGCGGAGATCGCCGCGGAGATCGATGCGGACGGCGGCCGCGAGCGCGGCCGGGAGGTCGGTCCCACCGCGTGGACGGCCGAGTTCTCCCTGGATGCCCCTGCGGATCTCTTCGTCGACACCGCATCGTGGAGCAAGGGCTACGCGTTCGTGAACGGATTCTTCCTCGGTCGATATTGGCGCAACGGCCCGCAGCGCACGCTCGCCGTGCCCGCACCCGTCACCCGAGCGGGCGCCAATCACCTCGTCGTGCTGGAGCTCGAAGACGTGCTGCAGCCGCGCGCCGTCTTCGTCGGAGCCCCCGCGCTCGGCGACACGGAGGAATAGTCCCCGCGCGGGAGGCGGGCGGACCGCTCACGTCAGCGGCACCGGTGTCGCGTCCGCCATCGTCCCCTCGATCCCGACCCGCATCATCGTGCAGACGGGCTGCCGTCGCCGATCCGTGGGAGACCCGGGGTTGGGTCTCGCTGCGAGATGACACGCGAAACACGCGCACAGCAAACACTCAGGAAGGCGTAAACTCGCCCGGGTCCCCCGGTATACCGGGGACTCGATCGGAGGAGCTTCATGAGTACTGCCACTGCGCCCGCGAATCCTCGCTCGCGCGTCATCACCGCGAGCCTGGTCGGCACCACGATCGAGTTCTACGACTTCTACGCGTACGCGACGGCGGCCGTGCTCGTGTTCCCGGTGCTGTTCTTCCCCACCGGCGACGACACCACCTCGCTCCTCTCCTCGTTCGCGGTGTTCGGTGCGGCGATGGTCGCGCGTCCGATCGGCGCGGTGGTCTTCGGCCACTTCGGCGACAAGTTCGGGCGTAAGGCCACGCTCGTGGCATCACTGCTGACGATGGGCATCGCGACCTTCGTGATCGGCCTGTTGCCGACCTACCAGGACATCGGGTGGTGGGCCGCCCTGCTGCTGCTGATCCTGCGACTCGCTCAGGGCTTCGCGCTCGGCGGCGAGTGGTCGGGCGCGGCACTGGTCGCCACCGAGAATGCGCCGAAGGGCAAGCGCGCCTGGTACGGCACCTTCCCGCAGCTGGGCGCGCCGCTGGGCTTCATCATCGCCAACTTCCTCTTCCTCGCGATCAACTGGCTGCTGCCGCACGCCGAGAACCCGGTCCTGAAGTCCGAGGCGTTTCTCTCCTGGGGCTGGCGCATCCCGTTCCTGTTCTCCGCAGTGATGGTCATCATCGGCCTGTGGGTGCGGCTCAAGCTCGTCGAGTCCGACACCTTCAAGAAGGCGGAGACGAAGGGCGTGATCCGCAAGCTCCCGCTCGCGACCGTGTTCCGTCACCACTGGAAGCAGCTCATCCTCGGCACGTTCATCATGCTGGCGACGTACGTGCTGTTCTACCTGATGACGAACTTCACCCTCGCCTACGGAACCAAGGCCGCCTCGCTCGAGACCGCCACCGCCGCCGCGAAGGCCGCCGCCGAGGCGACCGGCGCCCCGTTCGACCCGATCAAGTTCGCGGCCCAGTTCTATCCCGGTCTCGGCTTCGGCTACACCGACTTCGTGCTGATGCAGATCATCGGCGTGGTGTTCTTCGGCATCTTCACGCTGCTCTCCGGTCCGATCGCCGATGCGGTCGGCCGACGGAAGCTGCTGCTGTGGGTCACCGGGACCATCATCGTGTTCGGTCTCACGTTCGACGCCTTCCTCCTGCCCGCGGTCGACCCGAAGTTCACGGGTGCGCTCACCCAGGCGTTCCTCGTGTTCGGGTTCATGCTGATGGGCGCGACGTTCGGCCCGATGGGCGCTCTGCTTCCCGAGCTGTTCCCGACCAACGTGCGCTACACGGGGTCGGCGATCGCCTACAACGTCTCGTCGATCCTCGGCGCCGCGGTGGCCCCGCTCATCGCGCTGAAGCTGTGGGAGGTGGCCGGCGGCGCTCCGTGGCTGGTGGGTCTGTACCTGTCCGCGATGGGTGTGCTCACGTTCATCGCGCTGATCCTCTCCCCCGAGACCAAGGACCACGACTACGACGACGACCTCGGCGTCGCGGCGGCCGTCGAGCTGTGATCCTGCGGCCGTGACGATTCACGTCACGGCCGCAGGAACTCCTCGATCGCGGCGATGGTGGTCGCGTTGTCGAGGTGTCGCACGGCGCGGATCCCCACCGCCTCGGCACCGTCGACCGATACCTGATGGTCGTCGATGAACAGCACGTCGCCCGGGTCGGCGCCCATGCGCTGGAGTGCTCGTCGGTAGGCCTCGGGATCCGGCTTGTTCACGCCCTGCTCGTGGCTGCAGCAGATCGGGTCGAACACCTCGGAGAAGCCGAAGCGGCGCTCCTCCTCCTCGCGCGCGCCATCGGCGGAGTTGGAGAGGATCGCTGTTCCCGCCCGCGCCGAGAGCGTGCGCGCGTACGCGATCAGGTCGTGGTTGCCGGTGCCGCAGTAGGCATCCCAGAAGTCCTCGCGCATCGCGCCGCGCTGGACCTCGTCGAGACCGAGTGCCGTGCCCACCGCCGCCCAGAAAGAGGGTTCTGTGCCGACGGTGACATCGATCGGCGGAAGATCGGCCTCTGCGATGCGCGCCTCGAAGACGGAGGGTTCGAGACCGACCACCGCACGCCAGCGCTCCCACCACTGCTGCTGCCAGGCATCGTCGTCGACGACCTCCAGCACTCCCCCGATGTCGAACAGGATCCACTTCTTCGTCGGCATCCCCCCAGACTGCCACGTCAACATGTATTGACACTCGCGGACACGTCAACGATGATTGACGCAGGAGGTCCATCATGACAATGCCGACCGCGATCGCACAGGACGACGGCAGCGAGCCCCTGGCCGCGCTGCACCGGCTCGCCGAGGTGCGCAAGGAGGTGGCCCGTGCCGAGGAGGCGAACGTGCGTCGCGCGCGGAACCTCGGGTACTCCTGGCAGGCGATAGCCAGCGCCCTCGGCGTGAGCAAGCAGGCGGCTCATCGGCGATTCGGCCGGTCCTGAGCCCGCGATGTGCCGCATACAGCCGCTCCATAGGATTCGACCGCGAACGAAGTACCGTCGAAGTACCATCTCCAGATAGAGGTCCCGCATGTCCGGTTCGGCGACAGCACGCCGCCGCGGACGTGGCGCACAGCCTGAAGGCCCCCGCGCCACCTTCCGCCAGCTCCTCCCCTTCCTCTTTGAACACAAGCGCACCCTCATCGTGGTCGCGGTGCTCAGCGTCATCGGCGCCGCGACCTCGCTCGTGCAGCCGTTGCTCGTGGGCCAGGTCATCGAGGCCGTGCAGTCCGACACCGGTATCGGGATCCTGGTGTGGCTGCTCGTCGGCTTCGTGATCGTGTCGTCGGTCATCTCCGGCTTCCAGCACTACCTGCTCCAGCGCACCGGCACCGCGGTCGTGTACTCGAGCCGCCGCAAGCTGATCGACCGCATCCTGCACCTGCCGACCTCGGAGTTCGATGCCCGCCGCACCGGCGACCTCGTCTCCCGCGTCGGCACCGACACGACGCTGCTCTACGCCGTGCTCACCCAGGGCCTCGCCGATGCTGTCGGCAGCGCCGTGCTCTTCCTCGGCGCGCTCATCGCGATGCTCGTGATCGACCCGATCCTGCTGCTGCTCATCGTCGTGGTGATCGGCATCTCGGTCGCCGTCGTCGTGCTGCTGAGCGGACGCATCCGCACCGCGTCGACCGCGCAGCAGGAGAAGGTCGGCGAGCTGGCTTCCGGCGTGGAGCGCGCGGTCGGCTCGATCCGCACCATCCGCGCCTCGGGAGCCACCGAACGGGAGACCACCGCCGTGTCGGGCCTCGCCTCCGACGCCTACGGCATCGGCGTGCGCATCGCCAAGATCTCCTCGATGGTCGTTCCCGTCTCCGGCATCGCCCTGCAGCTGTCGCTGCTCGTGGTGCTCGGGGTGGGCGGATTCCGGGTGGCCGCGGGAGCGATCACGATCGCCTCGCTGATCTCGTTCATCATGTTCCTGTTCCTGCTCGTGATGCCGCTGGCCACGACGTTCGGCGCGATCACCTCGGTCAACCAGGCTCTCGGTGCGCTCGGCCGCATCCAGGAGGTTCTCGACCTGCCCACCGAGTCGCAGGACGACGAGAAGATCGCGGCCTCGCTGCCGCGCGAGACCGCTGCGGCGGACGCACCGGCCATCGAGTTCCGCGACGTGCGCTTCCACTACCCTGCGAACGTCGTCGCCGCCCGTCAGGCCGCGGCCAAGGAGGCACGCACGCTGCTCGCCGATGCGCACCTGGAATCCGCGGAGGACGCCGCCCCCGCCGTGCAGGACCACGAGGTGCTCCGCGGCGTGTCGTTCGCCGTGCCGCAGGGCTCCCGCGTCGCCCTGGTGGGCCCCAGCGGCGCGGGGAAGAGCACGATCCTCTCGCTGATCGAGCGCTTCTACGACCCGACCGGCGGCTCGATCCGCCTGCACGGCCACGACGCGCGCACCTACCCGCGCGACGAGCTGCGCGCCCACTTCGGTTACGTCGAGCAGGATGCGCCGACGCTGGCCGGCACGCTCGCCGAGAACCTGCGGCTCGCCTCTCCCGAAGCGACGGACACCGACTGCGAACGGGTGCTGCGCGCCGTGAACCTCGGCGACGTGCTCGAGCGCGATCCGCTCGGCATCGATGCCCCCGTCGGCGAAGACGGCGTGATGCTGTCGGGCGGTGAGCGTCAGCGTCTCGCGATCGCGCGCGCCCTGCTCACGGACGCCCCGATCCTGCTGCTCGACGAGTCGACGTCATCGCTCGACGGAGTGAACGAGCAGCGCATGCGGGAAGCCATCGATGCCGTGTCGACCGACCGCACGCTCATCGTGATCGCGCACCGCCTCTCGACGGTCGTCGACAGCGATCTCATCGTGGTGCTGCAGGACGGCGTCGTCGTCGGCCAGGGCACGCACGCCGAGCTCGTGGAGTCGACGCCGCTGTACCGCGACCTCGCGCGACACCAGCTGCTCACCTGACGCACGACAACACGAAGGCGGGACGTCGGAGACCACTCAGCCATGGGTTCGTCTCTGATGTCCCGCCTTCGCGGGTTTGCGGGGCACGAAGCCCCGAGGGTGCCGGCTCCCCCGAACCGGCACCGGTCTGGGGGAACTACGCCTTGTCGAGGCGGTAGCGCAGCGACGCCAGCTCGGCGCGCAGCGCTGCGGGGACCTTGTCGCCGAAGGTGTCGTAGAACTCCTCGGTCAGGTCGGCCTCGGTCTTCCATGCCTCGGCATCGACCGAGAACAACTCGTCGAGGTCGGCAGCGGGAATGTCGAGCCCGTCGAGGTTCAGGTCCTCCACGCGCGGCAGGCGACCGATCGGGCTGTCGACCGCAGGAACGTCACCCGCGATGCGGCGGATGATCCAGTCGACCACACGCGAGTTGTCGCCGAAGCCCGGCCACAGGAACCGGCCGTCGTCGCCACGTCGGAACCAGTTCACCTGGAAGATGCGCGGCGCCCTGTCGAAGCGCAGACCGCGCCCGACCTTGAGCCAGTGCCCGAAGTAGTCGGCCATGTTGTAGCCGCAGAACGGCAGCATCGCGAACGGGTCGCGGCGCAGCTCCCCGACCGTGCCCTCGGCGGCAGCCGTGCGCTCTGACGAGATGTTCGAGCCCAGGAAGACGCCGTGCGTCCAGTCGGTGGCCTCGACCACGAGCGGGACGTTGCTGGCGCGGCGTCCACCGAACAGGATGACGTCGAGCGGAACGGCCTCTTCCCAGTCCTCGGAGATCTGCGGGCACTGCGCCGCCGACACCGTGAAGCGGGAGTTGGGGTGCGCTGCCGGCCGTCCCGACTCGGGAGTCCAGTCGTTGCCCTCCCAGTCGATCAGGTTCGCGGGCGCCTCATCGGTCAGACCCTCCCACCACACGTCGCCGTCCGGACGGAGAGCGACATTCGTGAAGATGGTGTTGCCCCACAGCGTCTCGACCGCCGTGACGTTGGTCGATTCGCCGGTTCCGGGTGCGACGCCGAAGAAGCCCGCCTCCGGGTTGATCGCCCACATGCGGCCGTCTTCGCCGGGACGGATCCAGGCGATGTCGTCGCCGAGGGTCTCCACCCGCCATCCGGGGATGGTCGGACGCAGCATCGCGAGGTTCGTCTTGCCGCAGGCAGAGGGGAACGCCGCGGCCACGTGGTACGCCTTGCCCTGCGGGTCGATCACGCGGATGAGCAGCATGTGCTCGGCGAGCCAGCCCTCATCGCGGGCGATCACCGAGGCGATGCGCAGCGCGAAGCACTTCTTGGCGAGGATCGCGTTGCCGCCGTAGCCCGAACCGTACGAGTAGACCTCGAGCGTCTCGGGGAAGTGCACGATGTACTTGTCGTCGTTGCAGGGCCACTCGACGTCCTGCTCCCCCGGGGCGAGCGGGGCACCGACCGTGTGCACGGTCTTGACCCACGGCGCGCCCTCGGCGATCTGCCGTGTGACGGCATCGCCGACACGGGTCATGATGCCGATCGAGGCGACCGCGTAGGCGCTGTCGGTGATCTGCACGCCGATGTGCGAGAGCGGACCGCCGACCCGGCCCATCGAGAACGGCACGACGTACATCGTGCGGCCGCGCATCGAGCCCTCGAAGATCTCGTCCATCTTGGCGTGCATCTCGGCAGGTGCCGCCCAGTTGTTCGTGGGGCCGGCGTCCTCCTCGCGCTCGGAGGCGATGAACGTGCGCCCCTCGGTGCGGGCCACGTCGCTGGGGTGCGAGCGTGCGAGGTACGAACCGGGACGCCATTCGGGGTTGAGCTTGATGAGCTTGCCCTCATCGACGAGTCCGCGCAGCAGCCAGTCGTTCTCGGCGCGCGAGCCGTCGACCCAGTGCACGGCGTCGGGCTGGGTGAGAGCGCGGATCTCCTCGACCCACGCGGCCAGCTCCGCCATGGCGGGGGTGTCATACGTCGGAGCCGCGCCGAACGTACGCGTCGGTGCGACGGGAGACGTGCGGGGGGTGAAGACTTCGGCGATAGCCATGACGTGTGCTCCTTTGAAGTGTGGGGCGTTGCACCTATCTTCTTCCGGTTCGAGCGCGACTTTCGGCCAATTCGAGTGATAAGAACTTCAATTCTTTCGCTAGACTCAAGGAATGGCGTCCTCCGGCATCCACCTCACGACTCTCGGCCACCGCATCCGTCACCACCGATTGGAGAACGGGTTCACGCTCGACGAGCTCGGTGCCCTGGTCGGCGTGGCCGGCTCTCAGCTGAGCCTGATCGAGAACGGCAAGCGCGAGCCCAAGCTCTCGCTGCTGCAGGCGATCGCTCAGGCGACGAAGACCGAGGTGACCGACCTGATCTCCGGTGAACCGCCGAACCGTCGGGCCGCCCTCGAGATCGCCCTGGAGCGCGCGCAGGAGAGCCCGGTCTTCCGGCAGCTCGGCGTCGCGCCCGTGCGCGTGACCAAGGGCATGAGCGACGAGACGATCGAGTCGGTCCTGGGGCTGCACCGCGAGCTGGAGCGGCGTGAACGCGAAGCCATCGCGACGCCCGAGGAGGCGCGGCGTGCGAACACCGAGCTGCGGTTGCGGATGCGCGCGCAGAACAACTACCTCCCCGAGATCGAGAAGCTCGCCGAGAAGCACCTCAAGGCGGCGGGGCACGTGCAGGGCGCGCTCACCCACCGCACGGTGAGCATCATGGCGGAGAAGCTCGGCTTCGAGCTGATCTACGTCAACGACCTTCCCCACTCGACCCGCTCGGTCACCGACCTCGAGAACGGACGCATCTACCTGCCGCCGGCGTCGATCCCGGGTGGCCACGGTCTGCGCTCGATGGCACTGCAGGCGATGGCGCACCGACTGCTCGGGCACACACCGCCGACCGATTACGCCGACTTCCTGCAGCAGCGCCTGGAGATCAACTACTTCGCCGCGTGCTGCCTGATGCCGGAGACCGCATCGGTCGCGTTCCTGCAGCAGGCGAAGAAGGACCGCAACCTCGCGGTCGAGGACTTCCGCGACGGCTTCGGCGTGACGCACGAAGCCGCCGGCATGCGCATGACGAACCTGTTGACGCAGCACCTCGGCATGGCGCTGCACTTCCTGCGCGTGGATTCCACCGGCGCGATCACCCGCGTGTACGAGAACGACGACCTGCCGCTGCCGATGGACGTGACCGGCGCGGTCGAGGGACAGCGGGTGTGCCGCAAGTTCCAGGCACGCGCGGCGTTCACGCAGCAGAACCGCACGGTGGAGCACCACCAGTACACCGACACCCCCTCTGGCACGTTCTGGTGCTCGACCCAGACCGGATCGTCGAGCGACGGCGAGTTCTCGGTGACGGTCGGCGTGCCGTTCGACGACGCCCGCTGGTGGCGCGGACGCGAGACCAACGACAGAGCGGTGTCGACCTGCCCCGACGAGTCGTGCTGCCGTCGCCCCTCCGCCGAGCTGAGCGATCGCTGGAGCGGACGGGCGTGGCCGAGCGCGCGGGTGCACACGCACATGTTCTCGCCGCTCCCCCGCGGTGCATTCCCCGGGGTCGACGACAACGAGGTCTACAACTTCCTCGCGCGCCACGCGAGCGAGTAGTCGCGGCGGGGCCGGTGATCCCTGCGGCTCAATCGTCGGCGAACCGGGCGAACCGGGCGAGGGCCGCAGCCACGGCGGCGGGATCCTCCGGCTCCTCGAACAGCTCAGGCGGCGTACCCCTGGTCGCGGTCGCGTGGGACCAGGTCCCGATCACGCGCCCCTGCTCGACGAGGGTCGGACGCACCATGCCGTTCTTTCCGGGGCCGACGGCCGCGAGATGCTCCGGGGCGCAGACGGTCGTGCGATCGGCGTAGGAGATGTAGTACTCGTCGA
The DNA here is from genome assembly GCF_000708345.1 of Microbacterium sp. Cr-K32. Taxonomy (NCBI): domain Bacteria; kingdom Bacillati; phylum Actinomycetota; class Actinomycetes; order Micrococcales; family Microbacteriaceae; genus Microbacterium; species Microbacterium sp. Cr-K32. The sequence goes on along the minus strand of NZ_JARD01000022.1, from coordinate 40,667 downwards.
ACGCGCCGAGGGCGTGGACGGAGGCCGCACCCGATGCTCTTCGCGGACGTCGGCGCGCGGCGAAGAGACCCTCGTCGATCTCGTCGACCCTGCCACCGTCCGTTCCCGCTCCCGCCCGCTCGGCCGCCTCGCGCGCCTGACCGAGGGTGAGGCCCGCCCACCAGGCGAAATCGGCGATACCGGCGGGGCCGTGTCCGTCGATGTAGCGGACGAACAGCTCGGCGAGCGGGTCATCGGGCGTGACGTGCTCGCGGATGTGATCTTCCACGAGCACGAAGCGCTGCTCGCGGGCGAAGCCGGCCCTGGCGACGACCGGCCCCTGGCAGATCAGACCGTCGATCGTGAGGGTGAACAGCAGATGGATGCCGCGCTGGCCCGAGGGGTCGATGCCGACGCCCTGGAGGATCTCGAACACCTCGGCCCGGGTGCACCCGCCGTCGCGCAGCGCCGGCGTCAGCGCCCGGACGCTCGCGGCGACCATGTCGTCATCGATGCCGAGATCGCGGTGGCGCGAGGCCGCCTGCTGTCGCTGCCGCCCCGCGGTGACCTGCAGCATCCAGCCGAGGTCGCGCGCCAGGACGGTGTGCAGGGTGCCGCGCATGGTCCACCCGCGCACGATGTCACCGCGGTCGAAGGCGCGGTCGACGTCGCGCACCGTGGTCTCCCCTCGGGTGCGGACGGCCAGCGCCCACCGACCCGCGGTGAAGTCCTGGCTCTGCACCGCGAGCATGTGGTGCGCCGCATCCGTCACCGTGGGAGCCGGCGAGATGAGGCGGTGCGATTGGAGGCGGTGCGATTGGAGACGCTGCGATCGGAGGCGGTGCGATCGGAGGCGCTCGGCACGCAGAGTCGCGGTCTTCATGACCTCATCATGCCGGGTGCCGCCGACACGGCGCACGAGGAACCTCAGCTCTGCAGCGTCACCTCTCGGCGCTCGGGGAGCACGATCGGGTGGGAACCCGCCATGACCTCGAGCACGCGGATCACCTGGCACGAGTAGCCGAACTCGTTGTCGTACCAGACGTACAGGATGAGGGTGTCCTCATCGGCGATCGTGGCGAGACCGTCGACGATGCCGGCACGGTGCGACCCGACGAAGTCGGTGGAGACGACGTCCGGGCTCTCCACGTAGTCGATCTGCTGGCGCAGCTTCGAGTGCAGCGAGACCCGGCGCAGGTAGTCGTTGACCTGATCCTTCGTCGCGGGCCGCTCGATCGTCAGGTGCAGCACCGCGAGCGAGACGTCGGGGGTGGGCACGCGGATCGAGCTGCCCGTGAGCTTGCCCTCCAACTGCGGCAGCGCCTTGGCGACGGCCTTGGCGGCACCGGTCTCGGTGATGACCATGTTGAGCACCGCCGAGCGTCCGCGTCGATCGCCCTTGTGGAAGTTGTCGATCAGGTTCTGGTCGTTCGTGAACGAGTGCACGGTCTCGACGTGCCCCTTGACGACGCCGTAGGCCTCGTCGATCGCCGCGAGCACGGGCGTGATGGCGTTGGTCGTGCAGGAGGCGGCCGAGAGGATGCGGTCGGTCTCGACGATCGTGTCGTCGTTGATGCCGTGGACGATGTTCTTGAGCGGACTCTTCCCCGGCGCGGTCAGCAGCACCCGGGCGACGCCGGTCGAGCGCAGGTGCTGCGACAGACCGGCCTCGTCGCGCCAGCGCCCGGTGTTGTCGACGACGATCGCGTCGTGGATGCCGTAGGCGGTGTAGTCGATGGTCGCCGGGTCGTCGGAGTAGATCACCTGGATGCGGGTGCCGTTGGCGATGATCTGCTCGGCGTCTTCGTCGACGGTGACCGAGCCGGCGAAGCGGCCGTGCACGGAGTCGCGCAGGAGCAGGGATGCGCGCTTGACGAGGTCGTTCTCGGCGCCGCGGCGGACGACGATGGCGCGCAGGCGCAGTCCGCTTCCTCCCCCGGTGTGGGCGATGAGGATGCGGGCGAGCAGGCGGCCGATGCGCCCGAAGCCGTAGAGCACGACGTCGGTGGGTTCGGCGGCGACGGCTCCCATCGCAGGGGCGAGCACGTCTGCGAGGTACGTCTCCAGCGGCTGACCGCTCTCGGCATGGCCGGCGACGAGGCGGGCGACATCGAGGGAGGATGCACCGGGGGCGAGCGCATGGATCGCCTCCAGCACGGCCAGGCTGTCCTCGATGGGGAGCCTCTCGTGCCCGAGCTGCGCGACGCGCTCGTGCACCTCGACGAGGCCGGTCGCCGACAGACCGAGCAGGCGGTGCCCGTGGAGCGAGGTGACGACGTCGTGTTCGCGTCGGAGCGCCCCGATGAGCGGGATCATCCGCTCCGCCAGCTCTTCGCTCTCAGTCCAGTCGTCGCGGTGTGCCGCGGAATCGTTCATCTGCGTCCTTGCATGTGTGAGCGCGCGCCGAGGTCGCCGGCGCGCGAGTTGCCGGGTGAATCGGGGGATGTCTCCAGCGTACAAGCCGCAGAACCGCGCGCCGAATCGGTGCGTCCCCGCCCCGCATTCGGCCGGGTTTTACGTCTACACTGGTGGAATAATGAGCCAGACATTTCCCGGCGACGACGCCGACCTGATCATCCGCGGCGGCCGTATCCACACCTTCGACGGGACGGGCGATATCGCTCACGCCCTCGCCGTTCGCGACGGCGTGATCGTCGCCACCGATGCCGCCGCCACCCGACTCCACGCACGGAACGTCCTCGAACTCGACGGACGCACCGCGGTCCCCGGCATCAACGATTCACACCTGCATGCCGCATGGCTCGGTGCGCGCTGGCCGCACCTGTTCTTCTCGGACACTCCCCCGGAGGAGCAGCCGTCCGGAAGACTCGTGTCGACCGCGAGCGAGCGGCGATCCGCCCTGCGCCGCGCGTGGCGCCTCCTCGCCGAACACGGCATCACGAGCTACACCGAACCGGGCATCGGTCCGGGAGAGGACGCCGGGGAGACCGGATGCTTCGGCGCCGACATGCTCGACACCTACGGCGAACTGCACCGCGAAGGCGCCCAGACATCGCGGGTGACTCTGCTGCGGCTCTTCGGCACGATCGACGGCGAGAGCACGCTCGAGGACTTCGCGCACGGCATCCGCACCCCGCCACCCACCCACGACCCGCGATGGCTTGCGATCCCCGGAGTGAAGATCTTCGCCGACGGCATCCCCCCGATGGCGACCGCCTGGGTCGAGGAGCCGTATGCGGACGGCACCACCGGAGCACTGCTCACCCGAGGAGGGAGCGACCCGCTTTCCGCATTCCAGCAGATGGTCGAACTGGCCGCATCCCGCGGGATGCAGATCGCCGTGCATGCGACCGGCGACCGGTCGATCGCCGAGTTCCTCGCGGTCCTGGAGCGCCTCTCCGATGCGCCCGCACCGGCCGCTCCGCACTACGTCGTCCACGGAGACCTGGCCACGCCCGAGCAGATCGCGCGCATGCGACGGGTCGATGCCGGATTCGCCGTGCAGCCCCTGATCGCTGCGCACACCCATTCCTGGGCGGCGGCGCAGCTCGGCGAGGCGCGCATCGCCACGGCCTGGCCGCTGGCCGCGATGCTCGGCTCCGGCGCCCTCACGACCGTGACCAGCGACGCGCCGATCGCGAGTCCGGATTGGCGGCTCGGGCTCGACGCCGCGCTCGCCCTGCTCACCGACGCGGGCTTCATCGACGACGCAGCGACCCGCCACCTGCTCCTGCGATCGATGACCGTGGATGCCGCGCGACAGGACGGCGCATCGGACTGGAAGGGGTCGCTCGAGGTCGGGCACGTCGCCGACCTGACGATCCTCGACGAGGACCCGCTGACGCCCGTCCGCCCGTTCTCCTCGCTCGAGGTGGTGCGCACGATCGTCGACGGCCGTACGGTCTTCTCCCGCGACTGAGCCCGCCCGCGCACGAAAACGGCGGGCGGCATGTTCACGCATGCCGCCCGCCTCTGATCCCCCTCGGACCAGTCCGCGCCCCCGGCGTCGGGCACCCGACGCCGGGGAAGTCTCACACCGCCGTCGCGACCAGCACCCGCGGGCTTCCGGGCAGGGCGACCTTATCCCGCACCTCCCAGCCCGCATCGTTCAGCCAGCCGCGCACCTGAGATTCCGGATACACGACGGTCCCGTCGATGACGAGGTACTCCCCGGCGTGCCGGGCGTCGATCCCGCGCTGCTCCGCGTCGTCGTCGAGGAAGAAGTCGAGCACGGTCAGGGTCGCTCCCGGAGTCGCTGCCGCCCGCAGGTTTCGGAAGATCCGGGCGTTCTCCTCGGCGGTGAAGCGATGGATGACGTGATTAGCGAAGACGGCGTCGTATGCCCCCTCGGGTGCAGCAGTCGCGGTGTCGGCGATCTCGACGACGACACGGTCGGCGACGCCCGCCGCCGCCACGGCTTCGGCGATGCCGTCCTCGAAGCCGGGAGCGTATACGAACGTGGTGTGCAACGCCGGGTTCTGCGCCATGACCGACAGCGCGAAATCCGCCGAGAGCCCGCCGAAATCGAGGGCTTTCGTGGCACCGGCGAGGTCGATGTGTCGGCCGAACTCCTGGGCGTGCAGGCGGTTGTACGTCATGACGCCGGCCATGAAGGTCGCCCAGCGGGCGTCGTCCATCTGCAGGTCACCCGGTTCGGTGGTGTCGACCGTATGGGCGAACTGCAGCCAGTGCGGGTAGCTGATCTCGTCGAGGAACGTGAGGAACGGGCCGAGGTCGATCGCCGCATCGGCACCGGTGAGGTAGGCGGCCGCATCCGGGGCCACGACGTAGTTGCCGTCCGTGCGGACCAGCAGCCCCTGGGCCGCCATCGCGTCGGCGAGCAGGTGCGCGATGCGCTCACTCACCCCGCATCTCTCGGCGATCGCCGGCACCGTGTCGGCTCCGCCGTCGACGGCAGCGAAGAGGCCGATGCGACGGGCGTGGAAGAGCTGCTTCGATGCCATGTATCCGGTGGCGATGTCGAGGATCCGGGCCGCGTCCGCGGTGGGAGTGTCGGTCATGAGTGGCCTTTCGATGTTTATCTACGAATGTTGGAATTAAAGGGCATGAGGAGACCGATGGACGGCCAACCGGGTCAGTCCGCCAGGAAGTCCTGCACAGCGGTGCGGAACTCCGCCGTGTGCAGCGCGGAGAGGTGATCACCGGGGACGCGGTGGGCGCGCGCCGCCGGGAGCAGCTGTGCGAGCTCGTCGATCCCGGCAGCCATCGCATCGTCCGTGCCGCCGATCAGCAGTACGGGCAGCGTGAGCCCATCGGACCGCGGGGCGAACGGCTCCGCGGCCAGGCCCTCGATGAGGTCGATCACGTCGCCCGGTCTGTTGCCGGGCAGTGAGGCCATGTGCACGATCATTCCCGTGAGTGGATCCGCCGGGGCGGCGCCGCCGGAGACGGCCGCGCGCGCGGCCGGGAGGTCGACCAGGGTGAAGGGCTCCCCCGCGCTGAGTCCGCCGAGCACTGCCCGGCGCACCGCGACCGCGGGATGCCGCACCAGGTCCCAGGCGAGCCGGGCCCCCAGCGAGTACCCCACCAGGTCGATCTCATCCGCACCGACGGCGTCCGCGAGCGCGTCGAGCACCACCGAGGTCGGGGCCGTGCCGAGCGTCGGACTCGCTCCGTGTGCCGGGAGATCGACCACGACGCGGGGACGGTCGCCGAAGGATCCGCCCCACTCGGCTTCCGGCCAGTCCTGCGCGCCCTGCGAGGCGAGGCCGTGCAGGAACACCACCGGACGCCCGGTACCCGGGTGCCGCTCGACGAAAAGGGGTGAGGTCATGACGCGCCGTCCTCTCGGATCAGGCGCGTCGCGGTCAGCGGAGCCGCGCCAGGAACTGGTCGATATAGGTCTCGTAGTCGGCGATCCGCTCGCCATCGGGATACATGAGGTTGATCACCGTCGCGCCGACCGCCGCCGAGATGTACTCGTTCGCGAGGGGCCCGTAGTCCTGGTCGCGGATCGACCCCTCGTCGCGCGCCGCCTCCATCCGCTCGATGAGCGAGGTGCGCCAGGACGCCAGGTGCCCGCGATACAGCTCGGCGAGGGCCTCGTTGGCCATCGCGTACTCCCACAGCGCGAGCAGCACCCGCCCCGCCGCGATCTGCTCCTGGTCGCGAGGAATCGTCGCCCGCAGGAACCCCCGCAACGCGGCGTCCGCCGACGCCGGCTCCTCGCCCGCTGCCTGCACCCCTTCGGACATCTGCTGCAGGATCGTCTCGAACGTCGCCGCGACGATGCTCTCCTTGCCGGGGAAGTAGTGCTTCAGTGCGCCGTTCGCGAAGCCGGCCTCCGCCGCGATGCTGCGCATCGTCGCCGCCTCGAAGCCCCCCTTCAGGATGATGCTCTTGGCCACCTCGACGATGTCCCGTCGACGCTGGTCGTGATCGATGATCTTCGGCATGAGGTCCTTCCGGCCGATTCCGGTGCGTGGAGTGATCGGGCCTGGAGCTACCGTACCGCCGCATCGCGCACCTCCCGCAGAGCGAGCCACTGTGCACGCCGCTCCCGCTGCGCGACGGGGTCGGCGACGGGCGAGGCCAGGCGCAGCCGCTCGGAGTACGGATGCTCCGGGGCTCGGGTGACCTGCTCACCCTCGCCGACCTCGACGAGTTCGCCGCGGTACATGACAGCGACGCGGTGGCAGACGCGGCGGACGACGCCCAGGTCGTGCGAGACGAAGAGGTACGCCACCCCGGTGTCTCGCTGCAGCTCGATGAACAGATCGAGGATCGTCGCCTGCGTGGTCAGGTCGAGGGCGCTGACGGGCTCGTCGCACACGATGAGCCGCGGTCCGCGCACGAGGGCACGGGCGATCGCGATGCGCTGACGCTGCCCTCCGGAGAACTCGCTCGGGTGGCGGTCCATGGCCGATTCGGGCAGACGGACGCGGTCGAGCATCTCGCGCACCTTCGTCTCGGCAGACCTCGTCCCGATGCCGCTGGTGAGCAGCGGTTCGGCGAGGATGTCGCCGATCGTCATGGCCGGGTTCAGCGAGCCGTACGGGTCCTGGAAGACGACCTGGACATCATCCGCGAGAGAGCGTCGGGCACGGCCGCCGAGTCTGCTGATCTCCTTCCCGTCGAAGCGGATGCTCCCGTCGGTCACGGGCGCGAGGCCGAGGATCGCCTTGCCGAGCGTCGACTTGCCCGAGCCGGATTCGCCGACCAGGCCGAGACATTCGCCCGGCGCGATGTCGAGGGAGACACCGTGCAGGGCACGGAAGGAGGTCCGCCCTCGGCCGTATTCCACGACCAGATCGCTCACTTCGAGCAGCGCACTCATGCGTTCGCCTCGATCCTGGTGCGGTCGAGCGCGGCGCGACCTTCGGCGTCGTCGAGCGAGGCGGCGATCAGTTGGCGCGTGTACTCCTCGGTCGGCGCGGCGAACAGCGAATCGACCGGTCCCGATTCCACGATGTCGCCGCCGCGCATCACTATCACGCGGTCGCAGATGTCGGCGACGACGCCGAAGTTGTGGGTGACGATGAGCAGCGCCATGCCGTACTCGGCCTGGAGTTCGCGCAGGAGCTCGAGCACCTCGGCCTGCACGGTCACGTCGAGCGCCGTGGTGGGCTCGTCGGCCACGAGCAGCGACGGCTTGCCCGCGATCGCGCCGGCGATGAGCACCCGCTGCGCCATGCCGCCCGACACCTGGTGCGGGTAGCTGCGCATCACCCGATCGGGGTCGGTGAGGCCGACACGCACGAGCATCGCCCGTGCCTGCGCCTCGGCCTCCGACCTGCGGAGACCGTGGGTGCGCCGCAGCGGCTCGACGAGCTGGCTGCCGATCGTGTACGAGGGGTCGAGATTGCTCATCGGCTCCTGCGGCACGTAGCCGATCTCGCGGCCGAGCAGCGCCTGTCGCTGCTTCGGCGTCGCCTTCGTCACGTCGGTTCCGCGCACCCAGATGGCATCGGCGACCGCCCGCCCGGTGGCGGGCAGCAGGTCGAGCACCGAGAACACGGTCTGCGATTTGCCGGAGCCCGACTCTCCCACGATGCCGACGACCTCGCCGGGGGCCACGTCGAGGGTGACGCCGTGCACGACCTCGGTCTCACCGGTCGGCGTGGCGTGCACGACCCGGAGGTTCTCGACCCGCAGCGCCGAATCCTCTGGCGCGTGCTGTGCGTGACCGGTGGCGGCGTGCCGCGGTGCCGTCGGGGTGGCCTCGGCGTCGGCACGCCGTCGGGAGACCCGCGGCGTGCGCACCTGCACGAGTTCGGCGAGCGTGGATCCCATGATCGCGAGCACCGCGATCGTGAGCCCGAGGGCCGCCGAAGGCCACAGCAGCATGAGCGGATAGGTGAGCATGAGACGGAAGCCCTCGAGCATCATCGCCCCCCAGCTGGGAACGTTGGAGTCGCCGATGCCGAGGAACTGGAGTCCGGCCTGCATGCCCATCGCGATGCCCGCCGTGAGCGCCGTCTGGATGATGACCGGCGGGTAGACGGCCCTGATGACGTGCCGGAAGATGATGCGCCCGTCCGACAGCCCGGAGACACGGGCCGCGTCGATGTAGGGCTCGTTGCGGACGGCGAGCGTCTGCGACCGCGCGATGCGGAAGTAGCCGGGCACCATGAACACGCCGACCGTCGCCATCAGCAGCTCGAAGTTGTTGCGGCTGCCCGCGGCCACCACGAGCAGGATGATCATGCCGGGGATCGACTGGAGTGCGTCGCTGATCCAGGTGGCGACCCGGTCGAACGTGCCCCCGAAGTAGCCGGCCGCGACGCCGGACGGCACGCCGATCACGAGCGCGGTGACGATCGTGATGAGCGCGCCCCACAGGGTCGTGCGGGTGCCGTAGATGAGACGACTCAGGATGTCACGGCCGGTCGAGTCGCCGCCGAGGAGGTGTTCGGGCCCCGGAGGCGCCTTGGCTGCGGCGAGGTCGACGAAGTTGGGGTCCATCGGCGCGAGCAGCGGCGCGAAAACCCCCACGAGCACGATGAGGACGAAGATCGCCAGCGGGATGTACCCGCCGGGGTGCCGGAGGAAGCGACGGAACAGGCTGGAACGTCGCTTCTGCGCCGCCCGGTCGAAGGCGACCCGGATGTCTGTGGTGGTCATGCGACGCGCACCTTCGGGTTGATCCAGCCGAGCACGAGATCGAGCAGGAGGTTGATGAGGACGACGAAGACGATGGAGACGACCGTGATGCCGAGGAGCATCGGGATGTCGCCGTTCTGCGAGGACTGGTTGGTGAGCTGTCCGAGGCCGGGGAGGCTGAAGATCTGCTCGACCACGATGGCTCCGGAGAGCAACCCCACGAACATCAGGGCGATGACGGTGAGGGCGGCCGGTGAGGCGTTGCGGAGGATGTGCAGGTTGACCCTGGTCGCCGAGAGACCGCGGCTGCGGAGAGTGCGCACCCAGTCCTGGCGGCTCTGGGTGATGACGGCATTGCGCAACTGCTCGGAGACGGCGACGATGCCGCCGAGGGCGAGCGAGATCGCCGGGAGGGTGATGGAACGCAGCCATCCGTCCACCGACTGCGTGGGCGGCACGTAGCCGACGGCGGGGAACCACTTCAGCTGCACCGCGAGCCACATGACGAGCACGAGGCTCACCCAGAAGCCGGGGAGCGCGAACAGGACGACGGAGATGCCCTTGATGATCCGGTCGAACCAGGTTCCCGGCCGCAACCCCGTGATCATCCCGAAGGCGATGCCGATGACAGCGGTGATCAGCGTCGCAAACGTCACGACCGACAGCGTCACGGGCACCTTGATCGCGAGCTGTGCGCTGACAGGCTGGAAGTTGCGCCAGGAGACGCCGAAGTCGAGCAGCGCGGCATGCGAGAGCCAGTCCCAGAACTGCACCAGGAGCGGACGGTCCAGACCGATCTTCTCGGCCAGGGCCGCTTGCTGGGCGGGACTCGCCGTGGTCCCCAGGAGCGAAGCGGTCGGGTCGCTGATGGCGAGGTGCGCCAGGAAGAAGGTGCCGATCGAGACCGCGACGAGCAGAAGGATGCCGGACAGCAACCGCTTCGCCGTGAACAGGAGCATGGGGACCTCTCGGAAGGTGGGGGTCGGAGGGGGAAGGGTGTCGGGGCGGCCGGCGTCGCGGCCGCCCCGACGGGCGTCAGCCCTGAGTGATGTAGCGCAGCGTCGGGAACATCATCCCCACCACCGGCTGCAGCTGGATGCCGGGCGCCGTGTAGTAGATGTTGTTCGCCTGGTACCAGACCGACCACCACGCCTGGTCGACGAGGGCCTTGTTGAGCTCCTTGACGGCGTCGGTCTGCGCGTCGCCGCGCTCTGTCTGCACCTTCTCGACGAGCGGAGCGATGACCTCGTTCTGCGCGTAGTCGGGCTCGGGGTTGAACCACTGCACGCTGGTCACCTGACGGGAGACGGTGGCCACGTCGTTGCCGTCCATCGCGAGGAACGAGATGAACATCGGGTAGTTCGGCGCGTTCAACTGGTAGTCCGGCATCTGCATGTTGTCCCACGTGACCTTCACGCCGAGCTCGTTGAGCGCCTGCTCGGCCGACGGCTTCCACATCTCGAAGATGGGCGACATCGGCATCGAGATCGCGAACCCGTCCGGGTAGCCGGCGTCGGCCAACAGCTCCTTGGCCTTGGTCATGTCGTAGGCGTACGTCTCGTTCAGCGACGGGTCGTTGATCGGCCCACCGTCGGGGAACACCTGGTTCGTGGCGACCCCGGCTGCGCTGCCGACGGCAGCGAGGACGGCGGCTCCGTCGAAGGCGTAGTTGAGCGCCTGCCGCACCTCGAGCTTGCCGAGAGGCTCGCTCTTGGCGCCGGTGTGGTCGGTGATCACGAGCCCCGCCCAGCCGGAGACGCGCTCGGCAGTGTTCCAGCCCTGCTGCTTCGCCTGCTCGAGGTTCGCGACGTCGCCGTACTGCACGTTGATCTGACCGCTGAGCATGGCGTTGTGGCGTGCGGTGGCGTCGGTGATCGGGAAGATCGCCAGCTCGGAGAACGGATAGGTCTCGGCATCCCAGTGATCGGCGGCCTTGGTGAAGTGATATTCGGCGCCGGCCACGCTCGTCGCGCTGTCGAGGACGTAGGGCCCGGAGCCGATCGGCTCACTGCCGAGCGTGCCCGCTTCGATCGACGCCGGGGAGGCGATGTAGCTGCGGCCGAGTCCCATGAGGTACAGGATCGTGTCGTCGCGCTGGGTGAGGCCGATACGGACGGTGTCGTCGTCGACCTTCTCGAAGGAGGCGGCATTGACGTAGGCCTCCCCCGAACGAGCACCGGCCTTGAGGTATTCGAGGCTCGTGATCACGGCGTCGGCATCGACCGGGGTGCCGTCGCTGAACACGGCGTCGGTGCGGATGTCGAGGTCGATGCTGAGGTCGTCGTCGGCGACCTTCCACTCGGTGGCGAGCGACGGGATCGGGTTGCCGTCGGCGTCGAGGGCGATCAGGGCGTCGTACACCGCGGAGAGGTACGGGCCGTCGAAGCCGATATCGGCGAGCGAGGGATCCCAGGAGGTGATGTCGAGGAAGTTCCCGATGTTGAGAGCATCGGGACTCTCGACATCGCTGCCGCCGGACGGCGAGGGTGTCGAGCCGCTGCAGCTGGTGAGCGCGAGGGTCGCGGCGACGGCCGCGACGAGCGCGAGGGGCATTCGTTTCATGGTTCCTTCTCTCGGGTGCAGGGGTGGTGAAGAAGGGGTGAGGTGCCGCTGACCGGAGGCCGGATCCGACGTCACTTCGATGTGTCGTGCTGTTTAGTCTACATGCGTGGAAAAAGAGCGCAAGAGCGTTTCCTCCGCGGAGAGCGCCGACTCATGCCTCGGGGCGCACCGGCCTTGTCCGTGCGCGCAGGCATGGCCGGGCGTGGCGCATCCTGCCCTCGGATCGCAGCGCTCAGGCGGCGATGTCGAAGCGCGCTCTGCCACCCGGACGAGGTGTGCGGGCGGGGTCGACCGAGGCCGGCGGGAGGAACCACGCCCTCGCGCACCCGCCGCCACCGTCGATGCGGACATCCCATCCGTTGTCATGGATGCGGTGGTGACAGGTCTCGCACAGCAGCACGCCGTTCGAGAGATCCGTCGGTCCGCGGTCGCGTCTCCACCACCGGATGTGATGCGCCTTCGTCATCTCGGGCGGCAGCCCGCACATGGCGCAGCCGCCATCCCGTTCCGCCAACGCCAACCGCTGTGCCCGTGTGAACAGGCGCTTCTCGCGCCCCCAGTCGAGCACTTCACTCGCGGCTCCGAGCACGCACGGGATCACTCCGCCGCCGGCGGCCATGCGCCTCGCAGCTCCGATGCTCACCGGCTGCTCGATCCCGTCGATCTCGGCGGAGCCGGTGCCGGCCTCGAGGTCGTCGAGGCCCACCCTCACGACGATCGTGGCACCCGCCAGCGGCACCCTGGTCGCACATCCGAGCACGTGCGCGGCGAACACGGCGAGCGCATCAGCCTGAATCATCGGCACCGTGCGGCGGTCGGCGTCCGGCGCATCGGCGTCCGTCGCATCCTTCCGAGCGGCGAATGCGGCGGTCACGTACCCGCGGATCGCCGTGACGACGGGGGCTGCGGTCTCGGCGTCGAGGATCGCGTTCAGATGCAGCATCCCGTCGCGCTCATGAATGGTGAGCGATCGGCGGGAACGCTGCTCCTCGAGCCGCGGCTCCACACCATCCGGATCGAGCCACGCTTCTGCGCGAACCACCAGCTTGCGCACGTCGTCGAGAGCGAGCCCCGCCGCCTTCTCCACGAGCACCCGCTCCGCCTCGGCGACACGCACCGCTCCCGCCGGCAGTCGGCACCGATCCAACAGCGCGATGATCACCGCCGCCGCCTGGGCACTCAACACCCCCGCACCGAGCGCCTCGCGCACCACCGGATACTTCGCAGGCAGGGGCGCACCCAAGAGGTCTGCGCGGGGCGCCACGGCTTCCCCGACCTTCACGAGCCGCGTCGCGTCACCCCGCGACACACCCACGGTCGCCGCGATCAACGTCGCCGGGTTCCGGAAGCCCTGCTGCTTCGCGAGGCTCTCCGCGCCCAACTCCGGACGGGACTCGCGGGAGATGCACGCGGCCACCTCGACGTGCACCGCATCCAACCGTCTCTGCAGCTCCCCGAGGGATGCACTCACCGCGATCAGCTGCTCGCGCGACAACTCGCCCGACTCGTCGGCGCCAGCCCACGCCGCGTCGAGGCGGGACATCGCCTCGTGCAGTACGGCCAACTTCGACATGACTCGATTCTACCGAAGCAGGTCGCGAGTTTCGAACATATCTTCGAATGGATGCCGGTATTCTGACGGTCGTTCCCGGTCGAGCGCTGCGCGCGGAAACCCCTTCCCTCCCGTGCGGTCCACGAAAGGCACTCGACGACAGACCGCCCGCGGCCGTCGGCCTGGCCACCTCTTCTGATCGCGATCGCCCTGGAGGTCAGCGCGACCCCTCTGCGGCCGAGGGCTTCACGCATCCGCTCTGGCTCATCGTCGTCGTGATCGGCTACACCGGCTCACTGGGGCTGCTGTCGGTCGCGCTCGATCGCGGGATGGCGATCGGCGTCGTGCTCATCGCGGCCGGTGTGGCGATGATCGAGTTCGGCGGCGCGCACTGACGCGAGCACGCAGACCGCAGCCACTCCGTGGTTCACTGGATCCGATCGCAACGGCCGAGAGGAAGAGGGCGCCGTGGGCACGTGGGGACCGGGGAACTTCGACGACGACACCGTCGCCGACGGACTGAGCGAGATCACGGACGATCTCATCGCGAAGATCGCCGAGGTGTTCGCCGACGAGGACGATGACACCGAGCTGCAGCCGGACGAGTGGGGCGGATCGATGGCGCCCGCCTGGCTGGAGATCCTCACCGACATCGGATCCGCCGGCCGCGTGGGGGCGACTTTCCCGCCGAGCAGCACGCTCGAAGCCTGGCGGGATCGCTACGTCCGCGTGTGGGACGAGTACATCGATGAGCTCGAACCCGATGAGGACTACCGCGTCGACCGGCGGCAGGTCATCGTCTCGACGTTCGAGCGCGCTCTGACCGTCGCCCGCGAGCGCGAGGCGTAGGCGCCCCCCCTCACCACGCGCCGTCGGCCCGCACCTCGCGGTCGACCCGGCATCCGGCGAGCGCGGCACGCACCTCGGCTCCGTGATCCCGGGCGAGCGCGAGCGCCGCGTGGTTCTCCTCCAGCTGCGGGAGACGAGAGGCGCCGAACAGCACATTCGCGGCGGCGGGGTTCGACAGGCAGAAGGCGATGCCGAGTGCGGCCGGTGTGACCCCGAACCCGGCGGCGACGCGCGCGACCTCGGGATACACGGCGACGATCTGCTCACGGACGCCTCCGACGTCGGCGCCGATCTTCCGCTCGGGCACACGCCCCGTGGCCAGGATGCCGCCCTCGAACACATCGGACGCCTGCAGGGCGAGCGTGCCGTCGGCGAACAGCGGGCCGTAGGCATCGCCCTCCGCCATCGCCCTCCGAGCGATGCCGTACTTCAACTGCGCGAACACCGGACCTGCCACGCTCTGCTCCGCGGCCTCGGCGAGCGCCTCCCGCGTGTGCTCGATCCGCCAGTTGTTGATGCCCCAGGAGTCGACGAGCCCTTCGGCGATGAGCTCGTTCACGTCGGCGACGAGGCGCGGCATATCGGGGGCGTCGAGGTAGTCGCCCACCACGAGGGTGTCGAAGCGGTCGAGTCCCGCTCGCTCCAGCGACTCCTCGAGCTGCGCGCGGAATCCCTGGTTCGGCCAGTCCCACAGCCAGAGCTTGCCGCACAGCACGATGTCGGCACGATCGACGCCACTGGCTCGCAGCGCCTGCCCGAACAGGACGTCGGTCTTCGAGTTCTCGGCGTGCGGGCCCATGTTGTAGTACGCGACGTCGAAGAACCCGGCGTCCAGCTCCACCGCCCGGCGGATCATGGCGACCGCCTCGTCGGGCCCCATCCGGTCCCAGGTGTTCCACGATCCGAGCGCCAGCGGAGGCACGGGCACGCCTACGCGGTCCAGGCGTTTCCGGGGATATGTCGTTTCGGGCATGGAGGCTCCTTCGCCTTCTCGAGACACGGGGTTGTGTTTTTCTATGTTTGTAGAATATAAAGGAGACATCCCGTCAGAACAGCCGTCAGTGAGGACGAACATGACCGCATCTCCCCGCCGGATCCTGGTCACCGGAGGCGCATCCGGGCTCGGCCGCGGCATCGCCGCCGCCTTCCGGGACGCCGGAGACGAGGTCTTCATCGGCGATGTGAACACGGATGCCGCGGCCGCCGTCGCTGCTGAGATCGGCGCGACGGCCCTCACGCTCGATATCAGCGACGAGACCTCCGTGCGCGCCGCGGCCGAGCGGGTCGTCGCCGACGGCGGACTCGACGTCCTGGTCAACAACGCGGGCATCGTCGCCGGCGGCGGCACCCTCCAGGAGGTCCCGGTCGACGTCGTCGATGCGGCCCTGCGGGTCAACGTGCGCGGCACCTTCCTCATGCTCCGCGTCTTCGGCGGTCTGCTCGCCGAGGCGGGACGCGGGTCGATCGTCAACATCTCCTCGATCGGCGCCCGCCAGCCCACCCCCGGCCTCGGCCACTACGAGGCGACCAAGGCCGCGGTCGACGCCCTCACCCGCACGTCCGCGATCGAGCTCGCCGCGGCGGGCGTGCGCGTGAACGCGGTCGCCCCCGGGCCTGTGCTCACGCCCCTGACCGCCGACTTCGCGTCGAACCCGCAGGCGCGCGCGGCCTGGGAGTCGCGCATCCCCCTCGGCTCGATCGCCGAGGTCTCCCAGATCACGCCGCTCGTGCTGTTCCTCGCGAGCGACGCCGCCAGCCACATCACCGGAGTCTCCGTCGCCGTCGACGGCGGACAGCTCCTGGTCTGACCGACACCGCCGTCTGGAGAACCATGTCCCTCCCCACGCTCGACCTGCCGCCCGCCCCCGGGCTTCCGACTTCGACCCGCGCCGCCGTGCTCACCGCGCACGGCGAACCGCTCACTCTGCAGAACCTTCCCCTCCCCGCCGAGATCGAGCCCGGCGCCGCCCTCGTGCGCATCTCGTGCACCACGCTGTGCGGCACCGACATCGAGATCTGGGAGGGCCGGATGAGCTTCCCCGGCATGCTCCCGATGGTGCTCGGACACGAGATGGTCGGCGAGATCGTCGCTACGGGGCCCGACACGAAGGACGCCCTGGGACGCCCGCTCTCCCCCGGCGACCGCATCGGCTGGTCCGAGTCGACCTGCGGCGAGTGCCACGGATGCGTGGTGCTGCGCGAACCCGTCGCGTGCTCCCGCCGCGGCTACGGGTTCCTGCAGCGGGCCGACGTGCATCCCTTCGCCACCGCTGGACTCTCGGAGTATGCCTACGTGACCCCGGGGGCGGCGAAACTGCTGCTCCCGGCGTCGGTGAAGGACACCTGGGCGTCGATGGCCGGGTGCGCGGCCAAGACCGTGCTGCGGGCCTTCGAACGGGCCGGGCGCATCCGGCCCGGCTCACGCGTGGTCGTGCAGGGCGCCGGCGCGCTCGGCATCTTCGCCACGGCCGTCGCGAAGATCTCGGGAGCCGGCCAGGTCATCACGATCGGCGCCCCCGCGTCGCGCCTGGAACTCGCCGGACGCTTCGGCGCCGACGCGGTCGTCGACTTCCGCGACGGCCCGGTCGTCGAACAGGTCATGGCGCTCACCGGAGGCCGCGGAGCCGACCACGTGTTCGATTTCGCCGGCGCGCCGAGCGTCGGACCCGACGCGATCGCGATGGCGGCACAGCGCGGCACGGTCGCCATCGTCGGGTCCACCGGTCCCGCAGGCGACGGCTTCCCGCTCAGCACGATCATGGGCAAGGAGCTCACCGTGGTCGGCTCGCTCAACGGCGACATCTCGGACTACTCCCGCGCGATCGACTTCTTCACCGCGTTCGGCGACCGCTTCCCCTGGGACGACCTGTTCAGCGCCCCGGTCGGCCTGGCCGACGCCTCCGCGAAGATCGCCCACATGCACCAGCTCGATGAGGTCAAGGCCGTCATCGACCCGAGACGGTGAGGACCCCGTGACCACTCCCCTCCTGCCCCGCCGCGAGATCGGCCGCAGCGGCATCGACGCCTCGCTGTTCTCCCTCGGCTCCTGGCACACCTATGACCGGATGGACTTCGGCGACGCGGTCACGATGCTCCGGGAGGCCGTCGACCGCGGCGTGAACCTGTTCGACGTCGGCGTGTACTCCGCACCGGGAGCGCCGCCCGTCTTCACCGACGTGATCTTCTCGGCGATGGTGCGCGCCGCAGGGCTCCGGCGCGACGAGTGGCTGCTCTCGTCGAAGCTGTGGCTCGAGGCGTTCGGCGATGACGGGTTCCGCCCGCAGCTCGAGAACGCGCTGATGCGGGTCGGCGTCGAGCACGCCGACCTGGTGATCCTCGGCGACCTGCGCCGCGACGACCTCGCCCTGCGCGACCTCGTCCTCGACCTCGCCCGTCTCGAGGGGGCCGGACTCATCCGCGCCTGGGGTGTGAACAACTGGTCGGCGTCGAGCATCCAGACCCTGATCGACATCGCCGCCGCGGAGGGCGTCTCCGGGCCGCAGATCGCGCAGCTCAAATACAGCGTCTCCCGGCGCTCGATCCCCGACGGCGCGCCCTTCGCACGCCTGTGGGATCAGGGGCTGACGCTCCAGGCCTCCGACTGCCTGGAGGGCGGTGTGCTCGCAGGCAAGATCAACGGGGACAGGCAGATCGGCCGCGACCCCGGCGATATCCGGGAACGGATCATCGCGGATGTACCCGCCTTCTCCGCCCTGGCCTCGTCGCTCGACGTCTCACCCGCGCAGCTCGGGATCGCGTTCACGCTCACCCATCCGGCACTCACGACCACGCTGTTCGGCGCATCGAGCATCGACCAGCTGCGCGCGAATCTCGACGCCGCAGCCCTGGTCGACCGCATCGGCATCGAGGAGCTGCGCCGCCTCGTCGAGCCGTTCTGGGCCGACCGCGGGGTCGTCGACCCCGAAGGCCCCTGACCCGCCTCCCCCATCGCTTCCAGGAGAACCATGACCGCCACCGCCGCCGGACACCCGACCGTCGCCCCCGTGCCCTTCGACCCCGAGGTGCAGGCCGTGCTCGATGAGCTCGCGAAGAATCCGCAGCCGCCCCTCACTCGCGACACCCTTCCGCGCGACGGTGTCGACCGGATGTTCCCGGACAACGACTCGGTCATCGCCGGGCGCGACATCGAGTGGGAGGACCGCGTCATCCCCGGTCCTCCCGGAGCGCCCGAGATCGAGATCACGGTGTTCCGTCCGGCCGACACCCGCGACGAGGTGCTTCCCGCCTTCGTGAACATCCACGGCGGGGGCATGATCGTCGGTCACCGCTCGTGGGAGACGGGGCGCGTGGTCGACATCGTCGACGAACACCGCGTGGTCGCGGTCAACGTCGAGTACCGCCTCGCTCCCGAGAACCCCTACCCCGCCGGAGTCGAGGACTGCTATGCCGCCTTCGTCTGGGTGCACGCGAACGCTGCCGGGCTCGGCATCGATCCGGAGCGCATCGTCGTCGGCGGCGGCAGCGCGGGCGGAGGTCTCACGGCGGCCGTGGCTCTCCTGGCCCGCGACCGGCAGGGTCCGGTCATGGCCGGACAGCTGCTGCTGTGCCCGATGATCGACAACACCAACACCACGGTCGCCAGTCTTCAGTACGACGGCATCGGAACCTGGCAGCGCGAGATGAATCTGCTCGCGTGGTCGTGCGTGCTGGGCGACGACCTCGCCTTCCATCCGGATGCTCCCGCCTACGCCGCCCCCAGCCGCGCCGTCGATGTGGCGGGACTCCCACCCGCCTTCATCGAGGTCGGCGAGGCCGAGGCGTTCCGCGATGAGGACACCGAGTACGCGCTGCGCATCTGGGCGACCGGCGGTCAGGCCGAGCTGCATGTGTGGGGAGGTGGCGCGCACGGCTTCGACATGTACATGCCCGACGCCGAGATCTCGCGCGCCGCTCTCGCGGCCCGCGCATCGTGGCTGCGTCGCATCTGGCGGGCCGCGCGATGACCGCGCCGCTGCCTGTCCCCTACGACTCGGAGCTCGTCGCCGGACTCGATGCGTTCGTCGAGATGGTCGAGATCATCCCGCTGCGTGCCGACACGATCCACGCGAACCGCGACCACTTCGCGACGATCATCCCGTCCATGGCCATGCAGTCCGATGGCCGCGCGATCACGTGGGAGGACCGGACCATCCCCGGGCCCATCGGGGCTCCCGCCATCGAGATCACGATCGTACGGCCCGCCCGGCCGGCGCCCGCCCCCGCCCCCGCCGTGCTGTCGATCCACGGTGGTGGCATGGTGCTGGGCACCCGGTTCTTCGGCACGGCGGAGCTCATCGACCTCGCCGAGCGGCACGGCGTCGTCGGGGTGGCCGTCGAGTATCGCCTGGCGCCCGAGCACCCCGGCCCCGCCCAGGCGGAGGACTGCTACGCCGCGCTCGAGTGGATGGCCGCGCACGCCGAGGAACTCGGCATCGACCCCGACCGCATCATCGCCTCGGGGATGTCCGCCGGTGGCGGCCTCTCGGCCGCGGTCGCTCTGATCACTCGGGATCGGGGCGGGCCACGCCTGGCCGGTCAGCTGCTCGGGTGTCCGATGCTCGACGATCGCAACGAGACCGCATCCAGCCGTCAGTACGACGGTTTCGGCGCGTGGGATCGGAACAACAACGACACCGCGTGGGACGCCATCGCCGGAGAGGACCGCTTCACCGACCGCGTCTCGCCGTACACCGCGCCCGCGCGCGCCGCTGACCTCTCAGGGCTCGCCCCCGCGTTCATCGAGGTGGGCGCCGCGGAGACGTTCCGCGACGAGGCCGTCGACTACGCTCTCCGCATCTGGGCGACCGGGGGACGAGCCGAACTGCACGTATGGGCCGGCGGATATCACGGGTTCGCCGGGTTCTCCCCCGATGCCGAGGTCTCGAAGGCCGCCGTCGCCGCCCGCGAGAGCTGGCTGCGCCGCATCCTGCGCCTCGGCGGATGAGCCTCCCCGCCTCTGAGGAGCCCGCCCGCCCGCGCATGAGCACCCTGCGGGCGATGCTGGTGCTGGGGATGCTGGAGGCCTTCGGGCCCCTGTCGATGGACCTGTACCTTCCGCAGCTGCCGCAGCTCGCCGCGTCGCTCGGCACGACGGAGGCTCTCGCGCAGGTGACGATGTCGGCGTGCATGATCGGCCTCGGACTCGGCCAGCTCGTGGCAGGGCCGCTGAGCGATCGACTCGGCCGACGACTGCCGTTGATGGTCGGAGTAGCGGCTTTCGCGGTGCTCTCCCTCGTGTGCGCCGTCGCTCCGAACATCGAGCTCCTGCTGATCTCCCGTTTCCTGCAGGGGCTCGCGGGCTCGGCCGGCATCGTGATCTGCCTGGCCATCGCCCGCGACCAGTTCGAGGGTGCCGAGCTGTCGCGGATGCTGTCACTGCTGTTCCTCGTGTCCGGCACGGCGCCGATCATCGCGCCGGTCGTCGGCGGCCAGCTGGCCCTGATCATGGACTGGCGCGGCATCTTCGGCGTGCTCAGCGCGGTCGGGGTCGTCCTGCTCGTCGTCGTGGTGTTCGCCCTGCCCGAGACGCTGCCCCCGTCGAGGCGGCACGGCGCCGGCCCCGTGGCGCTCCGGTCGCACACCGCAGCCGTCGTGCGCGATCGCCTCTTCGTGGCGGTGCTGTGCGCCGCGGCAGGAGGCGGTGTCGCGTTCTTCACCTACCTGTCGATGTCGTCGTTCGTGCTGCAGGATCAGTTCGGCCTCAGCCCGCAGGCCTTCAGCCTCGCGTTCGCGGCGGGGGCGCTGGCCAGCATCGTCGGCAGCCAGACCAGCCGGCTCGTGGTGCGCCGCTGGGGACCCCTGCGCGTGTATCTCGGCGGTATCACGGCGACGCTGCTCGCCACCGTCCTGCTGCTCGTGCTGACCTCGACCGGCACCGGGGTCTCCGGAGTCATCGGGGCGCTCATCGGATTCATGCTGTGCTCCGGACTGGGTGGCCCCAACGGCCAGACGCTCGCACTCGCCCACCACGGCGCACGCGCCGGCACGGCCTCGGCCCTGCTCGGCATGGCGACGTTCCTGTTCGGTCCGGTGCTCGCGCCCCTCGCCGCGGGCCTCGGCGGCACGAATGCCCTCACCATGGCCGTCACCATGACGATCGCCGCCGCCGTGGCAGCCGTCGCGGCCTGGGTGTTCGTGCGCCCCGCCGCAGAGCCTCGGTAGCAGCCCGTCGGCCACCGGCCAGCGGAGACGGGCCTCGCCGATCAGAACCCGAGGCACATCGCAGCGACACCGACGGCCATGGCCCACGACTCGGTCGTGAGCAGTCGTGCGGTCCTGCCGTGATGCACCGGCGCCACGAACCACTCGGCGACGACGGTCCACACCACGACCCCCACCACCCCGACCAGCACCAGAACCGACAGGACGCCGTCCAGTGCATGACCGCCGTGCCCCGCATCCGCCGCCTGCATCGACGCGCCGGTCGCTCCCGTGGCGTTCGTCGACGCGCTCTCGAAGGCGCACGCGGCCATCACGAGCGACACGAGGGCGCGGTGGCAGCACGTGGCCGCCGACGGCGTGCCCCGCACCCCCATGGTGCCGAGCATCGCCGAAAGCAGGAGGACGGCGCCGAGGATCAGCCCCGTGAGGGTGTCGCCGTCCGTGACGGCGAGGAACAGCATCACCGCGGCCATCACGAGGGCCGCCTGCCGTCCCTGCCACGGCACGACGCGCCACGCCGCGATGCAGGCGACCGCCGAGACGATCGCCGCTGCGGCCATCAGCCACGGTGCTGCGGGAAGGAGGTGTTCCACCCGGGAAGTATATTGAGCAATCGCTCAATATAGCTAGACCTCGTCATGATGCGAGAGGATGGGCACGTGCCCCGCATCGTCGACCACGATGAGCGCCGCCGGCAGATCGCCGAGGCGCTGCTCGCCGTGGCCGCCCGCGACGGGCACGAGAGCGTCTCCTCACGCGCCGTCGCCAAGGAGCTCGGCGTCGCCACCGGGTCACTCTGGCACTACTTCGAGGGCTTCGACGAGGTCGTGCGCGCCGCGGCCGCCGAGGTCACCCGCCGCACTGACGCCCGCATCGCCGCAGCCACCGAGGGGCTGCGGGGACTGGCGAGACTCCACGCGCTGATGCGTGAAGTGCTGCCGATCGATGAGACCACCCGCACCGAGGCGCACGTGGTCGTCGGCTTCTGGGGACGACTGGCGACCCTCGCCCCCACCCCTGACGCCGGAGCCCCCACACTCGCGACCTGGCAGAGCAGCATCCGACTCGCTCTCGACGAGGCCGTCCACGACCGCGAGCTGCGCACCGGCACCCCCACGGACGCCGTGCTGTCACTGCTGCGCTCGATCACCTACGGGCAGCAGATCGTCGAGGTCACCGAGCCCCAGCCCGCGGCCGCGCACCTCGCCGTGCTCGACAGCATCCTCGCGCCCTGGCGCGCCTGAACCCGCGCCAGCCCCGCTCTCGACGCCCCGGGAATCGGTGGTTGTGGACCGCCGACGACCCGTCGTATCATCGTCGCAACCCGTTTATTGAGCAGTTGCTCGAAAATAGTGAGGTCGATGATGTCCCACCACGCACCGCAGCCCGTCTCGATCGAGAAGATCGCCGCAGCGCACCCGCATGATCCGCTGACGGGCGACGAGATCGCCGCCGCCCGCGCGGTCCTCGATGCGGCAGGACTCCTGACGGAGAGCACCCGCGTGCCGATGCTGCTTCCCGACGAGATCACGAAGGAGGAGCTCGCCGCGTGGCAGCCCGGCGCCCCGATCGATCGCCGCGTCGATGTGACCCTGCTCGACACCGCGACCGGCGTCGCGACCGAGGCCATCGTGTCGATCACACGAGGCGAGGTCCTGCGCACCGCGCGCGTGCCGAACGACGCCCCGCCATACGGCCAGCCGCAGTACCTGTTCGAGGAGTACGAGCGCGCCGAAGCGATCGCGAAGGCCTCCCCCGAATGGCAGGCGGCGATGACGCGCCGCGGCCTCGCCGCGCACATGGACCTCGCGTTCTGCGGGCCGCTCGCCCCTGGTTACACCGGACGCGCCGATGAGGTCGGGCGTCGGGTGATCCGCTCCCTCACGTTCCTCCGCTACGACGAACACGACTCGCCGTGGGCACACCCGGTCGAGGGACTCATCGTGCACATCGACCTCACGGCGAACAGCGTCATCCGCGTCGAAGACCATGGCGACGTGCCCGTCCCCGCCGGCCATGGAAACTACTACCCCGAGGCGCAGGGCGACGCCCGCACCTCGCTCAAGCCCATCGAGATCAGCCAGCCGGAGGGTCCGAGCTTCACGGTCTCCGGCTCGCTCGTCGAGTGGGAAGGCTGGTCGATGCGCGTCGACTTCAACGCCCGCGAAGGCCTCGTGCTGCACGACGTCTGCTTCCAGGGTCGCTCGGTGCTCCGTCGGGCCAGCGTTCCGGAGATGGTCGTGCCCTACGGCGACACCGCCCCCGGCCGCTTCTGGATCAGCTACTTCGATGCCGGTGAGTACCTGCTCGGAAAGAACGCCAACCACCTCGAGCTCGGCTGCGACTGCCTCGGCGTCATCCGCTACCTCGACGGCTACGTCGCCGACGACCACGGTCACCCTGTGCGCATCCCGAATGTGATCTGCATGCATGAGGAGGACTACGGCATCCTCTGGAAGCACACCGATCTCGCCGGCCGCGCCGACGTGCGTCGCTCGCGCCGCTTCGTGGTGTCGTACTTCTCCACGATCGGCAACTACGACTACGGCTTCTACTGGAACTTCTCCCTGGACGGATCGATCGAGGTGGTCGCGAAGGCGACCGGCATCGTGTTCGCCGCGGCCGGCGAGCCGGGCGTCCGCCAGAAGCACGCGACCGAACTCGCCCCCGGCGTCTTCGCCCCGGTGCACCAGCACCTCTTCTGCGCACGCCTCGACGTGGCGATCGATGGCGAGGACAACCGCCTGGTCGAGGTCGACGCTCAACGGGTGCCGATGGGCCAGGAGAACCCCTTCGGCAACGCGTTCAGCTGGACCGAGACGACCCTCGCGACCGAAGCGGAGGCACAGCGCGAGGCGGACAGCTCGGTCGCCCGCGTCTGGGAGGTGCAGAGCGCCTCCCGCACGAACCGCGTCGGGCGCCCGACCGCCTACCACCTGGTGCCGGAGCCGACCGCTCTGCTCATGGCCGATCCCGCATCCTCCGTCGCCGCGCGCGCCGCATTCGCCACGAAGCACCTCTGGGCCACCCGGCACGAACAGGGGCAGATCTGGCCGGCCGGTCGCTATCCCAACGCCCACCAGGGCGGCGCCGGCCTGCCGGAGTACACCGCGGGCGATCGATCGATCGACGGAGAGGACATCGTGCTGTGGCACACGTTCGGGCTGACGCATTTCCCGCGCCCGGAGGACTGGCCCATCATGCCCGTCGACTACGCCGGCTTCTGGTTCAAGCCCTACGGCTTCCTCGACCAGAACCCCGCGATGGATGTGCCCGAGTCGACGCAGGCGCACGCGGTCGCGTCCACCGGCTGCTGCGGCGCAGGCGCGTGCACCTGCGAGCACTGATCTGCGAGACGTCGTCCCGCACGGCCGATCCCGGTGATAGCATCACGGAACGGATCGTATACAACGTCGTCGTTCCACCACCCGAGGTGATCAGTCATGAACGGTGCACCCGCCGCCCCCGCCGAATTGGTTTCCACGCTCGTCGCGCGCAACATCAGCGACTTCCGTGCCGCCGTTTCGGAGTCCTTCGTGCCCCTGCAGGTCACGACCGCCGGACCCGACCACTTCCGAGGGATCATCCGCGGAGCCTCCGTCGACGAGGTGCATGTGAACGACGTGCGCGCTACGTCGCATGTCGTCGAGCGCACCCCCGAGCTCATCGCCCGCGGCGACCGTTCGTATTTCAAGGTCAGCCTGATGATCGCCGGCACCGGCCTGCTGATCCAGGACGATCGCGAGGCCGTGCTCCAGGCGGGGGACCTCGCGGTCTACGACACCGACCGCCCGTACTCCCTCGTGTTCGACGACGACTTCCGCACGATGGTCGTGATGTTCCCGAAGCACCTCATCAGCCTCCCGGCCGAGATGGTCGGGCAGCTCACCGCCGTGCGCATCTCCGGTCACGAAGGCCTCGGCAGCATGGTCGTGCCGTATCTGACGCAGCTCGCCGGTAATCTCGATCAGCTGGCCGGCACGACGGGGGCCCGGCTCGCGCACAGCGCGCTCGACCTCGTGACGACGGTCTTCACACGCGAGCTCGGACTCGATCAGGTGTCCGCCGACCCGCACCGTGCGCTGGTGCAGCGCATCCGCTCGTACATCGACCGCAACCTCGCGTCGACCGATCTCGGACCCGCGTCGATCGCCGCCGCGCACTTCATCTCGACCAGGCACCTGCACGGGCTCTTCCAGGAGCAGGGCGTGACCGTGTCGACCTGGATCCGCACACGGCGCCTCGAGAAGTGCCGTCGCGACCTGCTCGACCCGATGCTCGCCGACCGCCCGGTCGCGGCCATCGCGGCACGCTGGGGCTTCGTCGACGCCGCGCATTTCAGCCGCGCGTTCAAGTCGACCTTCGGCGTCTCACCCAGTGAGTATCGCGCCGCGCACTGACGCTCCGTCTGCCAGGAAAACTGACGCTCCGTCTGCCGCGCACCGGCACGTTGCTTGCCCGGGAGGGCACGCCGGTTGACTCTCGGCGCGCGATGACCGCCGCCCCCTTGAGGGGATGAGGAACACCCCACCAGCATGAGGCAAGCGCACCGCGACGACGCGGTGCCCGGGGCGATGCGGCCCCGCCGCGTGCGACGTCAGGACCCTCATGACCGACACCTCCACCGACCCGGCGCTGGACGAATGGCGCACGTACGACGAGTTCGCCGCGGGCATCGACACCTTCCGCCTGCCGAACACGCCCCTCGCCGGCACCGCCCTCACCCTCACCCTCGACGACGACTCGACCCTGACCCTGGAGTTCTCCGAGGACGCCCTCGTCTGGAGCGGACTCGGAGCCTCCGGCACCGACCCGTACGACGCGGTGCGAGTGCGGGACGACGTCGTGTTCGTCAACATCCCGATGCGGAGCCGTCCGCGCGAGGCCGTCACCGTGGTGTTCTCCACGACGACGAACCGGGCGACCGTCATCCGTTCGCGCATCGCCCCCGAAGCCGTCGACGGCACCCCTCAGGTCGGCCAGGACTTCTGGGCGGCGACGACCGATGCGGGGCCCGTCAGCGGCGACGCCCCCGGTCCGAGCCGCGACCTCATCGGCAAACGCAACCTCTACCGGTACAGCCCGCACCACCTCTACGAGCACGTGTACATCTCCAGCCGGCGCTATGCCTGGCAGTGCCTCGAGGGCGTGCAGCGCGGCCACGGCGACATGGACCTGTCGACCGTGTGGAAGTTCGCCGACGGCCTGTACCTGTTCTGCTTCCGCGAGTTCCGTATCGCGGTGGCCAGCGTCTGGCTGCACGACCTCGGCTACCAGTTGATGACCACGGGGATCTTCCTCGGACTCACCGGAGAGGGCGACGCCGAGCACTCGCGGGCCGGCGGCCACATCTACCCGCTGGGCGCCGTCTCCTACCCCGACGCCCAGCCCGTCTGACCGTTCGCCGCACCCCCACTCCGAGGAGAGCCCATGAGCAACGCCGACCTGATCCGCCAGCACTACGCCGCCAACGACCGCGGCGACCTCGACGGGATGCTCGCGCCGTTCGCCACCGACATCCGCTGGACCGAGGCTGCCGGCTTCCCGTACGCCGGAACGTACATCGGCCCGGATGCCGTCGCCCGGAACGTGTTCCGCCGTATCCAGGAGGAATGGGACGACTACACCGTCGCGATCGACGAGATCGTCGACGGCGGCGACGTCGTGGTGGCCATCGGCACCTACTCGGGCACCTACACGCAGACCGGGCGCTTCTTCGCCGCCCGCGTCGCCCATGTGTGGCGGGTCGTCGGCGGCGAGGTCGTCGCCTTCGAGCAGATCACCGACACGGAGCTCGTCAACCGCGCCATGCGCGCCTGAACACCGCACACCCCGCACAGCACCAGACGAACACAGCACCACCCGAACACAGCACCACCCGAACACAGCACCACCCGAACACGAGAGGCAGGAAGCACATGAACACACGAGCATCCGGCACCGCGGCGCTCCTCGCCGTGGCAGCCCTCACCCTCGCCGGCTGCGCCGGTGGAGACGGCGGAACCGGCGGTGGGAGCGGCGACCCGATCGTCGTCGGCTCCGTCAACACCATCAGCGGTCCCGCGACCTTCCCCGAGGCCTCGCAGGCCGCCGCCGCCGTGTTCGAGGCCTTCAACGAGGCGGGCGGGCTCGACGGCCGCACGATCGACTACAAGATGCTGGACGACAAGGGCGACCCGGCCACGGCCACCGCCTCCGCACGCGAGCTTGTCGGCAGCGACGGCGCGGTCGCGCTCGTCGGCTCCGCCAGCCTCATCGAGTGCGAGATCAACGCCAAGTACTACGAGCAGGAGGGCATCCTCTCGATGCCGGGCATCGGAGTCGACACCGGCTGCTTCGACAGCGAGAACATCTCCCCCGCGAACGTCGGACCGTTCAACGACATGACGCTCACGCTGCAGTACGGATCCGAGGTGCTCGGCCTCGACGACATCTGCATCCTGCTCGAGATCGCCGGTTCCACGCGTCCCACCTACCAGGCCGCGATCGACGAGTGGACCGAGATCACCGGCAAGAAGCCGAAGTACGTCGACGACACCGTCCCGTACGGCGCCTCCGACTACACCCCCTACATCGTCAAGGCACGCGACCAGGGCTGCAAGGCCCTGGCGATCAATCCCGTGGAGCCCGACGCGATCGGACAGGTCAAGGCCGCGAACGCCCAGGGCTGGGACGACGTGACCTGGCTCTACCTGACGAGCGTCTACAGCGAGAACTTCGCCGAGGCGATCGACGACGCGGGTGCGGGCATCTACGTGCCGGCGGAGTTCTACCCGTTCACCGACGACAGCGAGATCAACGCCGACTGGCGAGAGCTGATGGAGGCCAACGACATCCCGCTCACCTCGTTCAGCCAGGGCGGGTACCTCGCCGCGACGTACTTCATCGAGGTGCTCGAAGGGATGGACGGCGACATCACCCGCGAGACCGTCTCGGAAGCGCTGAAGGGCATGGAGCCGATCGAGAACCCGATGGTCGGAACGCCCTACGCGTTCGGCACCCAGAACACCGCGGGCTGGCCGATCATCCTCGAGTCCGGAACGAACGCCTGGGAGAAGGTCGCCGACGACTGGCTCCGCATCGGCGAGTAGTCACCCCTCGCCTGCCGCCGGGCGCATTACCGGCGGCAGGTCCCCCTCGGAACAGAAAGGACGCCTCATGCTGCAAGGCGCCATCGCCGGTCTCGCCGCCGGCGGCCTCTATGCCGTCCTCGGCGTGTGCCTGACGCTGATGTCCCGACTCGTGCGCGTGGTGAACTTCGCCCAGGCCGCGACCGGGATGTTCGGGGCCTTCACCGCGGTGTGGCTCGTGCGCGAGCTCGACCTGCCGATCTGGCTCGGCTCGGTGCTCGGCGTCCTGGTGGCCGGGCTGCTCTCGGCAGCGATCGGGTTCATCGCCGCGACCTGGCTGTCCGAGGCCTCCACCACCACCCGTTCGGCGATGACCGTCGGCCCCCTCCTGCTGCTCATCTCCCTGTCTTTCATCCTCTTCGGCAACAAGCCGCAGCCGTTCACGCCGATCATCGCCGGACCGGCGTTCTCGTTCGGCGGCGTGGTGATCAGCCAGGTCACGGTCGCGACCGTCGCGATGGCGATCATCACCGCCATCGTGGTCCGCCTCGTGCTGCGCCGCACCAGGGTCGGCACGCAGCTGCGCGCGCTCTCGGAGCGCCCGACCACGGCAGAACTCCTCGGCATCCGCTCGCGCCCGCTGTCGATCGCCGTCTGGTTCGTCACGGGTGTGATCAGCGCGATGGCCATCATCATCGTGGCCCCCTCGCAGTCGAACGACGCGACCAGCCTCGCGATGCTCATCGTCCCGGCCGCGGCGGCAGCCCTGCTCGGCGGCTTCCGACGACTCGACCTCGCCGTCGTCGGCGGGATCGTCCTGGGTGTGCTCGGTGGTCTCGTCGCCCAGATCGACGAAGTGGCGCTGGTGCGCAACTTCCTCCCGTTCCTGTTCATCGTCGTCCTGTTGCTCTGGACGCAGCGCAAGGAGGTGTGGGATGCCGCTCGCTGACCGTCCCTGGTTCCGGATCACCTGGCCGTTCGCCGTCGCTCTCGCCGGTATCGGAGCGGGTGCGATCCTCAGCGCCTCCCTGCCGGGGTACTTCGTCTTCCTCGCGATCAGCGCCGTCACGGCCGCGATCGCCATCCTCGGTCTCGGCATCGTCACCGGCTCCGCAGGGATGATCGCGCTCTGCCAACTCACCTTCGCCGCCGTGGGGGCCTGGATCGTCTCCCTGCTGAACGTGATGCAGGCGCCGGGCGGATTCATCGTCTGGCTGGTCCTCGGCGGGGTGGCGGCGGGCCTCGTCGGCATTCTCGTCGGCCTCCCCGCTCTGCGGCTGCGCGGTGTGAACCTCGCCGTCGTGACCCTGGGCTTCGCGGCAGCCGCCGACGTGACGCTCGTGCAGATCCAGTTCCCCGGTTCGGCTCAGGGCACGGCGATCGAGCGTCCCGAGATGTTCTCGAACGACCGGCAGTTCTTCTTCCTCTCCATCGTCGTGCTCGCCGTCTGCGCACTCGGCGCGTTCTTCCTGCAGCGCGGCCGGTGGGGATCGAGCTGGAAGGCCGTCGCGTTCTCCGAGCGCGGCACGGCCGCCGCCGGACAGAGCGTGCAGACCGCGAAGCTCACCGCATTCGCGGTCTCGGCCGCCCTCGGCGGCATCTCCGGCGGGCTGCTCGCCGGTCAGGTGCAACTCCCGTTCGCCTCGAGCTTCACACCCCTGCAGTCGCTGGCCCTCTACGTGCTCGCGATCATGTCGGGCGCGCACCTGATCGACATGGCGATCTTCGGGGGCCTGCTGTGGGTGCTGGTCCCCGAGCTCCTCAAACGCTGGGGCATCCCGCAGGACTGGGGCTTCGTCGTCTTCGGCGTGCTCGGTGTGCAGGCGCTCACCAGCGGCACGAACCTCGGCCAGGGCATCCGCAACCTGATCTGGCGCCGCGCGGATCGCCAGGCCGCCACCGTCGCGCTGACGGCGCTTCCCCCTGACGCCGGAGCGGATGCCGCGGTGATCACCACCACGACCACGGCCACGGTCGACGAGGCGGCGCTCGCCGGGACGCCGGTGCTCACCGTTGACGGCCTGACGGTGCAGTTCGGCACCCTGAAGGCCCTCGACGACGTCTCGTTCCAGGTTCCCGCCGCGTCGATCATGGGACTCATCGGTCCGAACGGAGCCGGGAAGTCGACGTTCGTCGATGCGATCAGCGGGTTCCTCCCGAAGCACACGGGGCGCGTGCTCCTGGGAGACCGCGACCTCGTCGGCCTCTCCCCCACGCGGCGCGCGCGTCTCGGTCTGCGCCGGACCTTCCAGCAGGACCGGGTGCCGCCGTCGCTCACCGTCGGCGCATACGTGCGGTTCGTGGCCCGGCGCCGGCTCGCCGCATCCGACATCGACGAGGTGCTCGAGTTCTTCGGCTGCCCGCCCGCGCGTGCACGCCTGTCGAGCGTCGACGTCGGCACACGCCGGCTCGTGGAGGTCGCCGCGAACGTCGTCTCCCGTCCCCGTCTGCTGATCCTCGACGAACCCGCCGCCGGGCTCTCGCATGACGAGCATCTCGCCCTCGCCGCGAGGCTGCGGGAGCTGCCTGCGCGCTACGGCGTCGCCCTCATCATCATCGAGCACGACCTCGATCTCGTCCGCTCCGTGTGCCCGACCCTCACGGTGCTGGACTTCGGCCGCGTGCTGGCCAGCGGACCACAGGCCGAGGTCCTCGCGAACCCCGACGTCGTCAAGGCGTACATGGGAGAGACGGAGCTGTTGAAGTGAGCGAACTCGTCCTGGACGGTGTCACCGTCAGTCGCGGCGCCGGTCCCGTGATCTCCGACGTCTCGCTGCGGGTCACCGGAGGCGAGGTACTGGCGCTGGTGGGCCCGAACGGCGCGGGCAAGACGAGCCTGATCGAATCGATCTCCGGCGTCACCCCGCATTCCGCCGGCGGCATGACCCTCGACGGCGAGCCGATCGACCGGCTGTCCCGCGTCGCGAGAGCCCGCCGCGGGATCGTGCACATCGAGCAGGGACGCGCCGTCTTCCCCTCGCTGACCGTGCGCGAGAACATCTCCCTCACCGCACGCACCCCCGGAGAGCTGGACGCCGCCCTCGCGCAGTTCCCCGAGCTCGAGAAGCGCATCGATGCGCCGACAGCCCTGCTGTCGGGCGGCGAGCAGCAGATGGTGGTGCTCGCGCGCGCGTTCGCCGCGAAGCCGCGCATCCTGCTCATCGACGAGATGTCGCTGGGCCTCGCCCCCGTCGTTTTCCTGCGCCTGATGCCGATCGTGAAGTCGATCGCCGATTCCGGGGTGGGCGTGCTGCTCGTCGAGCAGTTCACGCAGCTCGCCCTCGATCTCGCCCAGGAAGCCGTGGTCGTGGCGGGAGGCCGGGTGTCGTTCCAAGGGGCATCCGATGCCCTGCGAGCCGACCCCGGCCTCCTGCACCGCGCCTATCTCGGCGGATGAGCGCGGACCGCGCGCCGGATCACATCCCGGCGTGATCGAAGGCGATGGTCGGCACGTCGACCACGTGCGAGCCGCCGTCGGCGACGATCACCGCCCCCGTGATGTACGACGACTCCCCCGAGCCGAGGAACCGCACGACCGAGGCGATCTCGGCCGGTCGGGCGGGACGGCGCAGCGGCACGTCAGCGGTGACCTTCTCGTAGGCCTCCTCGCGGGAGCCGAGACCGGCGTGCGTGGCGAACTCGTCCATCTCCTCGTCGGCCATCGGCGTCTGCACCCACCCGGGGCAGACGGCGTTCACGCGCACGCCGTGCCGGCCGTAGTCCCGCGCGAGAGTGCGCGTGAGCCCGACCAGGGCGTGCTTGCCGACCGTGTACCCGGCGACGGAGGGTCCGGCGAAGAGCCCCGCGAGCGACGACACGATCACGATCTGCCCCTTCGCCTCGATCAGCGCGGGCAGTGCCTCCCTCGCCATCGTGAAAGCCGTGGTGAGATTCGCGCGGATCGCCGCATCCCAGCTCTCGTCGTCGGTCTCCCCCACCGGCGAGAATCCGTGGCCGCCCGCGTTCGCGACCAGCACGTCGATGCGCCCGAACCGCGCGAGCACGTCGGCGACGGCAGCCTTCGCGGAGGCGGTATCGGCCGCATCCGCGATGATCGGCAGGGCCCCGACCGCGCGTTCGACCTCATGCAGGGGCTCCGGGCGACGCCCGACGACCACGACATGCGCACCTTCGGCCGCGTATCGTTCGGCGATGGCGGCTCCGATGCCCGTTCCTCCTCCGGTGATGACGACGACGCGTCCCGAGACGGTCGATCCGACCACAGCTCCCATGTGTGCTCCTGTGTGTTCTGGCGCGCGTGCGCTGTTGCTGCCCGACGCGGTCGCGTCAGGCGGGGAATCCCGAACGGGCGGTGTACCCGAAGTCGCTGAGGATGCTGGTGCCGTTGACGGCCCTGGTGCGAGGCGACACGAGGTACGCGACGTGGGCAGCGACCTCCGCTGCGCTCTGCACCGGGAACGGCGGATCGTCGAAGGCCGCAGCGCCGAGGTCGCTCCGACTCATCGGGGTGTCGACGATCGACGGGGCCACCGTGTTCACCCGGATACGGGTGTCGGCGAGGTCGACGGACAGCGCGCGAGCGAACTGGACCAGAGCCGCCTTCGACGTGCAGTACGGCACCATGCCGGGCGACGCGACGAGGGCCGAGTCACTGGCGAGCATCACCACGGAGGCGGCCTCCGCTTCGCGCAGCGCCGCCAGGGCGTGCTTCAGGACCAGGAACGACCCCGTCACGTTGACGGCGAGCACCCGATTCCAGATGTCGAGACTGGTCTCCTCGATCGGCGTCCCCACCGGGCCGGACACACCGGCGCAGCAGACGACCGCGTCGAGCCTCCCCAGCGCCGCCACCCCGGCGTGCACGGCGGCCTGCACCTGGCCCTCGTCCGTGACATCGGCCACCAGGACCACCGCATCCGGGCAGTCGCGGGCCACGTCGTGCAGCGCCGCACCGTCCCTGTCGAGCAGAGCGACACGGACGCCCTCCGCAGCGAGCCCGTGGGCGGTGGCGCGGCCGATGCCGCCGGCCGCTCCCGTGATGAGGGCCGTCGTCCCCTGCAGCTGCAGATCCATCTCGTCCTCCGCACGCCGTCTGGCACCGGGCGGTGCGATCTGAGGACGGCGGTGTCGTCCCGGTCATCCTCCACCCCCTCACCGGCACCGCGAACGCTCGCCGAGCGGCTGTGCACGGTGACACCACCGTCCTTCGCTCAGGGTCAAGCGCCGCTGCGGCGGCGCGAGCAGACTCGCTCTATCGACGATTCCCCTCGTCGTCGATGCCGTGTCCGCACGGCCGTCACCAGCAAAGGAGCCGACGTGGCAGACCCGACATCTGCGTCCACGACGCAGAACCACACCTCCCTCCGTCCTGGCGCCCTCGGCGTCGCCGGAATCGTCTTCCTCGTCCTCGCCGCGGTCGCACCGTTGACCGGCATCGTGGTCGTGGCCTCGCTGGCCATCGCCCTCGGCAACGGCGGCGGCACACCCATGTCGTTCTTCCTGGTGGCAGGGATCCTGCTGCTCTTCGCGATCGGCTACGCGCAGATGTCGAAGCAGCTGGTCAATGCCGGCGGCTTCTACGCCTTCGTGGTGAAGGGCCTCGGGCGCACCGGTGGCCTGATCGCGGGTCTGATCGCCACGCTGGGCTACAACTTCTTCGTGGTCGGCACGATCGGCACGAGCGGTTTCTTCATGCAGACGATCATCCGCGACCTCACCGGTCTCGACGTGAACTGGCTGGTGTGGGGACTGCTGTCGATCGTGGTGTGCTTCGTCCTCGCTCGGATCGGCGTCGACTTCAGCTCGAAGGTTCTGGGCGTCTGCCTGGTGCTCGAGGTGCTCATGCTGGTCGTCTTCGACATCTCCGTGCTCGTGCAGACCGGCTATGACCTGGCGGCCTTCAGCCCCGAGGCCGTGTTCTCCGGGTCGCTGCCCATCGGCCTGCTGCTGGCGGCGACCGGCTTCCTCGGCTTCGAGGCGACCGCGCTGTTCAGCGAGGAGGCGAAGCAGCCGCTGCGCACGATCCCGCGCGCCACCTACACCTCGATCATCGCGATCGGCGTGATCCTCGGTGTCACCACGTGGGCGGTCGTCAGCGCGACGGGTGTCTCCCAGGCGCAGGCCACCGCCCTCGAACATCTGCCGACCGGTGACCTGATCTTCTCGATCTCGCAGCAGTACCTGGGTGGTCCGCTGACGACCCTGATGATGATCCTGCTCCTGGTGAGCCTGTTCGCGGCGATGCTGGCGTTCCACAACTCGGCGACCCGCTACCTCTACTCGCTGGGGCGCGCGAAGATCCTCCCGCAGGCACTCGCTCGCACCCGCGCGAACGGTGCCCCGCAGCTCGCCGGCATCGTGCAGGCCGGGTTCGCGGGCATCGTCGCGATCATCTTCGCGATCGCCGGCGCCGATCCGATCCTCACCCTCGTGCCGGCGATGCTCGGCTTCGGCACCCTGAGCGTGCTGATCCTGCAGGGGCTCGCGGCCATCTCGATCGTCGTGTACTTCCGCCGCCGCCAGGATCCGCGGTGGTGGAGCACCTTCATCGCCCCCGGCATCGGGTTCCTCGGTATCGCCGCGATCTCGGTCCTCGCGATCGTGAACTTCAACATCGTGGCGGGGTCCGAAGAGCTCGCGATCCGGCTGATGCCGCTGCTGCTGGTGCTCGCCCTCATCGGTGGCATCGTCTACGGCGCCTATCTCCGCCGCTCCAGGCCCGCCGTGTACGAGGGCCTCGCCACCGACCTCGAGAAGTTCAGCGACCGCTGACCTCCCGCCCCCACCGACAGAAGGAACCACGAAGACCATGACGACGCTGAACCCCGC
This sequence comes from Microbacterium sp. Cr-K32, assembly GCF_000708345.1. Taxonomy (NCBI): domain Bacteria; kingdom Bacillati; phylum Actinomycetota; class Actinomycetes; order Micrococcales; family Microbacteriaceae; genus Microbacterium; species Microbacterium sp. Cr-K32. The sequence goes on along the minus strand of NZ_JARD01000022.1, from coordinate 5,681 downwards.
CGACACCTCCACCTGGCTGCCACTGGAGGGCCTCGCCCCCGGTTTCGACGCCAACAAGGCTCCGCACAGCACCGCCCTCAGCGGCCGCGAGATCACGGTCGTCGACGCCCGCGGCACCCGTATCGTCCACCGGTTCACCGACGCCGCCGTGACCTGGGAGTACCAGCCGGGCGCAGAGGACGCGACCGAGGCGGCATCCGACACCGACGACTACGAGGCCTTCGAAGTCGATGCGGACCTGTATTTCGTGCAGTTCCACCACCGGTACCTGCCGAACGAGGCCGTCTCGCTGATCCTCGACCTCCGTCACGGTCGTGCCCTCGCGGTGATCTCCGAGATCCTCGCCGCGCCCGAGAAGGGGCGCACCCGGGTGCAGCACCACTTCGCCCCCGGCGTGATCGAGGGCGCCGAGGTCTCGGGTGCCGAGGCTGCACCGACGACGACGCTCATCGGGCGCCGCGTCGAATGGGTCTACAGCACCGAGCACGCCTACGAGCACGTGTACCTCTCGCCGCGCTGGTACTCGTGGCAGTGCCTCGCCGGGCCCGAGCGCGGCCTCGCCGACACCGACGAGAACAGCGTCTGGGAGGTGCGGCCGGGTATCTACGTGTTCGCCTGGCGCGAGAAGGTGATCCCGTGCGCCTCGGTGACGATCGCCGATCATCGCGACGTCAACGCGATCCGCTCGCACGGCGTGCTGTTCGGCCTCGACGAGAGCGGCGAGGTGCCCACGCACTTCACCTTCGGTGCACACGGCCGGCTGCTCTCCACCACGCTGCACACGCCGGATCTCGAACCCGCGACCTTCGGAGACCGCTGACATGAAAGACGTCGCCGACCTCATCGTCACCGGATCGGTGATCCGCACCGCCGACCGGGCGAACCCGATCGTCGAGGCCTTCGCGGTCCGCGACGGCAGGATCCTCGCGGTCGGGTCGCGCGCTGACCTCGAGTCGTTCCGCGGACGCCGGACGCAGCTGCTCGACGTCGGCGACGCCGCGGTGTACCCCGGTTTCGTCGATGTGCACAATCACCATGCCCTCGCCGGGCGCACCGAACTGTTCGAGCTGTCGCTGGCACCCTCGCTCACGCGCGACGAGATCCTCGACCGGGTGCGCGAGAAAGCGGCCACCCTGCCGACGGATGCGTGGATCGTGGGCGGAGCGGTCGCCACGACGTTGCTGCCGTCGCTCGCGAACACCGCGAGCCGACGGCTGCTCGATGACGCGGCCGGGGGCCGTCCGGTGGTCCTCATGGAGGACTCACGACACAACCGGTGGGCGAACAGCCGGGCGCTGGAGCTCGCGGGGATCACTGCGGACAGCATCCCCGAGGCGGGCGTCACGCTGCTCGATCCCGACGACGGCACCCCCACAGGAGTGCTGCTGGAGGCTGCGGGCATCCCGGTGCAGGAGGCATACGACCGCAGCGGCGGCCTCACCGCCGCACAGCACGCGGCCGCGTCGCGCCGCGGCGTCGAGATCCTCAACTCGTTCGGGATCACGACGTTCCAGGATGCGGGCGTGTCCGTCGAGATCCTCGAAGCCCTGGCTGCGCTCGACCGTGCCGACGAGCTCGATGCCTGGGTCGTGTCGTCGTTGCTGATCAACGACGAGATCTTCGGTTTCGACCCGATCGGCGAGCCGCTGCTCGACCGCGGCGAGGAGTTCCGCACCGCGCACCACCGCCCGGACTTCGTGAAGATCTTCCTCGACGGTGTCCCGCCCGCCCGCACGGCGTCGTTCCTCGAGCCGTATCTCGCGGACGCCGCGCACGGCGCGCACTTCCACGGCGAGACCACCATGACCCTGGACGAGCTCATCGGGTGGCTCCGCTCCGTGGCGCGGCGAGGTCTCGGCGCGAAGGTGCACTGCACGGGCGACGGCTCGGCACGTCTCGTGCTCGACGCGGCCGCGCAGCTGCGCGACGAGGGCTTCACCACCCCCATCCAGATCGCGCACGGGCAGTTCCTGGCCGAGTCGGACATCCCGCGACTGCAGGCTCTGGACGTCTCGGCCGACATCTCGCCGTTCATCTGGTATCCGGGTGTGATCCCGCAGGCGCTGGCCGAGGTTCTCGGCGAGCGCGCGGAGCATTCCCAGCCGAACCGGGCACTGATCGACGCGGGAGCCCGCGTCGCCGGCGGCTCGGACTGGCCCGTGAGCGATTCTCCGAACACCCTCGAAGGTCTGCAGGGTCTCGTGACGAGAGCCGATCCGCTCGGCCGCGCACCCGGCACCCTGTGGCCCGAGCAGGCCATCACCGCCGAGGAGGCGTTGGAGGTCTTCACGATCAACGCCGCGACCGCGATGGGACTCGGCGACGAGACCGGCTCGCTGACCCCCGGCAAGTCGGCGGACTTCGTCGTGCTGGCCCGTGACGCGATCGCCGGCCCCGCCGAGGACATCGTGCGCACCGAGGTCATCTCGACCTGGTTCGCCGGACGTCGGGTGCACGGCGACTGAGAGGACGAGGCGTCGACACCGGATCTGTCCGGGGTCAGCCCTCGTCCCTCAGCCCTCTTACCTCAGCCCTTTTACCTCAGCCCTCGAGCACGAAACGCGCGCCGCGCTCGCCGATCATCGCCGCAGGGGCGTTGGTGTTGCCGGTGGGCACGGTCGGCATGACCGAAGCATCGATCACTCGCAACCCTGCGATGCCGCGCACGCGCAGTTGCGGATCGACCACGGCCTGCGCATCCGTGCCCATGCGGCAGGTGCCGACCTGGTGGTGGTAGGTGATCGCGGTGCGGCGCACCCAGTCCTCCACTCCGGAGTCGGAGACCTCGGGGCCCGGGTACACCTCGACGGCGCCCCACTCCTCACCGAGGGCGGGGCGTGCTCCGATCCGACGGCACTGCCGCACGGATGCGGCCAGTGAGGCCACGTCACGGTCGTCCTCCAGCGCCGCCAGGTCGATGGCCGGCAGGTCCGCGAGCGTCGCGCCGGTGAGTCGGAGAGTGCCGCGGCTGTGCGGCGTCACGAGGCCGGCCATGAGGGTGAATCCGTCGTCGCCACGGGGCTCGAGCTCGCCCCACATGGGCACCGAGAAGTTGATCGGCTGCGTGTCGGGCTCGGCGAGGTCGTCGCGGCTGCGCCAGAAGAGGTGCGTCTGCGTCACGGAGACTCCCGGTTGCGGAGGCCCGACCGGGCGCCGCGTGGTGAAGATCACCGGCGACAGGAGGTGGTCGTGGAGGTTCTGCCCGACACCGGGCGAGTCCTGCACGACCGGGATGCCGAGCGCGGTGAGGTCGGCTGCCGGACCGATGCCGGAGCGCAGCAGGATCACGGGCGACCCGATGGCACCGGCCGAGAGGATGACCTCGTCCGCGAGGACCTCTTCGGACTCCTCCCCCTCCCCCAGTCGCACACCGACGGCGCGGCCGTCGCGCACGATGACCGAATGGACTTCGCGTCCGGTGACGATCGTCAGCTTCTCCGCGACGGGCTGCGCGTACGCCGTCCAGGTGTTGACCCGGCGGCCGTCGCGCATGGTGACCTGCTCCTGCGAGACTCCGTCGAGTGTGCCCGCGTTGTAGTCCGGGTTGTGCGTGAGTCCTTCCTGCACCGCGGCGTCGATGATCGAGGCCTGGATCGGCGAGAGCGGGTAGTCGTCAGTGACCGGCAGCAGGTCGTTCTCGATGGCCTCGTAGACGGGCTCGACCTCGGCCCAGCCCCAGCCGTGTGCGCCGGCGCGCTCCCACGCGTCGTAGTCGGAAGCGGCTCCGCGCACCCAGATCATGGCGTTGAGGGCGTGCGATCCCCCGGTGACCTTGCCGCGCGGCAGATGCAGCCGACGGCCGCCCGCGTGCGTCTGGGGGACGGTGAAGTAGTCCCAGTCCTCTGCGGAGTGCCAGAGTTCGCCCGCGCGGGAGGGGTCGTGGATGGCCGGGTTGGTGTCGTACCCGCCGGCTTCGATGAGGGTCACTGCGACGCCCGCGTCCGTGAGACGACGCGCGACGATGGCTCCCGAGGTCCCGGCTCCGACGACGATGGCAGAGCGCACGGGTCAGGCCTTCCGGCCGGGGCCCGAGACGACCTGGGTGACGGCGACGGACTTGAGCCCCTCGACGCCGAACTCCAGCCCGTAGCCCGAACTCTTCACGCCGCCGAACGGCACCATCGGATGCAGTCCGCCGTGCGAGTTGATCCACACGGTGCCGGACTGCATCCGGGAGGCCGCAACACGCGCCGCCTCCGGGTCGCTCGACCAGACCGAGGCGCCCAGCCCCACGTCGAGGGAGTTCGCCAGCGCGAAGGCCTCGTCGATGTCGCTGTATCGGATCACCGGCAGTGCGGGACCGAACTGCTCTTCCTGCACGAGCGCCGCGTCGTTGTCGATGTCGGCGACGATGGTGGGGCGGTAGAAGAGCTCCCCGAGTTCGGGGGCCGACTCTCCGCCGGTGACGATGCGCGCACCGCGACGCCTGGCATCGTCGACGAGCCGGCTGACGATGTCGAACTGTGCGCGGTTCTGCAGCGGCCCCAGCACGTTGTTCTCGTCGAGTCCGTTGCCCATCGGCATGGAGCCGGCGATCGATGCCAGTGCGTCGACGACCTCGTCGTACACGGAGTCGTGCACGTACAGGCGCTTCATCGCGGCGCAGGTCTGCCCGGTGTTGATGAAGGCACCCCAGAAGAGGTCTTCGGCGATGGCCGCGACGTCGGTGCCGGGCAGCACGATGCCGGCGTCGTTGCCGCCGAGCTCGAGCGTCAGACGAGCGAGGTTGCCGGCCGAGCTCTCGATGATGCGGCGTCCGGTGGCGGTCGAACCGGTGAACATGATCTTCGCGATGTCCGGGTGAGAGGCGAGCCGCGCGCCGACCTCGCGGTCGCCGGAGACTCCGATCAAGACGTCGGCCGGGAGTACCTCGTTCATCACGGCGATCATCGCGAGCACGCTCAGGGGCGTGTACTCGCTCGGCTTCGCGACGACGGTGTTGCCCATCCGCAGGGAGGGGCCGATCTGCCAGATGCTGATCATGAGCGGCCAGTTCCACGGGCCGATGGCACCGACGACTCCGGCCGCCTTGTAGACGAGCTCGGCGTGCAGGGTCTCGTCGTCTACGAGGACCTGCGGCTCGATCGCCGTGGTGGCGTTGGTGCGCAGCCAGGCGGAACACGCGCCGAGCTCGAAGCGGGCGTTGGGACCGTTGAGCGGCTTCCCCTGCTCCCGGGAGAGCAGGTGGGCGAGGCCTTCGGCGTTGGCGTCGATGGCATCGGCAGCTGCGAGGAGAAGTGCGCTCCGCTTCTCGTGGCCGAGCGCCTCCCAGGCCGGTTGGGCGGCCTTCGCGCGAGCGATCGCATCGTCGAGGTCGTCGACCGACGCCACGGGGGCGCGCCCGATGACCTCACGGGTCGCGGCATCCGGGATGTCCCGGCCTGCGCCTTCCGGCGCCTGGATGCGGTCGAGCAGCGCAGCGGCTGCGGAAGCGGCGGAATCGGACATCGGGGACTCTCCTTCGAGCGTGGCGCGGGCCAGCGACAGTCGAGAAGCTGGTCGTCTTCTCATTGTCGACGGGCGTTCCTCACGGCGCTTGTCGCGGAGCGCGCCGCAGATGTCCGAGTGTGAAGGATGACACGATCGGGCTGACGCCGAGCCGCCGGCCTGATGCCGAGCCGCCGTGATGGTGCAGCGACACCGTCACGCGGCGATGTCGAAGCGTGCGCGCCCGCCGAGCC